>NZ_JBMDJL010000022.1:0-117415 GCF_057809175.1 Pseudomonas sp. FG43
CTCCCACAAAGTGAGTTATGACCTTAACTGTTCGGCATCAGCCTTACAGGGCGCGTTCGTTCGCTTCGCGCTGTTCGCAGGTCATGAAGCCTTTGTTGGTAACACGGCCGTCGCCGTTGAAGCTGACGTGGTAGACCTGTTTGTGGCCATCTTTGGTCATCACGTAGTTATTGCAGGTTCCTGGGCTGACCTTGCGGTCCACTGTGGACGAAGGCTCGCCGCCGATGGTCAGCACTTGCTGTCGAGTCATGCCGTTTTCGACTTGCTTGACCAGTGGCTCGTTGCGATAGGTCACGAAGTCCACCGGATTCTGTACGGTTGCCGTACCGCAACCCGCCAATGTCCCCAATACACAGGTAGCCGCCAGGATTTTCTTGTACATCATTGTCTCTCCGCATGACAGAGCCGGTCTTGGCCCGATGTGCTTTGGAGAGGGGAAGGTGCGTGAGAGTTCGATAATGGATGGCAATAAGGCAGTACACGTGTTTGTCATATATATCTGTCTTGCTGCCAAACACCGCTAAGGTTCTAGCTATTGGCTAACGTCGGAGAGGACACATGGCGCAAGAACAAGCTACGCGATATCCGTTATTGCTGGTGCCCGGTCTCTTGGGGTTTGTGCGTTTGCTGGTTTATCCCTATTGGTTCGGCATCATCAAGGCACTGGAGCGGGGTGGGGCGACGGTGATTCCGGTGATGGTTTCCGGGGTCAACTCAACCGAGATACGGGGAGAGCAACTGCTCAAGATCATTGAGAAGACCGTCCGTGAAACCGGCGCAGCCAAGGTCAACCTGATCGGCCATAGCCAGGGCGCGTTGACTGTTCGTTATGTCGCCGCCAAACGTCCTGAACTGGTGGCCTCGGTGACGTCAGTGGCCGGTCCCAATCAGGGCTCAGAGCTGGCGGATTATCTGGAGCGTACTTTTCCGGTTGGCAGTGCGGGTGGGCGTGTCGTCAATGCGGTGATCGGTTTGCTGTCCTGGACGATCACGACGTTTGAGACCGGGTATCGCGGACCCAAGTTGCCGATGAATATCTCGGCTTCCCACCAGTCGCTGACCACGACCGGGGTTGCGCTGTTTAACAGGCAGTACCCTCAAGGGTTGCCGCAAACCTGGGGTGGGCAAGGCGAGGAACTGGTCAATGGCGTTCGCTATTACTCCTGGTCCGGGATTCTGAAGCCGGGGATTACCAATCGAGGACGTAACCTGATCGACGGGACCAACGTGACCTGTCGTATTTTCGCCCGCACCTTCGTCAAGGAAAAAGGCCAGTGCGACGGCATGGTCGGGCGTTTCAGCTCGCATCTGGGGACTGTGATCGGCGATGACTTCCCGCTCGATCACTTCGATATCGTCAACCAGACCTTTGGCCTTGTGGGCAAGGGCGCGAACCCCGTAAAGCTCTTCCTTGACCATGCGGCACGTCTCAAGGCCGCTGGGCTTTAAGCGGTCTGCCGCATCGGGGTTTTCCAGCGCTCTGCCAGGATGACTCCGCACAAGGTCAATGCTCCACCGGCCAGGTGATAAAGCGCCAGTTGCTCGCCCAGAAAGGCTGCCGCGATCAGGGCAGTCGCAATGGGCATCAGGTTGAAGAACAGCGTTGTGCGGCTTGGTCCCAGACGCATGATGGCGGTCATCCACAACCATGGCGCGAGCATAGAAGTCGGAATGGCCGCATACAGGACCATGGGGATGTTGCTCATGTTCAGGCCTGTCCGGGGCGAGAGAATGAACAGCGGAAACAGCACAATGATCGCAATCAGTATTTGCAGGTACAGCAACTGCAAGGGCGGCAGGCACAACTGCCACTTTTTCAGCAGGGTGCTGTAGACGGCATAGGCTGCTGCCGCGACCAGAACCATCGCATCCCCACGATTGATGCCCTGCTCGATGAGCCCGGTCAGATTGCCGGCCGACACCACCACGACTACACCGGCAAAAGACAATACGGCCCCGAACAAGGCGCCGAAAGTCAGTCGATTACCCAGGCAGGCAATTGAAAGCCCCAGCGCCATCATGGGCACCAGGGATTGAATGATCCCCATGTTGGTGGCCGTGGTCATGCTGGCGGCGAAATACGCCAGGCTCTGGTACACCGCCATGCCCAGCACGCCCAATACGACGATCTTGCCCAGCACCGGTTTGATGAGCGCCCGGTTCTTCCACACCGGTCTGAGCATGAACGGCGTGAACAGGAGGCCTGCCAGTAGCCAGCGATAGAAACCGATCTCGGCGGGGAAGATCACTTCCGATGCAGCCTTGGTAATGACGGTATTGGCTGCCCAGATCAGGATGGTCAGCAGAGGAAATGCGTATTGCATGAGGTAACCGATAAAAAGCGAGAGGTGATTATCCGCCTGACAAGGTGTCTTGGCTCGACATATATCGCAACATCTTTGACTACACTCTTTTGAGACCGCGCTGATCGGTACGGTCGTTCTGGAGAGTTGACCTGATGAAGACGCTCGGTATTTCTTTGTTGCTCGTTAGTCTGATGGTATCCGCCCAAGGCTTTGCTGCCACGGCGCAGCAGAACAAGATGACCTCCTGTAACGCGGATGCCACTGCCAAGTCGCTCAAGGGCGATGAACGTAAGGCATTCATGAGCACATGCCTGAAGGCTGCACCGGCTCCGGCGCAAACCCAGCAGGAAAAAATGAAGACCTGCAATGCGACCGCTACCACTCAAGCTCTCAAGGGCGATGCTCGCAAGAGCTTCATGAGTGATTGTCTCAAGAAGAAATAATTTTCCGGTGATGGGCTCACTGGCCTGAATATTGGCCCAGGTGCGGGAAATAAAGCGCTTGGGCCTGATTCGCACCGCAGCTATTGAGCCGAGGCGCGTGCTATTGCTGTTCTGACCTTCGGATCACTGGTCCTCGGCTCTGAACGCTGGCAGACTGCCGTCTTCTTTGGGCCGCCCGTTGAGGCTTTATGCCAACGTTTTCTTTGCGTCAGGTGTTATTGGCCAGCTGGATTCTGGTTTTTGGCGGTTTGCTGCTGATTTTGCCTTTCAAGCTTTTGCCAAGTCTGTTGGCAGGTCTGCTGGTCTACGAATTGGTCAACATGCTGACCCCAAGGCTGCAACGCCTGATTTCCGGTGAGCGTGCCCGATGGCTTGCCGTGGCCTTGCTGGGGACCATCATTGTCAGTCTGCTGACGCTGATTTTCGCCGGTGCCATCAGTTTTGTATTGCATGAGGCCGAGAATCCCGGCGCGTCACTGGACAAGTTCATGGTTCTGGTGGACCGCGCCCGTGGGCAGTTACCGCCTTTCATTGATGCCTACCTGCCGGCCAGTGCAGCCGAGTTTCAGGTTTCCCTGGGCCAATGGCTGCAAAAGCATATCGGTGAGTTGCAGATGATCGGCAAGGGCGCGGCCCACATGTTCGTGACCATGCTGATCGGCATGGTGCTGGGCGCGATCATCGCCTTGCAGCGAATCTCGGACGTTCATACCCGCAAGCCACTGGCTGCTGCGCTGTTCGACCGGCTGAGCCTGTTGAGCCGTGCGTTCCGCAATATCGTCTTTGCCCAGATCAAGATCTCGCTGCTCAACACCGCCTTTACGTCGGTATTCCTGGCGATTGTCCTGCCGTTGTGGGGCATTCACCTGCCATTGACCAAGACCCTGATCATCATGACCTTCCTGCTCGGCCTGCTGCCGGTAGTGGGTAACCTGATGTCCAACACCCTGATCTTCATCGTCGGCATGTCGGTGTCGATCTGGGTGGCCTTCGCGGCGCTGACCTACCTGATCGTGATCCACAAGGTCGAATACTTCCTCAATGCGCGGATCGTCGGCGGGCAGATCAATGCCAAGTCGTGGGAGCTGCTGCTGGCCATGCTTCTCTTCGAGGCAGCCTTCGGCCTGCCGGGCGTGGTGGCCGGGCCGATCTACTATGCGTATCTCAAGAGCGAGTTGCAGAAGGAAGGGTTGGTGTAGGAGGGGAAGTTTCAAGCTGCAAGCTTTAAGCGGCAAGTAAAAGCACAGCGCGTATACCGTCTGCTTTTTCTTGCAGCTTGAAGCTTAAAACTTGCAGCTCACTTTTTACCCATACCTTTTCTTCGCTTCGATCGCCAGGCCGCTACCAATACTGCCGAAGATATTGCCTTCCACATGGCGGGCATTGGGCAGCATTGCAGACACGCTGTTGCGCAGGGCCGGAATGCCGCTTGAACCACCGGTGAAGAACACCGTGTTCACTTGCTCGACACCCACGCCTGCATCGCTCAACAGTTTGCTCACGCTGTCACGCACGCGCTCAAGCTGGGCATCGATGGCTGACTCGAACATTGCCCGGCTCAAATCCACGCTCAGGCCGCTTTCGATACGATCCATGGGCACATGGCGGCTTTCGGCGTTGGTCAGCTGGATCTTGGTTTCTTCCACTTCCATTGCCAGCCAGTGCCCGGCGCGTTGCTCGATCAGTTTGAACAGGCGGTCGATACCACCGGTATCTTCGATGTCGTAGCGCATGCTGCCCAGCGCCAACTGGGATTTCTGCGAGTACACGGCGTTGATGGTGTGCCAGGTCGCCAGGTTCATGTGATGACTGGTAGGCATGTAGGCACCGCTTTTCATGCGGCTGCCATAACCGAACAGCGGCATCACGCCTTGCAGGCTCAGTTGTTTGTCGAAGTCGGTCCCGCCGATATGCACGCCGCCCGTGGCCAGGATGTCTTCATGACGGTCGTTGTGGGTACGTCGCTCCGGTGACAGGCGCACCAACGAGAAGTCCGAAGTACCACCGCCGATGTCGACGATCAGCACCAGCTCTTCGCTATTGATGCTCGACTCATAGTCGAAGGCTGCGGCGATGGGTTCGTACTGGAATGACACGTCCTTGAAGCCGATCTTGCGAGCGACTTCGGCCAGGGTGTCTTCGGCTTCCTGGTCCGCTTGCGCGTCGTCATCGACGAAATGCACAGGACGGCCCAGCACAACCTGCTCGAACTCCCGGCCAGCGGTGCGCTCTGCACGCTTTTTCAGCTCGCCGATGAACAGCCCCAGCAAATCCTTGAATGGCATGGCCGTGCCCAGCACGCTGGTGTCGTGTTTGATCAGCTTGGAACCCAGCAGGCTCTTGAGCGAGCGCATCAGGCGGCCTTCGTAGCCTTCCAGATACTCGTGCAGCGCCAGGCGGCCATACACCGGGCGGCGCTCTTCCATGTTGAAGAACACCACTGACGGCAGAGTGATCTTGTCGTCCTCCAGCGCAATCAACGATTCCACGCCTGGTCTTTGCCAGCCGACAGTGGAGTTGGACGTGCCGAAATCGATGCCGCAGGCACGGGCCGGGGATTGGTCATTCATGTCTTTTACGTTCCAGTCAAAAAACGGCCGCGCAGTGTATGTCAGTGCATCGTGATTGCGTAGTGCTGTCAGGCGAATGGAGTTACAGCATTTTACGTGACATGATCCCGCCGCCCTCTGGTTTCTGCATGGTTTGTGGTTGAGGCCCAGGCTCTCGTTTTCAATAAGGAAGTTGAATGCCCGTACTCAAGGGAACCCTCCCGTTTTACCTTTCCGTCGGCTTTTTGCAGGCCGTCGTGATGGTGTTCTCCTGGGAGTTCGAAAGGAATTCTGTTGTCGTGGCTGCTCTGGTTTTCGGGGTCAACCTGCAATTGCTGGGTAACCATTTCAGGCAGCGTGGTGCCTGGATCGGGGCCGGGTTGCTGGCTTTGATACTGGCCGCCATTACTGAATGGGCCATGCACAGGTCGTTGAGATCCTGGGACGAGCACTGGATCTTTGGCTCACTTATCGTGGGTTATATCTGTTCGGCCTTCATCCTCAGCTGGCCATCAGGCGAGAGGCTACGGCTGCCTTATCGGGTGCTGTTTCAGCACGCCTGGAACAGTGGCCTCATCCTGCTGCTGGCTCTGTTGCTGACAGGACTGTTCTGGTCACTGTTGCAGCTATGCGCGAGTCTGTTCCAGATGATTGGCATCGGCGCACTCAAAGAGGTGATCAAGACCCGGAACTTCAATATTGTCAGTCTGTGCATGGTGTTCTCCTTGGGCATACGCATAGGGCGTGAGAACGACAAAGTCATCAGCATGCTGCGGGGTGTTCTGCTGAGTCTGTGCCGTTTTCTGGCACCGCTGACGGCGTTGATCGTGGTGTTTTTCTCTCTGGCACTGCCGTTTACCGGGCTGCAGTCAATCTGGGAGACTGGCCGCGCCACTACGATCCTGCTGTCTCTGGTGGCTGCGAATCTGTTTCTGGTCAACGGCGTGTTTCAGGATGGCAGCCAGCCACAGGCTTATCCACAGGGGCTCAAGTGGATGATAAACGCCAGCCTGCTGCTATTGCCGGTGCTGGCAGTGTTGGCGGCTTATTCAACCTGGCTGCGTATCGAGCAATACGGGCTGTCTCCATCGCGCATCATCGGTCTGTTGTCAGTGGTGATCGCCGTTCTATACAGTCTGGCTGCGCTGTGGGCGGTCTTGAGATCAGGCGCTGACTGGCTGGGCAATCTACGAGCAACCAATCCCTGGCTGGCCTTGCTGGTGTGCGTAGTGGTGGTTTCGACTCACACGCCTTGGTGGAACCCGGAAGAGTTGAGCGCTCGTAATCAGATACAACGGTTGATGGATGGAACGACATCGCCTGCCATTTTCGATGCCTATTCCCTGCGCAACTCTTTGGGTAAACCGGGGCTGCGGGCATTTAACCGTCTGATGGCGGACCTGGACCAGCTCCCGCAGAACATGGACGCCAATGCCCGTGAAGTCCTCAAGACGCGGATGTATGACGCATTGGAAACCTCTACGAAACGCTACAGGGCGATCCCTGTACCAGATCAGAACCGGATCTGGATCGGCGAGCCAGTGGATGGTCATGAACAATTCGCCAATCCCAAGCTGGGGAGTCTCAACTGCAATAAGTTGCAATGCGTTATGTGGGTTATCGATCTGGATGGTGACGGTCAGAACGAAGTGGTGCAGTTTTTTGCTTCGACTCAGGCGTGGATGTATATCTTCAAACGCAATGCAGACGGCCAGTGGGAAGAGATCGGGAGAATGGATGGCTCGTTTCATACCGGCAAGGAGCTGGCCGATATGATCCGGGCGGGTAAGGTAAGGCTCGTCGAGCCGCGTTATCGAAATCTGGATATCGACGGGCAGTTGTATACCCCGAATATAGAGAGAGATCACACGTCAGCCCATCAATAGGCTATGGCGTTGTCATCCATTGCGACCGTTTACGGATACACTCTGCGACTTGAGTTTTCCAGGCACCGCCCCATGACAGGGTAGATAGTTACGTATGGTGCGGCTGGGCATATTGGGGATGGGTGATCGTTAGATGGATTTCAAAGATTATTACAAGATTCTCGGTGTTGAGCCGACGGTCGACGACAAGGCGCTCAAGGCGGCCTATCGCAAGCTTGCGCGCAAGTATCAT
Source organism: Pseudomonas sp. FG43 (assembly GCF_057809175.1). Lineage (NCBI taxonomy): Bacteria > Pseudomonadati > Pseudomonadota > Gammaproteobacteria > Pseudomonadales > Pseudomonadaceae > Pseudomonas > Pseudomonas sp. FG43. The sequence goes on from NZ_JBMDJL010000022.1 coordinate 7,417, forward strand.
CCGGACGTCAGCAGAGAAGCCGGCGCGGAAGACAAGTTCAAGGAAGCGTCCGAGGCTTATGAAGTCCTGAGCAGCCCGGACAAGCGTGCCGAGTATGACGAGCTGCGCAAGTACGGGCGTCAGGGGCGGCCTTTCCAGCCGCCACCCGGCTGGCAGAGCCGTGCGGGTGCGGGCGGCGGTGGTTTTGGTGGGGATATCACGGACTTCTCCGAGTTCTTCAGTTCGATCTTCGGTGGTCGGGCTCAGCAGCAGGGCGGTCGTACCCGTAACCAGGGCCGCAAGGGGCAGGATGTGGAAATGGAACTGGCGATCTTCCTGGAAGAAACCCTGTCGGGTGAGTCCAAGCAGGTCAGTTTCAAGGTTCCGCAGCACAGCCCCAACGGGCAACGCATGGCTGACGTCACCAAGACCCTGAACGTGAAGATTCCTGCCGGGGTCGTGGATGGCGAGCGTATCCGCCTCAAGGGCCAGGGCGCGCCGGGTGTTGCAGGTGGCGAGAATGGCGATCTGTACCTGATCATCCGCCTGGCACCGCATCCGATGTTCGAGGTCGAGAATCATGACCTGATCATCACCGTGCCACTGGCTCCATGGGAGGCTGCGTTGGGTGCCAAGGTCGCTGTGCCGACCCTGACCGGCAAGATCAACCTGACCATTCGTCCGGAAAGCCAGAACGGTCAGCGTCTGCGTATCAAGGGCAATGGCTTGCTGGACAAGAAAGGCGAGCGTGGCGACCTGTACGCTCAGCTCAAGATCGTCATGCCCAGAACGATCGATGATGCCACCAAGACCCTCTGGCAAAAGCTGGCTGACAAGTCTGCCTTTGATCCACGGAGCCAGTGGGGTAATTGAGCCATGAGTCAGGTGGTCGACAGACCGGCCACCTGCAGGTTCAAGCCGTGCGCGGCAGGACCACGGTAAACGTGGTTCCATCGCCGATGGTCGATGTCACCGTAATGCTGCCGGCATGGGCATTGACCACTTCCTTGACGATGAACAAGCCCAGACCAAGGCTGGTCGATGGGTTGTGGGTTTCGGCGTCAGGGTTCACGCTGCGTACCATCGGGTCGAAAATCGTGCCGATGGCGTCCTCCGCAATGGGCTCGCCATCGTTGTGGACGATCAGTTCCACATTGTCCTCCCAGCCAGTGACCTTGACGCTGACTTCGTTGCTCGAGGTGCCGTGCTGCAACGCATTGCCGATCAGGTTCTGTAGCAGTTGGCCAATCCTGGCGCTGTCCCACTCGCCTCGGGTATTGCCCGCCACTTTCAGGGTCGGTGTGCTGGCTGGCTGACCGGCACAGGCTTCTTCGATGGCTTCGCGGCATGCAGCGGCCAGGTCCATGGGCTTGCGCTCCACCGGCAGGCTGGCGCCGAGTCGGCTGCGCACGAATTCCAGCAGGTCCCCGACCATGGCGCCCATGTGCCGAGTGCTGCTTTTGATCTGGGAAATATAGGAGAGCGTCTTTTCATTCTGCTCTGTCTTGCGCATCAACATGTCTGTAGACATGCTCACGGCCTGTAACGGCGCACGCAGGTCATGGCCGAGAATGGCCAGAAACATATCCCGCGAGCGGGTTACCTGCTCGACGTACGCAGCGGTGGATTCGGCCAGTGCTTCGTCGATGACTTCGTTGAAGCTGATCATGTCCTCAAAAGAGGCTTGTGCCGGTGTCTCCAGGCTTTCGGTCCACAAGCGAGTGACGCTGGAGCGCAAATGGCGAAACTCGGAAGTCATCTGCACCAGATCGAAGCCCACGGTATGCCGAAGCTCGCCATGGCTGGCGGCTGCTTCATCCAGGTTCAGTACAGTGCCCGGAACTCTGGCGGCCTGTTTGCTCCTGGCAGCATCCATGTCCCGTGCAGCGGCCAGCAGAATCGACTTGGCATGGTCGCGCAGTTCGACACGGCTCATGGAGTCAGCCGCAGGAGTCAGGGTCTTGGCGAAGTCTTCCCATTCATCGACGATGCGATCCACATGAGCGACGATGAATTCGGATAGGCGCATTGCCGGTTACCTTGCTTCGGGGTAATGAGGAGGTGTCGGGCATATTATCGTCTTTGCTTTGTCCGACAAACAGCCGTTTGACGTTATTTGTCTCTTAAGTCAACTTTTTGAGAGTCACTTCAATATGTTGAAAGTGACCGGCTTGATCGCAAAGGGCGAGTATAGGCTTCCGATAGCCTACCCCGGCGCGGCTGAAAACCCAAAGGGCCTTCCCGCAGGAAGGCCCTCGTCGGGTCAGAACAGGAAATACCGCTGCGCCATCGGCAGCACATCCGCCGGTTCACACCACAGCAATACGCCGTCGGCCTTGACCTGATAGGTTTGTGGATCGACATCGATGTCGGGCAGGTAGTCGTTGTGAATCAGGTCTTTCTTCTGAACGCTGCGGCAACCCTTGACCACACCAATCTGTTTCTTCAGGCCCAGGGCTTCTGGCACGCCGGCGTCGAACGCTGCCTGGCTGATGAAGGTCAGGCTGGTGGCGTGCAATGAGCTGCCATAGCTGGCAAACATTGGGCGGTAATGCACGGGTTGCGGTGTCGGAATAGAGGCGTTGGCGTCGCCCATCAGGCTGGCCGCGATGGCACCGCCCTTGAGGATCAGCGTCGGTTTCACGCCAAAGAACGCCGGACGCCACAGCACCAGATCCGCCCATTTGCCCACTTCGATGGAGCCCACTTCATGGCTGATGCCATGGGTGATTGCCGGGTTGATGGTGTATTTGGCGATGTAGCGCTTGGCGCGGAAGTTGTCGTTGCCTGGACCATCCCCAGGTAGTGGGCCGCGCTGTTTCTTCATCTTGTCGGCGGTCTGCCAGGTGCGCATGATCACTTCACCGACACGGCCCATGGCCTGGCTGTCGGAACTGAGCATCGAGAACGCACCCAGGTCGTGAAGGATGTCTTCGGCGGCAATGGTTTCCCGGCGGATGCGGCTTTCGGCGAAGGCCACGTCTTCGGCAATGCTTGGGTCCAGGTGATGGCAGACCATCAACATGTCCAGGTGCTCGTCGATGGTGTTGCGGGTGAACGGCCGTGTCGGGTTGGTGGAGCTTGGCAGGACGTTGGGCGAGCCGCAGGCCTTGATGATGTCCGGCGCATGGCCGCCACCGGCACCTTCTGTGTGATAGGTGTGGATGGTGCGGTTCTTGAACGCTCCCAGTGTGGTTTCGACGAAACCTGATTCGTTGAGCGTGTCGGTGTGAATCGCGACCTGCACATCGTATTCGTCGGCCACGCTCAGGCAGTTGTCGATGGCTGCGGGCGTGGTGCCCCAGTCTTCGTGCAGCTTCAGGCCGATGGCCCCGGCCTTGACCTGTTCGATCAACGGGCCGGGAACGCTGACGTTGCCTTTGCCGGTCAGGCCAATGTTCATCGGGAACGAGTCGGCGGCCTGGAGCATGCGCGCCATATGCCACGGGCCGGGTGTGACGGTGGTGGCATTGGTGCCGGTGGCCGGGCCGGTGCCGCCGCCGATCATGGTGGTCACGCCACTCATCAACGCTTCTTCGATCTGCTGCGGGCAGATGAAGTGAATGTGCGTATCGACGCCGCCAGCGGTCAGGATCATGCCTTCACCGGCAATCACCTCGGTCGCCGCGCCCACGGCAATGGTCACGTCCGGCTGAATATCCGGGTTGCCCGCCTTGCCGATGGCGGCGATGCGGCCATTCTTGAGCCCGACGTCAGCCTTGACGATGCCCCAGTGATCGATGATCAGGGCGTTGGTGATCAGCGTGTCCACCACTTCAGCGGCCAGCAACTGGCCCTGGCCCATGCCGTCACGAATGACCTTGCCACCGCCGAATTTCACTTCCTCACCGTAGGTGGTGAAGTCCTTTTCGACCTCGATCCACAGCTCGGTATCGGCCAGGCGAACCTTGTCGCCAACGGTGGGGCCGAACATGTCGGCGTAGGCTTGTCGGCTTATTTTCATCTTTCGGGTCTCGGGGTTGGAGCTGCAAGCTTCAAGCTGCGAGCTATAAGTTGTTCGATGCCGGACTGCTTTTATCTTGCAGCTTGAAGCTTGCAGCTAGTGCTGGCCTCTTCGCCAACGAGTTGGCTCCTACATGGAATCCGTTTCTGGGTGAAAGCGTTATTTCAATCCAGGTCTCCCATAACGCGACCCGCAAACCCGAAAACCCGCCTCAATCCAGCCAGGTCCACCAGTTCTACTTCCCGGGCCTGGCCCGGCTCGAAGCGTACGGCGGTGCCGGCCGGGATGTTCAGGCGCATGCCTCGGCTGGCGGCACGGTCGAAGGTCAGGGCGTCGTTGGTCTCGAAGAAATGAAAGTGCGAGCCGACCTGGATCGGGCGGTCGCCACTGTTGGCGACGGTCAGGCTGATGGTGCGGCGTCCGGCGTTGAGTTCGATGTCGCCGGGCTGAATCTGGTATTGGCCAGGGATCATGTCTGTTGCCCCAAGGTTTTGAAATAAATGGCGGTTGGCATGTAGCGGCCATCCGGTGTGGCGCAGTAATCCGGCAGTTCGCCGACACGGGTGTAGGCGAGGGCGCGGTAGAAGGCTTCCGCAGGCGAGCCTGCCTCCGTGTCCAGATGCAACAGGCCGCGCTTGTGCTGGACGGCGGCATGCTCGACGGCCTCCATCAACTGTGTGCCCAGGCCGCGACCTCTGGCTTGTTGCAGCACCATGAGTTTTTGCACTTCAGCGCGATTGAGCCCGTTGGGCTTCTGGCACAGCGACAATTGCGCGCTGGCCAGCACCTGTTCTTCCTGGACCACCACCCACAACAGCAGGTTGCCGCTGGAGATATCCGTTTTCAGGCCATCGCACCAGGCAAGGGCCTGCACTGTATCCAGGTCGGCCATGAATCCTACCGAAGCACCGTGGCGTACAGCATCGAGCAACAGCTCGGCCAGCCCGTGGCGGTAGTGCGCAAAGCTGTCAGCGTTTACACGACGTAACTGTGCAGGATTCATGGAGGATGCCCTAGTGAGGTTGTGGAGCCTGGGAGGCCGGTGCCTGTGCGCCGGGCGACAGATTCAGTTGCATGAAAGTCAGATCCAGCCAGCGCCCGAACTTGGTACCGACCTGAGGCATTTGCCCGGTGGTCTTGAAGCCCAGGCGTTCATGCAGAGCGATGGAGGCCGCGTTACCGCTTTCGATGGCCGCCACCATGATGTGCTTGTCGCAAAGGCGGGCGCGTTCTATCAGCGCGGCCATCAACTTTGGCCCCAGCCCCTTGCCGCGCTGATCGGCGCGTATATAGACCGAATGCTCGACCGTATGCCGAAAGCCCTCGAAAGGGCGCCAGTCGCCGAATGACGAGTAGCCCAGTACTTCACCCGCATCGTCGACAGCGATCAGGATCGGATAGGCCTGTGTCTGGCGCGCCTCGAACCAGGCCTGACGATTGGCCAGGTCTACGGGCTGTTCGTTCCATATCGCCGTGGTGTTGAGCACCGCGTCGTTGTAGATGGCGAGAATGCCCGGCAGATCGGCTGGCAGTGCATCGCGAATCAGGTCGTTCATAAGTCTCTTGGCTCAGGCAATCGGTTGATGCACGGTGACCAGCTTGGTGCCGTCCGGGAAGGTGGCTTCCACCTGGATCTCGGGGATCATTTCCGGGATGCCTTCCATCACTTGGTCGCGGCTCAGCAGCGTGGTGCCGTAATGCATCAGCTCAGCCACAGTCTGCCCGTCACGGGCACCTTCCAGCAGGGCTGCGGAGATATAGGCCATGGCTTCCGGGTAGTTGAGCTTCACTCCGCGAGCCAGACGGCGTTCGGCAACCAGGCCAGCGGTGAAAATCAGCAGTTTGTCTTTTTCGCGTGGACTCAGATCCATGGTGTATTCCGTTTCTTAAAGTTCTGGTGTGGAAGCGAATCGGGCGGCGCTCTGCTCATTCGCGAACAAACCCCACCGCAAAATCATGTGTTCCATATTCTGGGGGTGACCGCCTCGCGGCCCAACAAGGCCGGGCGCAGCAGTTTCCATAGTTCGATCAGCCAGGCCCGAGCATGCAGGGCTTCATCCGCCAGACAGCGGGCAACCACCAGACCCGGCAATTGAGTCAGGTCGCCGCGTACCGGATTGGGCAGCGAGAGCGAGCGGCAGGTTTCGAGCAGATCACTGTTTATTTCTCCGGTGATCAGCAGGGTTGCGAATACTGTTCTGCCGTCCAGGCCGATGGGCGAATCCAGCAAACCGTCGCCTCCGACAATGCGCTGCCGCTCATGCCATAGCAACTGGCCGTCGCGACGGATATCCAGATGAGACTGAAAATGCCCCTGCTCGAAACGCTCGCCACTGGCCGGACGTCCCAGCGCCACCACGTCCCAGTAACACAGCCTGGCATCGCCCTGAAGTTCGATACGGGTGGTCAGTTCGGCCTGGGCCTTGCTGAACACGATGGTTTCCTGCGGCAGCCACTCCAGCGTCGCGCCGGGTTCTATGCGCAGGTCCAGTTGCTGATAGGCCGGGCTCGCGGCGCGATACCATTTGGCTGCGCCGGGGCTGGTCAGTTGCGCCCAGGCCTGGGGGCCGACAGTGGCCGAGATATCCAGCCGGTCACCGCCCGCAATCCCGCCAGGCGGGTGAACAATGATGTGCTGGCAGACTTGCGGACCTTCGGCATACAGATGTTTCTGTACTCGCAGCGGTCCTTTATGGCGTCGCTGGATCGGCCGCGTGCAGTCGTCGAAACGTCCATAACCCAGTTCCAGCTCGGCGTGCCAGCTGGGGGTGAACAGGGCGGTGTGGGCAGGCAGATTCATGGTGTCTTCATTGCTTTGTCGAGTCATGCACCTTAACGGATTGGCGTCTCAAATGGTGACAAGACCACGAACGCCTTCGGCTTCCATATTCTCGCCACGGCCTTGCTGGACGATTTCGCCACGGGACATCACCAGATACTGGTCGGCCAGCTCTGCCGCGAAATCGTAGAACTGCTCCACCAGCAGAATAGCCATGTCGCCACGCTCGGCCAGCTTTTTGATGACCGCGCCTATTTCCTTGATGACCGATGGCTGAATGCCTTCGGTGGGTTCATCGAGGATCAACAGGCGAGGACGACTCGCCAGTGCCCGGCCGATTGCCAATTGCTGTTGTTGACCACCGGACAGGTCGCCGCCACGTCGATGTTTCATTTGCAGCAGCACCGGGAACAGTTCGTAGATAAAGGCCGGAACTTCCTTGGCTTCGGAGCCGGGGAAGCGCGACAGGCCCATCAACAGATTTTCCTCGACCGTCAGCCGCCCGAAAATCTCCCGGCCCTGAGGCACATAGGCAATACCGGCATGCACCCGCTGGTGCGGCTTGAATCCGGTGATGGGCTTGCCTTCCCACTCGACTGAACCCTCTTTGGACGGCAACAACCCCATCAATACCTTGAGCAACGTGGTCTTGCCGACACCGTTACGTCCCAGCAGACAGGTGACTTCGCCGACTTTCACGTCAAAGGACAGACCGCGAAGAATGTGACTGCCGCCGTAGTATTGATGGAGTTTGCTAACGTTCAGCATGTTTGTTCCTCGGAGCTGAAAGCGGCAAGCTAAAAGCCGCAAGAAAAATCAAAAGCAGAAAAGCAGTCATCAAGCGGAAAGCTACAAGCCCCAAGAAAAATCAAAAGCCAGGGCGCTTTTTCTTGTCGCTTGCAGCTCACAGCTTGCAACTGGGCGCTTCAGCGCCCCAAATACACTTCGATCACTCGTTCATCGGCCTGCACTTCTTCCAGCGACCCTTCAGCCAGAACGCTGCCCTGGTGCAGGACGGTCACGTGGTCGGCAATCGAGCCGACGAAGCCCATGTCGTGCTCCACCACCATCAGCGAATGCTTGCCTGCCAGGCTCTTGAACAGCTCGGCCGTGAATTCGGTTTCGGCGTCGGTCATGCCGGCAACGGGTTCGTCGAGCAGCAGTAATTGCGGGTCCTGAACCAGCAGCATGCCGATCTCCAGAAACTGTTTCTGGCCGTGGGACAGCAAACCTGCCGGGCGATGCATCGATGCGCTCAGGCGGATGGTTTCCAGCACGTCATTGATCCGGTCCTTTTGCTCGCCTGTGAGGCGTGCGCGCAGGCTGGCCCAGACCGACTTGTCGGTTTTCTGCGCCAGCTCCAGGTTCTCGAACACGCTCAAGGCTTCAAATACCGTGGGCTTCTGAAACTTGCGGCCGATCCCTGCCTGAGCGATCTGCACTTCGCTCATGTGTGTCAGGTCCAGGGTTTCACCGAACCAGGCTTTGCCGTGGCTGGGGCGTGTCTTGCCGGTAATCACGTCCATCAGCGTGGTCTTGCCTGCGCCGTTGGGGCCGATGATGCAGCGCAACTCGCCAACACCGATGTACAGATTCAGGTCATTGAGGGCCTTGAAGCCGTCGAAGCTGACGCTGATGTCTTCCAGGGTCAGGATCGTGCCGTGCCGGGTATTGAGCCCCTGGCCCGCTATCTGGCCCAGGCCGATGGCGTCGCGGCTGGTCCCGGCGTCGGAATTGGGGTCTAGAATCGGTTCAAGCATGAAAGCGGGTGTCGATGTGGTTTTCATGACTCGCTCCTTTTCTTCAGCAGGCCGATCACGCCCTTGGGCAGATACAGCGTCACGATGATGAACAGTGCGCCGAGAAAGAACAGCCAGTATTCAGGGAAGGCCACGGTGAACCAGCTCTTCATGCCGTTGACCAGACCTGCGCCCAGCAACGGGCCGATCAGTGTGCCGCGTCCACCCAGCGCTACCCACACGGCAGCTTCGATGGAGTTGGTCGGTGACATTTCGCTGGGGTTGATGATGCCGACTTGCGGCACATACAAGGCCCCGGCCAGACCGCAGAGTACGGCGCTCAGGACCCAGACGAACAGCTTGAAACCACGGGGATCGTAGCCACAGAACATCAGGCGGTTTTCTGCGTCGCGCAGTGCGGTCAGCACTCGTCCGAACTTGCTCTGGGCAAGGCGCCAGCCCACATACAGGCTTGCGACCAGCAACAGGACCGTCAGCAGAAACAGCGTGGCCCGGGTGCCTTGGGAGCTGATGCTGAAACCCAGAATGCTGCGGAAGTTGGTGAAGCCGTTATTGCCGCCAAAACCGGTTTCGTTGCGGAAGAACAGCAGCATGCCGGCAAAGGTCAGGGCCTGGGTCATGATCGAGAAGTACACGCCTTTGATCCGTGAACGGAAGGCGAAGAAACCGAATACCAGCGCCAGCAAGCCCGGCGCCAACACCACCAGACACATGGCCCAGAGGAAATTGTCGGTGCCTGCCCAGTACCAGGGCAGTTCGGTCCATGACAGAAAGGTCATGAAGGCGGGCAAGCCATCGCCCGCTGCTTCACGCATCAGGTACATGCCCATGGCGTAGCCGCCGAGAGCGAAGAACAGGCCGTGGCCCAGCGACAACAGACCGGCGTAACCCCAGACCAGATCCAGCGCCAGGGCGACGATGGCGTAGCACAGGATCTTGCCTACCAGCGTCAGGGTGTAGGCCGAAACCTGCAGGCCGTTATCGGCAGGCAGCAACGACAACAGCGGCATGGCCAGCAATATGGCCAGAACCAGAATGCCCACGGTCAGCGTGCCTTTTGGCCCGACTTTCTGTGCGGCGGTCACTATCAATGGCTGATTCATCAGTCGATCACCCGTCCTTTCAATGCGAAGAGGCCTTGCGGACGTTTCTGGATAAACAGAATGATCAGCGCCAGGATCAGGATCTTGCCCAATACGGCACCGATTTGCGGTTCAAGAATCTTGTTGGCGATGCCCAGCCCGAAAGCGGCCATTACGCTGCCCGCCAGTTGACCGACACCGCCGAGCACCACCACCAGGAACGAGTCGATGATGTAGCTCTGGCCCAGGTCCGGGCCGACGTTACCGATCTGACTCAAGGCCACTCCGCCCAGCCCGGCGATGCCCGAGCCCAGCCCGAAGGCCATCATGTCGATACGCCCGGTGGGCACGCCGCAGCAGGCGGCCATGTTGCGGTTCTGGGTCACGGCGCGCACGTTCAGGCCCAGGCGGGTCTTGTTCAGCAGCAGCCAGGTCAGTACCACCACGAAAAGCGCGAAGGCGATGATGACGATGCGGTTGTAAGGCAGCACCAGATTGGGCAGCACTTGAATGCCGCCCGACAGCCATTCGGGGTTGGCGACTTCAACGTTCTGCGCGCCGAAAGCCAGACGCACCGCCTGGATCAGCATCAGGCTGATACCCCAGGTGGCGAGCAGGGTTTCCAGCGGGCGGCCATACAAGTGGCGAATCACGGTGCGCTCCAGCGCCATGCCGATCAGTGCCGTGACGAAAAACGCCACCGGCAAGGCAATCAGCGGGTAGTACTCGATGGCGCCCGGTGCATAGCGCTGGAACATCAACTGCACCACATACGTGGAATAGGCACCCAGCATCAGCATTTCGCCGTGGGCCATGTTGATCACGCCCAGCAGGCCGAAGGTGATCGCCAGGCCGAGAGCGGCCAGCAGCAGAATCGAACCCAGCGACATACCACTGAAGGCCTGGCCCAATACTTCGCCGATCATCAGCTTGCGTTTGACCTGCGCCAGGCTGGTTTCAGCGGCAATGCGCACCGTTGCATCGGTTTCCACGCCCGGCGACAGCAGTGACTCAAGCCGCGTGCGGGCCAGCGGGTCGCCGGTTTCACCCAGCAGACGCACGGCGGCCAGACGCACCGAAGGGCTGCTGTCGACCAGTTGCAGGTTGGCCAGCGCCAGCGTCAATGCGCTATGCACGCCGGAGTCGGTTTCGGCAGCGACCCGTTGTGTCAGCAGTTCGATCTGAGCGGGGCGGGCGCTTTTTTGCAATTGCCGGGCGGCGGCCAGACGCAGTTTTGCATCGGCGGCCAGCAATTGGTGACTGGCCAGCGCGGTCTCGACCAGACCACGCAGCCGGTTGTTCAGGCGCAGTTTGCGCGGTTCATCCGGGGTTGGAGCATCGGCGGCAGCAGGAGCCTGCGCATCCACGGCCACGTATTGCTCATTGTTTTCGAGGTAGGCGCGTTTGCTGCTGTCCGCAGCAACACGGCCATCGCGCAAGGCTTCAAGCAATTCGACGCGCTCAGGCACAGGTTTGGCTGCCCAGGTTTCAAGCAGATCGGCCTGTTGCGAAGAGCTGGCAGAAACGAAATCGCCAGCATCACTGGCGTGTACTGCCAATGGCAGCAGGAACGCGAGCGTGAGAATGAGGCGGTACAGGGTTTTGGGCATATCGGTAGCCTGGGAGTCGGCGGTGAGGCATTTCGCGAATGAATTGCGCCGTCAGAAGCGAATTCATTCGCGAAGGTATTGGCTAGGTCTTAATTACTCTTCACTGCATGATCCGGCTTCTTGTCGTTGCCAGGGATGTACGGGCTCCATGGCTGTGCACGGATCGGATCCTTGGTCTGCCAGACCACGTTGAACTGACCGTTATCCTCGACTTCACCGATCATTACCGGCTTGTGCAGGTGATGGTTGGTCTTGTCCATGGTCAGGGTGAAGCCCGACGGCGCGGCGAAGGTCTGGCCAGCCATGGCTTCGCGAACCTTGTCGACATCGGTGGACTTGGCTTTTTCGACGGCCTGCGCCCACATGTGAATACCGACGTAGGTGGCTTCCATCGGGTCGTTGGTCACGGCCTTGTCTGCGCCCGGCAGGTTTTTCTTCGTTGCGTAGGCTTTCCAGTCAGCGACGAACTTCTTGTTGACCGGGTTTTCCACGGACTGGAAGTAGTTCCAGGCAGCCAGATGGCCGACCAGTGGCTTGGTGTCGATGCCGCGCAGTTCTTCTTCGCCGACCGAGAACGCAACCACTGGCACGTCGGTGGCCTTGAGGCCCTGGTTGGCCAGTTCCTTGTAGAACGGCACGTTGGAGTCGCCGTTCACGGTAGAAATCACAGCGGTCTTGCCGCCTGCCGAGAACTTCTTGATGTTCGCCACGATGGTCTGGTAATCGGCGTGGCCGAACGGGGTGTAAACCTCTTCGATATCGCTGTCCTTCACGCCTTTGGAGTGCAGGAACGAGCGCAGAATCTTGTTGGTGGTGCGCGGGTAAACGTAGTCGGTGCCCAGCAGGAAGAAGCGCTTGGCCGAGCCGCCGTCTTCGCTCATCAGGTACTCGACCGCAGGAATGGCCTGCTGGTTAGGCGCTGCACCGGTGTAGAACACGTTTGGCGACATTTCTTCGCCTTCGTACTGCACGGGGTAGAACAGCAGGCCATTGAGTTCTTCAAATACCGGCAGTACCGATTTGCGCGATACCGACGTCCAGCAACCGAACACCACAGCGACCTTGTCCTGAGTCAGCAACTGACGGCCCTTTTCCGCGAACAGCGGCCAGTTGGAGGCCGGGTCCACGACTACAGCTTCCAGCATCTTGCCGTTCACGCCACCCTTGGCATTGATTTCGTCAATGGTCATCAGCGCCATGTCCTTGAGCGAAGTCTCGGAGATGGCCATGGTCCCGGAAAGCGAATGCAGAATACCGACCTTGATCGTTTCGGCTGCCTGAACTGTCCAGGTCATACCCATTGCGGCGATTGATGCGGTCAGGGTGAAAGCTTTGATCAGGCTGCGACGCTTCATTGGACGGGCTCCGTTCGGTTGGCTTTTTTTGGTAGGGCGAAAGAATTGCCTCAGGGGTCCTAAGCAAAGGCTGTGCCCAGCCGGGCAAATGGAGTGCATATCCGTTCTAGAGGAGTCGCTGGCGAGGTTCGCGCACTGAAGTGGCGCTGATCGTGGTGCGTCGCTGGATTTTTGTTCGTTGTTGGTGCGCGACGTGCCCGGGAGAAATGAAAAAGCCGCTTTCGCGGCTTTTTCAGAAGATCTGACGAGGCCCGAACCGGTCGGGTGAGGAATTCATCACAAAACCGCCCGCCGGTTTCAGGCTTCGTAGCTGCAATTTAAGCTGCCGCCGACGATTTAGCAAAGCGTGAAAAAACTATCCGATCGAACGCCCATACCGCCAGCAGGGAAACGCCTACCAGCGGAAACGCTACAGCAAGCCCGAACATGATCACGATTGCGGTTTTCCAGCGGGGTAAATCATGGCGCAAGGGCGGCACACCAAGGCCTCCCGTAGGGCGGCGCTTCCACCAGATCACCAGCCCGCTTACCGATCCGAGCAGGATCATCAGGCAGGCCACAAAGATCAGCATCTGGTTGATCCAGCCGAAGAACTTGCCTTCATGGAGCATCACGCTCATCTCGGTGGCCCTGGAAACCAGGCTGTAATCCTTCCAGCCCACGTCAGCCAGAATTTTGCCGCTGTACTGATCGATATGCAGGGTCGCGTCATTGCGCGGATCGTCCGCGAACACCGCCACCGTGAAGACCCCTTCGGCGGTCTTGGGTGCGGTAATACTGTAGCCGGGCTCGACGCCCTGTTCGGTGGCGATATCGACGACTTGCTGTAACGTGACTTTCGGTGCCGCTGGGCCGGCAGACATGCCGTGATGGTGCATGTGTTCGGCATGCTCGCCTGTGGACTGCGGCATCGGCGTGTTTTCCAGTGCCCAGGGCACGGTCTGTACGCTGGCGGTATTGAGTTCGCCCGCCAGTTGCGTGGATTTGGGCACGTCAGTCCACATCGCAGCCGGGAAGGTGTTCCACAACTCGGCGTACTGCTTGCCCCAGAAGCCGGTCCAGGTCATGCCGCTGAGCAGCATGAACAACAGAATCAGTGATCCCCAGAAACCGGTGACCGCATGCAGGTCGCGCCACAGCACTCGCCCGCGACTGCTCAGACGCGGCCACAGCACCCCGGCGGCATTGGTCCCGCGCGGCCACCACAGATAAAGACCGGACACCACCAGCATGATGCCCCAGCCAGCGGCCAGTTCGATCAGCCGGTCACCCACGGTGCCGATCATCAGTTCGCCATGCAGAGCGCGGGCGATGGCTTGCAGGTTGTTTTTGGCATCCTGGGTTCCCAGGATTTCGCCGCGATAAGGGTCGATAAACACATTCAGCTCGTGGCCCTGCTCGCGCACCACAAACTGCGCGCTGCCTTCGGTGCTGACGGGCGGGAAGTATTTGCTGATTGCCGCCTGGGGATAACGGCTCAGTACCCGCTGCTGCAACTCGTCGGCGCTGATCTGGTGATGAGCGGGTTTGACGGTCAGCAGGTCGCTGTACATCAGGTTGTCCAGCTGTGGCTTGAACAGGTAAATGATCCCGGTCAGCGACAGCAGGATCATGAACGGAGCGACGAACAGCCCGGCATAGAAGTGCCAGCGCCAGGCCAGGTTATAGAAAGAGACTTTACGCTGTGACATGGAAAGCGTGCTCACGGTAAAAAAGTACAGGACTGAATGGCGGATCATTGCAAGCCCATCTCTGGGACAGGTTTGCGGCAAATCAGTCAGGTTCGAGCGGCCTTCCGGGCTGCGCTCGTTATGGTGTCAGGACAGGGCTGAAGAGGGCGGCGCCCGGCTGCGGGCATGCAGGAAGGCGCTCTGTCGCGCATGGCTTTGCCGGGTGATGGCGACAAAGAAGTCGGAGGGTTTGGGAGGTGTGGCAGCTATCAGTGTCAGTACTTGAGGCAGAGCGGGGCAACTGAACAGCAAGGTGCAGTAGCCACATTTGGCCCACAGCGCGTGATCGTCCATGCCCGTATCGACAGGCTTGGGATGCTCACTGCCGTGGTGGGCGTGGTGCGTCTCCATATCCATGGAGGCTGGCATCGACATGGACATACCGGCGTGATGCTCCATCGGCATCGACTGGGAAACCAGTGGGCCGATAAAGATCATCAACATGGCGAACAGACTCAGCCACGTGCCCCGGACTTTACGAGGCGTGGATGAGCGGACGCGATCAGTGCGCATGGCGCTCAAGTCAGGCAGTCACTCAATGCTTGTGTTCTGGTTCCTGCTTCTGGATCACGACTTGTACGTCGACATCACCAGCTTTCTCGAAGTGCAGCGTCATTGGGAAACGCTGACCGAGGGTGAGCATAGACCGGTCTTTGATATCCAGCAGCATGACGTGATACGCCATGGGCGCAAAGCTGACCTTGGCACCGGCTGGAACCTCGACTGACGGAACCTGGCGCATTTTCATCAGACCGTCGGCCTGCACGTGCTCATGCAACTGTGCCTGGGCTGCGATCGGGGTCTTGACGCTGAGCAGGCGGTCGGCACTGCTGCCTTTGTTCTCGATGGTGAAATATGCCGCGACGGTCGGCGCATTCGGTGGCAGCTCCATGGACCACGGGTGGCCGATCAGCAACTGGCCGCCTTTGTATTCGTGGGCATTGGCAAAACAGGCAGGCAGCAACAATGCAGCCAGCATGAGGGCTTTCTTGAACATGGGTGATTCTCCGGTCAATTCATTCAGGTGCTTCAAGACACGTGCGCAGTGAATGTCAGGCTGGCGGAGAGGCTCGGGGATTAGCGCTTGGCCATTGCTGGCGGGGCGAGGTGTGGGTCAGGAATATGGCTGGCGGGAAGTAATCCGGCCCAGGTCGCGTCTGCGGGCCATGGGTGAAGCCTGAAGGGATGACGACCACGATCGAACCTGAGCAGCATGCACAATGCTGCATGCTGGCGTGTTCTTCATGGTCAGGGATGCTTTTTGCAGTATCGCCCAGGGAAATCGCCACCAGACGTGTGCCACTGCCACTACAGAAACTGCCCCACAACAACTGCTCACCCTGAACGCGCGGTGCGCTCGGTGACAGCGGCATGGCCAGCAGGCTGAACAGCACCGCAAAGCAGGCAATCCAGACCGATGTTGTCCGACGTTGGGACATTACGGTTTCCGTTTTATCGAAGGGTCCAGTCAACTCCGCCATTTAGCCTGAACGGGGGCGATAAGTAAAAAGGGAGACGTGTGGCCGGGTGTCGCGGCCAGATGCCTCTCAATGCTTGCATGCCTCAGTGAGAGGGGCCTTGGCTGCGACAGGACTCGATGACGGCGGATGGATACTCAGGGGTTCATCCGTTCGGTCAGTTTCCGGGTGGCGTAGTAATCGGCGGCGATAATCTCATCGGTGCGTATCGGGATATCCCTGTCGATAGCGTAACTGAACAACCCGCCCTTGCGCCCGCCGTCACTGGGTTGCCAGTCAGCATAGTCATAAGCCCGCCCGCTGTTGCGGTCTTCACTGATATCGTCCCATCTCGGGCCGCGCTCTTCATAAAAGGAAAAGCCCGGAACAAACTTTCTAGCCGGCAGGAAGTCCTTGAAACTGTCATATACAGGGTCCATCTGGCTCAGGTCTCTTCCATAAGCCTGTAAGAACAGATAGTCGATCATTGTAGCGGTTGCCCTGAAAAGAGGATCTGTACCCGTTCTATTGGTATCAATAATGAGAAGTTTGCCTGTGCCGGACAGCGGGCCAAGATACCTGGAGAATAAGGTGCAGATATTGACGGTTTTGAGATGTTCAGCAGGGGTTAGCGTTCGCTCGAAGTCTATATCGAACCCGTCAAGTTGGTAGGCGTTTATATACGTATCCATTATGAAGTCGACGTACTTCTGATGCCCGGCGGGATTGTCAGGGTAGTTGACGTTGTCGAGAAGCCCTTGAATGCCCTGGGTCAAGACCACTTTAGTGCCATTGTTGTGCAGGTGCGGGACGTAGACATCCTTCAGCGCCTGCCAGTAAGGGTTTTCAGGCGGTGTCTCCACAGGAAAGACCAGGACGATATCGAGGTTCTCAGGAAGTTCGTTCATGGCGGTTTTATTGACGACAGGGTCTGTGGCTTTATCGCGCCAGGTTCTAAAGTAACCCGCCATGATATTCTCGTTGTTCATGTGTAATTCCTTTTACGTGGTGAACTCCTGGAAAATTCTAGTGCTGATACTCAGGGGTATTAGTTGTACGGTTGTTTTTTCTGATGTGAGGTGGTTGGGGCGATGAGCGGAAACGAATACTTATACATGTCATGAAGCGGGAGGGACCCGCTGATTCAAAGAAATTGCAGCGCCTTCAATGCCGTCTCGCTAATGAGTCCGTTCCTGCTTGAGGGCATTAAGTACTTCTTCGACGCTACTCAGCACCCGATCCACCTCTGGCAACACAGGCCGTTTCAACACCAGCACCGGCAACCCACGCTCCCGGGCGACTTCCAGTTTGGGTTCGGTGGAGCTGCTGCCGCTGTTCTTGCTGATCAGGACATCGATCTGTCGGCGCTCGAACAGGGCGCGTTCTTCTTCAAGGTGGAAAGGTCCGCGTGCGCCGATCACTTCGCAGCGTTCGTTGCCGGGGTATGGGTCCAGGGCGCGGAGGGTCCAGAACTGGTGCTCAGGAATTTCGTGCAGGTGCTGCAAGGGCTCGCGGCCCAGAGTAAACAGCGGACGCTTGAATGTGGCCAGGGCCGTAATCAGTTCTGACCAGTCAGCCACTTCGCGCCAGTCATCACCTGGGCCTGGCTGCCACGCCGGACGACGCAGTGCCCAGCACTCGATCCCGGCCAGCTCCGCCGCGACGGCAGCATTGCGGCTGATCTGTGCTGCATAGGGATGGGTGGCATCCAGCAACAGGTCGACACCCTGTTCACGTATGAATTGCGCCATGCCTTCAGCGCCGCCATAACCGCCAACCTTGAGCTGGCAGGTCAGGTCCGTCGGCACGCGGCCAACACCGGCCAGACTGTAGATGTGCTCCGGCCCCAGGGTTCGGGCGATGGCCAGTGCTTCGGTCACGCCACCCAGCAGCAATATGCGTTTCATGCAGTCACTCCGGCTTTTCCGACAATACCGCCCTGACGATCAATGGCGAAAACCTCTACCTGAACCTGCGCGGGGACCACACTGCGGGCGAAGTCCAGAGCGTGCTGGCAGACCGTATCGCCCAGAGGCACACCCGCCGCCGCGCTCATGGCCAGTGCTTGCTGGCTGGTATTGGCGTCGCGAATCTGCTGCTGCAACCTTTCATCGGCCCCTGCATCCGCTGCCCATTGCGCCAGTTGCGGCAGGTCGATGCTGGAATGACGGCTGTGCAGGTCCATATGACCGGCAGCCAGTTTGCTGATCTTGCCGAAGCCGCCGCAGATGCTCAGTTTATCCACAGGCACCTTGCGCAGATGCTTGAGCACCGCGCCTACGAAGTCGCCCATTTCGATCAGGGCGATGTCCGGGATCCCGTAGACCCTGCGCATCGTGTCCTCGCTGGCGTTGCCGGTGCAGGCGGCGATATGCAGGTAGCCATTGGTCTTGGCAACATCGATACCCTGATGGATGGAAGCGATGTAAGCCGCGCAGGAGAATGGCCGGACGATGCCGCTGGTTCCCAGAATCGACAGCCCGCCGAGAATGCCCAGGCGCGGGTTCATTGTTTTCAGCGCAAGCGCTTCACCGCCTTCGACGCCCACCGTCACCTCGAAACCGCCCGCATAGCTCATCTCTTGCGCCAGCCCCAGCAAATGCTCGGTCATCATGCGACGTGGCACCGGATTGATGGCGGGTTCGCCGACATTCAAGACCAGACCGGGGCGTGTCACCGTGCCCACTCCCGAGCCGGCGACAAAGCGCACGCCAGGCTCGGCATCAAGCCGTACACGGGCAAATACCAGTGCGCCATGGGTCACGTCGGGGTCGTCCCCGGCGTCCTTGATGGTTGCGGCCTCCGCGCCATCTTCGACAAGACGGCAGAACTCCAGACGCATCTGCACCTGTTTGCCCTTGGGCAATACGATCTGCACCGCATCGTTGACCTGCCCGCCGAGTAACAGGCGAGCCGCCGCCAGACTGGTCGCCGTGGCGCAACTGCCGGTGGTCAGGCCACTGCGTAGAGGGGCGGGCTGTTCGGCGGTTTCTTCACGCATCAGGGCTTGACCACATCCAGCAGGGTAATGGGCAGCGCCTGACGCCAGGTGTCGAACTCCCCCAGAGGTTTGGCATGGGCGACATGGATGCGTGTCAGCTCGCCGCCATGCTGTTCGCGCCAGGCCATCAGGGTGACTTCGCTTTGCAGGGTCACGGCATTGGCGACCAGCCGGCCACCGGAGCGAAGTTGCTTCCAGCAGGCCTCCAGCACGCCGGGGCGGGTAACGCCGCCGCCGATGAAGATGGCATCGGGTGTTTCAAGGCCGTTCAGTGCTTCGGGCGCACTGCCGCGCACCAGTTGCAGGCCCGGCACGCCCAGAGCATCGCGGTTGAATTCGATCAGATGCTGACGACCTTCATCTGCCTCAATGGCCAGGGTGCGGCAGGTGGGATGGGCGCGCATCCATTCGATGCCGATGGAGCCACAGCCCGCACCTACGTCCCAGAGCAGTTCGCCGGGCACCGGGGCCAGGCGCGCCAGCGTGATTGCCCGTACATCGCGTTTGGTAAGCTGGCCGTCATGCTCGAACGCCGAGTCCGGCAAGCCCGCCAGGGTGCTCAGACGTGGGGCGTCGATGTCTGCGCGACAGTCGATGGCCACCAGATTCAGCGCCGCTGTTTCCGGGTTGCCCCATTCACTGGCCTGCCCGTCGATACGCCGCTCGGCCTCGCCGCCCAGATGTTCAAGTACGGTCATCTGGCTCGGGCCGAATCCTCGCTCGCGCAACAACCCGGCAATGGCCGCCGGGCTGCTGCCATCGTTGCTCAGCACCAGCAGGCGCACACCATGGTGAAATTGTGAGTTCAGGGCGGCCAACGGACGGGCAACTACCGAAAGCGTGACGACTTCCTGCAACGGCCAACCCAGACGTGCCGCAGCAAGGGAATAAGAGGACGGGGCCGATACGATGCGCATCTCTTCGATGTCGACCACGCGGGCAAGGCTGGCGCCGACACCAAACAGCATCGGATCACCGCTGGCCAGTACACAGACTTCGGCCCCGCGCTGTTCCAGCACCGGGTTCAGGGAAAACGGGCGGGGCCAGTTCCTGCGCTCTGCACGAATGCAACGCGGCAGCAAGGCGAGCTGGCGCGGGCTGCCGAACACCTGATCGGCGTGCAGCAGCGCATGCCGGGCATTCTTGCCCAGGCCTTTGTAACCGTCTTCCCCGATTCCCACGACTGTCAGCCACGGCGACATGTACATCCCTCGATCCAAACTTCCGACAGAGCGTCTTTTCATGCTGGCGGACAAAGCAGGCATAATACCGCGCCCGATAGGCACATGTGCCTATTGAAGCGGCAACCAGGGTCCAGAAAGTCCAGATCGGGTGATTCATTGAACGAGCCGAAGTACGCTCGCAAGTCCTCCATAACCATTCGCCCCTCGGCCTGTCCGGGGTTGCTGCGTATCGTCCCGGCTCTGGACGGCGGAATCTGCCGGATCAAGCTGGCCGGTGGCGTGGTCAGTGCCGCTCAGGCGTTGGCGGTGGCGCAGGCTGCGAGTACTTATGCTCAGGGCGTGATCGAGGCGACCAACCGGTCCAACCTTCAGATTCGCGGGATCGGCGCCGATCATGACGGGTTGATCCAGTCGCTGATGGCTGCGGGGCTTGGTCCGGCCAATCCTGACAGCGACGATGTGCGCAACCTGATGCTCAGCCCGACCGCCGGCCTGGACCCGCACATGCTGTTCGATACCCGGCCGCTGGCGGCGCAGATTCTGAATTCTCTGGAAACGCACTCACGCTTTCATGAGCTGTCGGCCAAGTTTGCCCTCTCGCTGGATGGTGGCGAGGCGCTGGTCATGCTGGAACATCCTCATGACCTGTGGCTTTCGGCGCTGGCTGTGGACGGTGAAGTGCTACTGGCCTTCGGACTGGCGGGTTGCCCGGCCCATGATCGACCGCTGGCGGCGGTGCCTCTGGCGAGTGGGCATGAGTTGGTTATCGCGTTGCTGGAACTGTTTCTCGATCTGGCCCGCGCCGAACACACTCGCATGCGGCATTTGCTGGCTGAAGTGCCGGTTGCGGAAATTCTGCGCCAGTTGTCTGAGCGCTTGAGCGTTGCGCTGCGGGTTGATCAAAAAATAATCGAATGGCAGCGTCCGACGAACGGCGATAGCCATCATGTCGGCATTTATCCACAGGCGCAGCCGGGGATGGTGTCAGTGGGTGGTGTCGTGCCCCTTGGGCGTCTGGATCCCGCGCTGCTGAGCACTGTCGCCCGACTGGCCAGCGAAAAGGGCGACGCAACCCTGCGCTTTACGCCCTGGCAAAGCCTGTTGCTGCCCAATGTGCCCGGCGAGCGAGCACAGGAGGTGGCGGCTGCATTGCAGGCGGCAGGCCTGATCTGTTCGAGCGAACAGCCACTGTCGCGCATCGTGGCTTGTACCGGTTCGGCAGGCTGCGGCAAAGGGCTTGCCGATACCAAGGCCGATGCGTTGCTGCTGGCCGGGCAGTTGCCCCGCAATGAAGTCGCGCACCTGACTGGTTGTGGCCGCTCCTGCGCTGCTGCGCATGTTGCGCCTGTGACTTTGCTGGCGGTTTCGCCGGGTCATTACGACCTCTATTTTCGCGACGCAGCACACCCCGGTTTCGGCGTGCTGCGTGCGCGTGACCTCACTATTGAAGCAGTTGGCGCGCAGTTGGCGGCCAACTCACGGAGCAGTTCTGCATGATTGATTACATCCGCGATGGTCAGGAGATTTATCGCAACTCCTTCTCGATCATTCGCGCCGAAGCGCGTCTGGATACGATCCCGGCCGATCTGGAAAAGCTGGCTGTGCGTGTCATCCACGCCTGCGGCATGGTCGAGGTCATTGAAGACCTGCGCTTCTCGCCGGGTGCCGGAACTGCCGGGCGTCATGCACTGGCGGCGGGCGCGCCGATCCTCTGCGATGCGCGGATGGTGTCCGAAGGCATCACCCGTTCGCGGCTGCCGGCCAACAATCAGATCATCTGCACCTTGCATGACGAAGGCGTTCCGCAAATGGCCCGTGAGCTGGGCAATACCCGTTCCGCCGTGGCGCTGGAGCTGTGGCGTCCGCACCTGGAAGGTAGCGTCGTGGTGATCGGCAATGCTCCGACCGCGCTGTTCTATCTCTTGGAGATGCTTGATGCAGGTGCTCCGAAACCGGCGTTGATCCTCGGTTTTCCGGTGGGCTTCGTCGGTGCTGCCGAATCCAAGGCCATGCTGGCCGCCGACAGCCGTGGCGTGCCTTTCGTCATCATGCAAGGCCGTCGTGGCGGCAGCGCCATGGCCGTTGCGGCGGTCAACGCACTGGCGACGGAGATCGAATGATGCAGGCTCGTGGTCGATTGATTGGCCTGGGCGTCGGCCCCGGCGACCCGGAACTGATTACCGTCAAGGCGCTGCGTCTGTTGCGCGAATCGCCTGTGGTGGCCTACTTCGTGGCCAAGGGCAAGAAAGGCAATGCGTTCGGCATCATCGAAGGTCACTTGCAGGAAGCCCAGACGCTGATGCCGCTGGTGTACCCGGTGACCACCGAAGCGCTACCTGCGCCGCTGTCCTACGAGCAGGTCATCAGTGACTTCTATGACGAAGCCAGTCTGGATGTGGCGGCGCATCTGGATGCCGGTCGCGATGTGGCGGTGATCTGTGAAGGCGACCCGTTTTTCTACGGCTCCTACATGTACCTGCATGACCGTCTGGCCGAGCGTTATGAAGCTCAGGTGATTCCGGGTGTGTGCTCGATGCTGGGCGGTGCGTCCGTGCTGGGTGCGCCACTGGTGTATCGCAATCAGAGCCTGTCGGTGTTGTCCGGCGTGCTGCCGCACGACGAGCTCAAACGCAAGCTGGCTGACGCCGATGCGGCAGTCATCATGAAGCTGGGTCGCAACTTTCCCAAAGTGCGTGATGTGCTGGCAGAACTTGGTATGGCCGGGCGTGCGCTGTACGTTGAGCGTGCCACCATGGCCAACCAGAAAATCGTGCCGCTGGATCAGGTCGACCCCATGTCGTCGCCTTATTTCTCGCTGATTATCGTTCCCGGCGAAAGGTGGCAAGGCTGATGGTCCAGAACATTCCAGCCATTGTGATTCTGGGCAATGGCAGCCTGGCTACCGCGCGACGGATTCAGCAGCTATACCCGGATGCACTGATTCATGGTCTGGCCGAGCGTGTGCAGGGAGCGGATAGCACTTACAGCGAATTTGGCACGACTCTGCGCCAGCTTTATCAACAGAACACGCCGATCATTGCCCTGTGCGCGGCCGGGATCGTGATTCGGACTCTGGCACCACTGCTGCTGGAAAAGGGGGTCGAACCTGCCGTGCTGGCCGTGGCCGAAGACGGCAGCGCAGTCGTGCCGCTGCTGGGCGGGCTGGGCGGGGTGAATGTCATGGCTCGTGAAATAGCCGCTGGCCTTGGCGTTGCACCGGCTATCACCACCAGTGGTGAGCTGCGTTTCGGCACCTGCCTGCTCAACCCGCCCAATGGTTATGCCTTGGGCGATCTGGAGCTGGGCAAGCGCTTTGTTTCCGATCTGCTCTCCGGCGAGCACGTACGCATCGAAGGCGCGGCACCGTGGCTGGCCCAGGCGCAACTGCCGGAAGATCCCCACGCGGATCTGGCGATTCATGTGGGTTGTGCCGAGCGTGAACCCTCAAGCAACGAATTGCTGATTTACCCGCGCAGCGTGCTGGTTGCGGTCAGTGAAACAGGCCCGGAACTGGCTGACAACGTGCGGGCTGCCTTGCACGAAGCCAGAGTCGCCGTGCAATCCCTGGCCTGCCTGCTGGCCGGAGATGCTCAGATGGCCGATGCTGATTTGCATCAGGCCGCAGCCGGTTTGGGTGTGCCAGTGCGTTTTGTCAAAAGCGAAGCCGCCAGCGAGATGGCCCGGCATGCGGTACCGCAGCTGCTGCCGCCAATCAGTGTGGGCGAGGGCATTGCGATTGCCGTTGCCCGCCAGCCACTGGATGTTCAGCAGATCGGCCGTGGACGCGGACGGCTTGCGGTCATTGGTCTGGGGCCTGGCGCTGCCGAATTCATGGTGCCTGCGGTCAAGGCCGAACTGGCACGTGCCAACGACGTGCTGGGTTATGAAACCTATGTGCGTATGGCCGGGCCATTCCGTGCCGATCAGGTGCTGCATTGCACCGACAACCGCGAAGAAATGATGCGTGCTCGCCATGCGTTTGAACTGGCGGCGCAAGGTCGCTCGGTGGTGGTGGTGTCGTCCGGTGATCCGGGTGTGTTTGCCATGGCCTCGGCCGTGCTTGAGGCATTGCATGAATCCAGTGACCCTCAATGGCATGCCGTTGAGCTGGAAATCCTGCCGGGCGTCTCTGCTTCCCTGGCGACGGCTGCCCAGGCTGGCGCGCCCTTGGGGCATGACTTCTGTGTCATGTCGCTGTCGGACAACCTCAAGCCTTGGGATGTGATCGAAAAGCGTCTGGACCTGGCATCTCAGGCTGACCTTGCGTTGGCTTTCTACAACCCGATCTCGCGCTCTCGCCCTTGGCAACTGGGACGGGCGCTGGAAATCGTGCGCCAGCACCGTAACCCTGAAACGCCCGTGACGCTGGGGCGTGATATCGGTCGTCCGGGGCAGACCCTGCGTGTCATTACCCTGGGTGAGCTGACGCCTGAGCAGGTGGATATGCGCACCATGGTGCTCATCGGTTCTTCGACCACCTGCACCTTTGCCCGCCCCAATGGCGAGCGATGGGTGTATACGCCACGCTGGTATCCGGTAAAACCGGGTAGTTGATGTTGTTTGTGAATGAATTCGCTCCGGCAGGCTATAGGAGCGAGTTCATTCACGACGATAAAGTAAGAAGTCTCTTTAATCCCTGCGGGTCGTTGTTTATTGTTGTTGTAATCTTGTACTTTTAGCCGTTTTCTGTGTTGTGCAGCTGCGTCAGCTTGGCTAGTTTCATATCCTTGTTTCTATAAGGATGTAGATAATGGCAAGTCAAGACTTCAATGCCCTGATAGCGGGCAATACTATCGTGTCTTTCTCTTCGACTGTTTCAAGACAGGCCCGTGAAGATATTGCGGATATGCTGCTGTATGCCGAGTTCTTTGCGACCCAGAGTTACCGGCCAAACGAGTTCTGGACCAGTTGGCTCAACTATTACCGCAGTACCCTGGTCCGTTCAGGGTGCAAACTGAAAAGTCAGATCGTCAAGGAGCCGATGGTCATTACCGGTGCTGAAGAGCTGGATAGCATCAGTTTCGATATCACCGGTTCAGTGCGTGTCGACAACCTGCTGGAACTCACCCGGCGCTCATTCAAGGCGGCGCGGCTCAATCAGTATGCGCGGCATTTCTTTCAGTACGGGTCGGGTTCGGGATCGGTCGGTAATTTTCAGATCGTGCCCTGCGAAGAGGTTGCCGGGGAAGTACATCTCCTGCTGTGCGGTCTGCATGCCAGCTCGACCATTACCTCGGATAGTCGCGGCGGCGACTCGTGGATCAATCGCGAGATGGTCGTGCGCCTGGGGGGTGGTGTCTATGCGTTCAACAGGACCGTTTTTGCTTCGCAAAGGGAGCGTATCCGCGCCAGATTGAAAGCTGTCGGTAACCTCAATATCCGTCAGATAGACATCTGAATTATTTGCTTACAGCAGAGACTGTAAGAAATATCCATTGATGTGCTGGGTATTTGGGTTGCTCTGATGTCATCCAGGTTCTTTGATGGTGAAGGGCCTGAATAGGATTTTTAAAACAACGCCCGTTCTGCTCCTTTACTTATCTTGTACTTGTGGGGTGTGCGGTATTTATTTGTTATTTCTCTATATGCCTGTCGAGGTCCTACTTTTTGCAGTCGGCGGCTTTTGCACGGTATGGAGAAACCCGAATGCATGGAGTAGCTTTGAGTTGTCCTTCAAGGATGAACCCAACTTAAAAAAGGAACTTGAAATGTTTGATGAAGTTGAAAAAAGCAAGATCGAAATCGCTAACTGTGACCTGGGTGACTGTGATCACCAGGAACATGTCGATAACAAGAGGAAGTCTCTCGGCCTTATGGAAGTGGATGAGAAGAATCCCGGTGCTCTGGTGGCCGGAGATACCGTAGTCTCTATCGTTTCCGGCATGTCCAAAGAGAACAAACAGATTATCAAGGACAGCGTTCTGCTCGCTTCGCTGGCCGCCAACAAGAAGTACCGGGACAGCAATGAGAATGCCGTGCAGTGGTACGAAACCTTCACCAAGGTGCTGGGTTACTGCGGCTGGTTCTCCCAGTCCAAAGAGCTTTCGGACTATCGAAGCAGCAATACCCGTTTACCATGGAACAGGAAGCGCTCAAGATTCTGGAATCGGCCATCGTTGCCATGGCAGTGCCAGGCCCGACTTCTGTATTGCTGCTCAAGGTCGCGAAGGACACCGTGAAGGCACTGCAAGCCAGTGACAAGCCTCTGCGGTTGTTCGAGAACTCAAGCAAAACCCATAAAAGTGCCAAGTTCACTATCGCGTCCGCAGCCGAGTCCAGTGATGGTGAAGTGGTCATGGCGATGGGGGCCGTGAACTTCGTTACCTCTCAGGACATAACCAACGTGCTGTTCTGGGAATGGAACAATGCTTCTGTTCGCATCAAGCGTGCCGAGAACAATCTGGTCCTGAACCTTCAGCATTATGCGCGGGTCAAGGGTGAGGTCGAGGCGAAGCTGACGGCAAATGCCCGATCTGCACTGGCTGAGTTCGAGATTTGACGAGGTGTTGAGCCGCGGTTCGCCGCGGCTTTTTTTCGATGAGCGTAATGAGGGAATCTTATGTGCAAGGGAATGCAACAGCGTTATATCAACGCAGGCAGCCTGTTCTTTTTTTCCAGCTGCGTATCCTCTTCATTCAAGTCGGATGTGCTGGACTGTAGCCTGTATAGCCAGTTGGCCGCCTCGGCCAGGCATGAGAAGTTTGCCGAGCCTGTCGAATGGCGTCAGACCTATCTCAGTGCTCTGACCCGGTTTCGCTGCAATATCACCTACCGCGAGGTGCAGGATGCGCCCCTGGAGTACACAGGTTCACTGTGGGACTACACCAGGGAAAAGCTGGCCAGTCGAGTGCCTTTGCCGTTCATCGAGCAGGCAGAGCGCACCCTGAAGCACTTTGTAAGTGGCACCGAAGAGATTGCCGCCAAGGCTTTGTTTATTGAACAGACGACCCGCTGTCTGCCGGCCCCGAGGCTTCCCGGGTCGACGGCAGAGTTGGCCTCGCCCGACAGGCAGGATTGCTCCATAACCCTGCAACTGGGGTTTGTCGATGTCGAGCCGGTGCTCAACCTGATCATTCTTTCGTTCCAAAGCACGCCACTCGCAGGTGAAATGCCGCTTTCGCAATTGTTCGCCCGACCGGACAGCTTGAAGAATCTGGAGATCGCAACTGTTTCGGCCGAGCTGGATGAACACGGCTTCGGTTATTTCAGGAAGGATCTGGTCGCCAGGCTGGGTGAAAGACGTGATCAGTTGATTGTCGATCTGGGGGAGGGCGAGTGATGAATTCAAACTCTCTGTTGATGGCCAATAACCTGGTTTCTTTCCTGCCCGGCATTGATGCGCAGGAGCGTGCGGATATTCAGGACTGCCTCTTGCTGGCCGAGCTGTGTGCTTTCGAGGCTTATGACCGCAAGAGAAACTGGGAGGGCTGGATCAATGCGTACCAGCAGAAGCTGGTGACGTGCGGGCTTTCACGCACATCGGTGATTGATCAAAAGTCCGCGGTCTTCAATAAACCCAAGGATTTCCAGCGTCAGGCCGCGTTGCTTGTGGCCCGTATCACTTCTCCCCGGCTTGCTGAACTGGCGAAATCTTCGCTTCAGCTCATGTTCAACAGCGAGCATGCAAAAGACTTTTTCAGCAGTTGGTTCAGTGTGGGGCGCTCCGAAAGCTTTCAGATAGTGCCTTGCGAGAAACGAGAGTCCGGGCAGATTCATATCGTGATCTGTGGGCTGCAAATGATCAGCCTTACCAAGCCAAAACCCTGGTACTCATGGATATCCAGGATTCCCATGTGGCCGCTCAATTATGAAATGAGGCTGTTGCTCAAGGGCGGCGGCTTCGTCTTCGACAGCGCTCAATACGCTTTGAACCGCGACCGTGTGCGAAAGGAATTACAGGGCAGGGGAGCGGAGCGTATCAAGCGCATTCCGCTCTGAGGTCTCAGGGAACCAGATACCCTCTGACACCGGTAAAAATGATCTGCGCTGCCAGAGCACAGACGAACAACCCCATCAGGCGGCTGACAATCTGCAGGCCCTGGTCACCGAGGATGCGTTCGATTCGATCAGACAGATACAGAACGACTCCAACGCTGAAACTGGCCAGGGCAATACTCAGAATGGCGGTGAGCTTGTCGTCCCAATGAGGCTGGCTGACGCCCATGACCAGCAGCGCACCGATGGTGCCGGGGCCGACGGTGATCGGTATGGTCAAGGGAACGATGGTGACATCCTGCTGGATGTTATCGGTCTGGACCGCTGATTTGCCTTGCGCCATGCCCAGTGCCGAAATGAACAGCACGCTGCCAGCGCCAATCCGGAAGGCATCCACAGTGATGCCGAATACATCGAAGATCACTCGCCCGAACAGATAGAGCAGCACGCTGGAAATCAGTGTCGCCAGTGCGACCTTCCACGCCAGGCGCCGTTGTTCCTTGCGCGAGTGGCCGCGTGTCAGGCTGATGAAGCAGGAAAGAACGAAGAACGGGCTATAGAGCACCAGCATCTTCAAATAAACGCTGAACAGCACATGGAGCATGATCTTGGCTCACGGCAGCAAGTGGGGAGAGGCAGGCAAGTCTATCAGGCGGCTTTGTTTCGACTCATCAGTTCTGCTGGTAAAGGCTGCCGTTCGACGTCAGGTTGCGTGTTGCTTCACGCTGCGCGACCCAGTATTCGATCAGTTCCCTCAGCTGTGAAAGCTCGATGGGTTTTGCCATGTGCCCGTCCATGCCTGCCTGACGGGCGCGGTCCTTGTGTTCGGCCAGGATGTGCGCCGTAAGGGCCACGACCGGGGTCCGTACGCGCTGGTTGCCCACTTCCCAGGCTCGCAGTTGTTCGGTCGCCGAGAAACCATCGAGGATCGGCATTTCACAATCCATCAGGACCAGATCATAGCGCTGGGCTTTCATGGCACGCAGGGCTTCTTCGCCGTTGCTGGCAGTATCGGGGTGCAGATTGAGCTTTCCGAGCATGCCGCGGATGACCTTGGTGGAGATGCTGTTGTCTTCGGCCACCAGGATACGGAAGTCGCCGGGCACGCTGACCGGAGTGTTCAAGGAAGGCTGCGCCGGGAGAGGCACGACACCTTTGTTCAACTGGGTCAGTTCGTCCGCCAGTGTGGTCTTGAGCGTGTAACCGGCTACCGGCTTGGCCAGGATACGCTTGATACCGGCATTGCGGGCGATGATCTTGCTGGGTGCATTACTGATGCCGGTGAGCATGATCAGCAGGATATCGTGATTGAGGCTCGGGTCTTCCTTGATCTTGGCAGCCAGTTGCATGCCGCTCATGCCGGGCATGTTCTGGTCTAGCAGCACCACGTCGAAATAGTCGCGCAGATGCGCCTTGGTGCGCAGCAGCGCCAGGGCTTCCTTGCCGGACGGTACGGCACTGACGTTCAGGCCCCACGCACTGCATTGCTGCACCAGTACCTTGCGGCAGGTATCGTTGTCGTCGACGACCAGCACACGGGCATCCTTGAGCGGGCCGTCCAGATCGGTAGTCGGCTGCTCCAGCAGTTTGGAGTCCAGTGGCAGGCTCAGCCAGAGCGTGGTGCCCTGAGGGTTGCCGTTCTGGATGCCGAATTCGCCATCCATCAATTCCGTCAGCCGGCGTGCGATCACCAGGCCCAGATGGCCGCCGAGCTTGTTGCTGGTCAGGAAGTGCTTGCTGTGCAGTTCGGTGTGCATCAAGGCATCGCGTTCCTCGGTAGACAGGGGCATGCCGCTGTCCTGCACAGAAATACGCACGCGATGTTTGCCGGGTTTGGAGTCAAGAGCGACTGCCAGCAGGATCTCGCCCTCTTCGGTTTTCTTCAGGGCGTTTTCCAGCAGGCTCATCAGCGTCTGGCGCAGACGTGTCGGGTCACCACTGATGACGCGCGGAACCTGAGGGTGAATCATGCTGATCAGCTCGACATTCTGCTGCTCGGCCTTGGCGCGGAAGATATTCAGGCAGTCTTCGACCAGAGCGCTGATATCGAACTGCACATCGTCGAGTTCGATCTGCCCCGATTCCAGCTTGGTGATGTCGAGAATCTCGTTGATGAGTGTCAGCAGTTCGTTGCCTGCACTGTGGATGGTTTCCACATAGTCGCGCTGCTTGACCGACAGTGGCGTGTCCAGCAGCAGCTCGGTCATGCCGAGCACGCCGTTCATCGGGGTGCGTATTTCGTGGCTGATCTTGGCCAGGAACTCGGCTTTGGCATTGACCTCTGCCGTGCTGGCAGCCTGGTCGCGGCTGAGGCTGAACTTGTCCTCGGTAATGCTGCGCGAACGCTCGTTCAGGGCGATGCCCATCAGCAGGCCGCAGATACAGAAAACCCCCAGCAGGGCGAGGATCAGCCACTGCGGCGGGATCAGGCTCAGCCACAGCAGGCCCGGAACGATGACCAGATAGCCGAGGTTGAAGATGATCATCGAAACCACGAACAGGCGCGCCGGCCGGTAGCCTTTCTGCCAGTGCCAGATCGATACCGTCAGGATGCTCAGCGTGGTCAGGGAAACCAGCAGGAAAGTCATGACGTTGAGCGGCAGGCTGTCGAAGAGCAGTACCAGCAGCACACCCGTGCCCATGAGTACGGCGTCGATCTGCATCAGCCGGTCGAGTGGCTTGATGCCCCGATGCACAAAGAAGCAATAGGTATAAAACAGCCCCGCCACGGCGGCGAGCAACAGCGCAATGTGAGCGCCCGGAGTTTGCGCGATATGCCAGGTCTTGGCCATGTCGAGCAGGTTGAGCAGCAGGAACGCACTCAGCGCGAGCAGGGTTTCACAGGCTGCCAGCCACAGGTTGCTGCGCGATTTGGTATGCCAGTAGCGCGTGAGGTTCTGGGTGATCAGCATGATCAGCGCGCCGAACAACAGGCCGAACAGAAAGGGTTCGCGCTCATCTGCCGCGCTGGCTATCGCCGGTTGCAGCGTGATGCTGGGGCGCAGTTTCTGGGTCGAGACGAGTCGCAGATACAAGTCCAGCGGGACGTCGCTTTGCGGGACGGGTAGCAGAAAATCGTTGGAGGGCAGTCGCTGGTCCTGCTTGGGCACATCGTTGCCTGTGCGCAGGTGATCGACCAGCTTTTCGCCTTCGATGATGTACAGGTCTCCGCTGGCCAGGTCTGGCGCGAAGATGCGTATCAGTTGTTCGTGCCGGGTAGGAGGGACCCGATAGTGAAGCCATAGCGCGCTGTTGCGGTCTGCGGCAGTGACCCGTTCAAGGTCGATGGGGCTGAACTGGTTCTGGTAGCGGGCCGAGCGGATATCGTTCAGTTGCAGGCTTGCCTGTTCGTCGAGCAGCGTCGACCAGCCTGCGCCATGCTCGGCCTTGGCCGTAAGCATGAAGAGCAAGGACAGTAATCCGGCTGTTGAAACTATGGCAATCCTGAGCCAGCGCACGTTGATATCCCTTCCTGAGTGAATGCCTGATAACAGTGCGCAGTACCGGAGCAACCGACCAGCCCCCTTGTCAGGGGCTGGTCCGGCAGACTTATTCCTGACTCTCACCACGCTCACGGGCAATGGCGCGATAGCCAATGTCCTTGCGGTAGAAGCAACCTTCCCAATCAATCTTCGCAGCCAGGGCGTAGGCGTTTTCCTGTGCGTTACCGACGCTGTCGCCCAGTGCGGTTGCACACAATACGCGACCACCGCTTGTGACGACACGCTCATCTTTCAGTGCCGTGCCTGCATGGAATACCTTGCCTGGCAGTTGTGCCGCTGCATCCAGACCTTCAATCGCCGCGCCTTTGGCGTAATCGCCAGGGTAGCCACCGGCAGCCAGAACGATACCCAGGCTTGGACGAGGGTCCCACTGTGCTTCAACCTTGTCCAGTGCCTGGGCCAAAGCGGCCTCGACCAGCAGCACCAGGCTCGATTGCAGGCGCAGCATGACAGGTTGGGTTTCCGGGTCGCCAAAGCGGCAGTTGAACTCGATGACTTTCGGGTTGCCAGCCTTGTCGATCATCAGACCAGCATAGAGGAAACCGGTATAAACGTTGCCTTCTTCTGCCATGCCGCGAACAGTTGGCCAGATGACCAGATCCATGACGCGCTGGTGAACTTCGGCAGTAACCACAGGAGCAGGGGAGTAAGCACCCATGCCGCCGGTGTTCGGACCGCTGTCGCCGTCGCCGACACGTTTGTGGTCCTGGCTGGTGGCCATTGGCAGAACATTCTTGCCATCGACCATCACAATGAAGCTGGCTTCTTCGCCATCGAGGAATTCTTCGATCACAACTCGCGAACCGGCTTCGCCAAAGGCATTGCCTGCCAGCATGTCGCGAACGGCGTCTTCTGCTTCGGTCAGCGTCATTGCAACGATCACGCCTTTACCGGCTGCCAGACCGTCGGCCTTGATGACGATAGGGGCGCCTTTCTCACGCAGATAAGCCAGGGCAGGCTCGATCTCTGTGAAGTTCTGGTAGTCGGCAGTCGGGATCTTGTGGCGAGCCAGGAAGTCTTTGGTGAACGCCTTGGAGCCTTCGAGCTGAGCGGCACCGGCAGTCGGGCCAAAGCAGTCCAGGCCACGGCTGCGGAACAGATCCACGACGCCTGCAACCAGCGGGACTTCCGGACCAACGATGGTCAGGGACACGTTCTTCTCGGCAAAGTCGGCCAGTTGCTCAAGAGCCAGTACGTCGATGGCGACGTTCTCGCACTTGGCTTCGATGGCCGTACCGGCGTTGCCCGGCGCGACGAAAACCTTCTCGACCCGCGGGTCCTGAGCCACTTTCCAGGCCAGAGCGTGTTCACGACCGCCGCTGCCGATAATCAATACGTTCATAAGTGAAAGTCTCCTTCGGAGAAAAGCTACAAGCTGCAAGTGAAGGCTGATCGCGCAGCTCTCGAACTACAGCTTATGGCTTTGAAAAATTGAACTGCCGCATCAAGAAAGAACGGCGCAATCCGCTCTTTCTTGTCGCTTGCAGCTTGAGGCTCAAAACTGCAATCAGTGTCTGAAATGGCGCATGCCGGTAAATACCATCGCAATGCCCGCTTCGTCTGCTGCCGCAATCACTTCGCTGTCGCGCATCGAGCCACCTGGCTGGATGACGGCAGTGATGCCTGCCTTGGCGGCATTGTCGATGCCGTCGCGGAACGGGAAGAATGCGTCGGAAGCCATGACCGCGCCCTGAACCTGCAAGCCAGCGTGCTCAGCCTTGATGGCGGCGATGCGTGCGGAGTTCACGCGGCTCATCTGGCCTGCGCCGACGCCGATGGTCTGGCGATTCTTGGCGTAGACGATGGCGTTGGACTTGACGTACTTGGCGACTTTCCAGGCGAAGATCAGGTCGTGTACTTCGTGTTCGGTCGGTGCGCGCTGGGTGACGATCTTGAGGTCGGCAGAAGTGATCATGCCGATGTCGCGGCTTTGTACCAGCAGGCCGCCATTGACGCGCTTGTAATCCCAGGCAGCGCCACGTTCGGCAGCCCATTGGCCGGTGGTCAGCAGGCGAACGTTGGCTTTGGCCGCAACGATGGCAGCAGCTTCGGCGCTGACGCTTGGTGCGATGATGACTTCAACGAACTGACGGTCAACGATGGCCTTGGCGGTGTCGGCGTCCAGCTCGCGGTTGAAGGCAATGATGCCGCCAAAAGCGGATTCGGCGTCGGTGGCGTAGGCCAGGTCATAGGCCTTGCGAATGCCGCCTTCGTCGTCCGGGCTGACGGCGACGCCGCACGGGTTGGCGTGCTTGACGATCACGCAGGCTGGCTTGACGAAGCTCTTGACGCATTCCAGGGCGGCATCGGTGTCGGCCACGTTGTTGAACGACAGTTCCTTGCCTTGCAACTGGGTAGCGGTCGCGATGCCGACTTCGGCAGGTCTGGCCTCAACGTAGAACGCCGCGCTCTGGTGCGGGTTCTCGCCGTAGCGCATTTCCTGCGCCTTGATGAACTGGGTGTTGAAGGTACGCGGGAACTGGCTGCGGCCTTCGGTGCTGAGGGTTTCGGCGCTCTGGTCGACGCTGCCCAGGTAGTTGGCGATCATGCCGTCGTAGGCAGCAGTGTGCTCGAAAGCCTTGAGCATCAGGTCGAAACGCTGAGCGTAGGTCAGGCCGCCGGCCTTGAGGTTTTCCAGGACCTGGGCGTAGTCGCTGGCATTGACCACGATGGCGACGTCCTTGTGGTTCTTCGCAGCGGAACGAACCATGGTCGGGCCGCCGATATCGATGTTCTCGATGGCGGTCGGCAGGTCGCAGCCCGGCTTGGAAACCGTGGCTTCAAACGGATAGAGGTTGACCGCGACCAGATCGATCGGCTTGATGCCATGCTCGTTCATGATTGCATCGTCGATACCGCGACGACCCAGGATGCCGCCGTGGATCTTGGGGTGCAGAGTTTTGACCCGGCCATCCATCATCTCGGCGAAACCGGTGTAATCGGCCACTTCCACGGCTGCAACACCGTTGTCCTGCAGCAGCTTGAAAGTACCGCCAGTCGAAAGAATCTCGACGCCCAGCGCTTCAAGCTCGCGTGCGAATTCGAGGATTCCTGTCTTGTCGGAAACGCTGATCAAAGCGCGGCGGATCGGCAGGCGGGTAGTCTGGTCGGTCATTTCAATTTCCATCAAAAGCAAAGGAAGTCAGCAAAAAAAGGCGACCGCTGTGCAAGGCGGGTCGCCTTTTCTGTATTGAATAATGCTTAAAGCAGGTCGTACTGCTTGAGTTTCTTGCGCAGCGTGCCGCGATTGAGGCCCAGCAGTTCGGAAGCCTTCGTCTGGTTGCCCTTGACGTAGTTCATCACGCTTTCGAGAAGCGGAGCCTCGACTTCCGACAACACCAGGTTGTACACGTCAGTGACGGAAGCGCCTTCGAGGTGGGCGAAATAATTGTGCAGCGCCTTCTCGACACTGCCGCGCAGGGTCTGACCCTCTTCGCTCGGCGTGTTGAGGTGCTGTTTCAAATTGACGTTGTCGCTCACGGGTGTTGTTCCACTCACTAAAGTCTCGGTCATCATCGTCATGCGGCCACCTCTTCTTTATTCTGGTTATCCGGGCCCTTGTAGCCTTGGCTCAAGAACTCCCGGACGTTGGCGCACTGTGCTTCCGTATCTTCCAAACGATTGAAATGGGCGCGAAATTCCCTGGCGCCCGGCAAGGTTGCGAGATACCAACCGACATGCTTGCGTGCAATACGCACGCCCATCACGTCCCCATAGAAGGCGTGGAGGGCTGTCAGATGTTCAAGCAGAATACGTTCCACTTCACTGACCGGCAGCGCTGGCAGTTTTTCGCCAGTACGCAGGTAGTGATCTATTTCACGAAAAATCCATGGTCGCCCCTGGGCGGCCCTTCCAATCAGTAACCCGTCCGCTCCGGTGGCCTGTAGCACGTACCGGGCTTTTTCGGGTGAATCGATGTCGCCATTGGCGAATACCGGAATCGACATCGCCTGCTTGATTTCGGCAATGGTGTCGTACTCGGCTTCGCCGGTGTAAAGGTCTGCACGGGTCCGACCGTGAACCGCCAGCGCCTGTATTCCTGACTGTTCGGCGATTCTGGCGACCGTAAGGCCGTTCTTGTTGTCGCGGTCCCAGCCGGTGCGGATCTTCAGGGTCACCGGTACATCGACTGCAGCCACTACGGCCTGCAGAATCTCACTCACCAGCTTTTCATCTTTCAGAAGCGCCGAGCCTGCGGCCTTGTTACAGACCTTCTTGGCCGGGCAGCCCATGTTGATGTCGATGATCTGGGCACCCAGTTCGACATTGGCCCGCGCTGCCTGCGCGAGCATCTGCGGATCACCGCCGGCGATCTGGACCGAGCGGGGCTCGGGATCACCTTCGTGGATCATGCGCAGACGCGATTTGCGACTGTTCCACAGGCTCATGTCACTGGTGACCATTTCCGATACCACCAGGCCTGCGCCGAGTTCTCTGCACAGTTGCCGGAAAGGCTGGTCGGTGACGCCCGCCATCGGGGCGAGAATCAAGCCATTCTGTAACGTATACGGACCGATGCGTACCGCCGACATAGCTTTACCTATCGTGGGGCCGGATCATCCGCAGGCCGTGTAAAAAACCGTTCCACACGGTCTGCAACAGCCCCGTCTTCAGTTGCTTGCGCAACCTTGAGACTGAACCGAGAGTTTGAAAAAGGGTTGGCATGATACCCGCTCTCGATGACTGGATAAAGGCTGAATTGGATAAAATCTGAACAGTTATTTTCTTATCGCTAACGGTTCGCTTTTTGGGCGAAATGTCATGAAAACTTCGCTATTTATGCTTCATGGCCCGCGCAGACGTGCTTTCAGGCACCTGAGAGCATCGGCGGGCAGGGTGAGGCCGGGCTCATTCCGGTGAGCGGAAGTTCAGACTGTAATTCACGGCTTTGGCGCCAGGATCGAGGATATCCAGCGCAATATGGATCGGTGTCTGGGGTGGCATCTCTTCCTTGCCAGCCATTTCGCCGCTCAAGTATTCGCCCGGTTTGAACCGACGACTGGCAATGAGCTGACCGCTGGTATCGGCAAATCTTAGCTCAAGAAGCGGAAACGGCTGTGAGAATGATGCGCGGTTGTAGATGATTGCGTCCACTACCAGTGCGCCCTGGAACTCCGGATGGCTGCGCACCACCAGATTGCTGCTCTTGAGCAGTGCAATGTCGACCTTCGATGGCACCTTGCAGTCAATTTTCGGGCAGATCTGCTGGAACCAGGGGCGGTACTGGTCCTGTCTGGCCAGATGGTCGAAGTGATACCAGATGTACTGGCCCGCCAGCCCTGCCAGGGCGAGCAGAACCAGCAGGCCCCAGAACAGGCGGCGTCCCCAGCGTGGCTTGGGGCGTTGCCAGTCCAGTTGCAGCGGGTCATCGGTCAGGTCCAGAAGTGCCTGATCGCGCACCGCCGGTTCGTTTCGCGTGCGTTTGCCGCGAGGGGCGATCGATGGCTCGTGTTCGTCGTCGTGATCGTCTTCCTCTTCATCCCGTGCCGACCAGCGCTCAGTGCTTTCACTGGTTGGCTGCTTGCGGGAGCTGAGTGCCGGCTGGTCATCGTCCAGATCGACGTCGCCCAGTGACAATGACGGCTCGGTCCGTTCACGGCCGGCAGGCTGCTCGGGTTCGGGGCTTGAGTCGGGTTCGGGCTCCGCAGTCGGCTCTGTGGCGGTGACAACTTCGGCCTGTATTTCCGGCAGGTGGCTGACATCGTCATTGCGCAGGCTGCCGACCCATGTGCTTTCTTCGGCTTCCGCATTGTCCCGCTGGGCCGTCAGCAATGCATCGCCGTTGCGGGTGTTTGCCTTGCCGAAGGTGTCGGGCAGCTGGATTTCCCGCTGTTCAAGCCGGGCGAGTTCTTCGTCGAGGTCCAGATTGTCCAGGTCGAACTCGCTGACCTTCCAGGGATCGTCATCTTCCGGGATGACTTCCTGAGGTGCCGGAGTCGGTTCGGGCTCGACGATCGGCGCGGGAGGCGCTTGTTCGGTGACTTGCGGGGCGGAGATTTCCTGTGCGGGCGGTTGCGTGATCTCGGGTTCGTCGGTCGAGCGCTGCTCCAGCAGTTGCCGGGCGGCATTGAAAACCTGCAGACAGGCTCCGCAGCGCACCACGCCGCGGGCCACGCTCAGTTGGGCGTGGCTGACTCTGAAACTGGTTTGGCAGTGGGGGCACTGGGTGACGAAGCTGTCGGTCATGCTGCTGTCCGGTTCAGGCGGCTGTTAACGGCGACGACCTGTGATGCGTACCCAGCCATCACGGTTGGCGATAGGGTCCAGATCGAATGTAGCAGCATAGGCTGCGGCTACTTCCTCACCTTGTTCTGCAAGAATTCCGGACAGTGCCAGACGACCGCCGGTCTTGACCAGTGTTGCCAGTTGCGGGGCCAGCGATACCAGCGGGCCGGCCAGGATATTGGCGACCAGCACGTCGGCCTGTTGCTGGGGCATGTCTTCAGGCAGGTATAGCGGGAAGCGCTCGGCTGCGATGTTGTTGCGTCCGGCATTGTCACGAGAGGCTTCAAGTGCCTGAACGTCGATATCGGTGCCCACTGCCTGCTCGGCGCCCAGCAACAGTGCAGCGATCGCCAGGATGCCCGAGCCACAGCCGAAATCCAGCACGTTGCAGCCTTTGAGGTCCTGGCCGTCCAGCCATTCCAGGCACAGGGCTGTGGTCGGGTGGGTGCCGGTGCCGAATGCCAGGCCCGGATCGAGCAGCAGGTTCACGGCGTCAGGCTC
The DNA here is from genome assembly GCF_057809175.1 of Pseudomonas sp. FG43. Lineage (NCBI taxonomy): Bacteria > Pseudomonadati > Pseudomonadota > Gammaproteobacteria > Pseudomonadales > Pseudomonadaceae > Pseudomonas > Pseudomonas sp. FG43. The sequence continues at coordinate 45,482 of NZ_JBMDJL010000022.1, forward strand.
TGGAGCAGCGTGCCAGCTCGGGACGATCCACAGGCGCTGGCCGAAGCGCATTGGCTGGAAGTTATCCATCCAGCTGCGCTCCCAGTCCTGGTCTTCGATGACTTCGGCGGTGTGCTCGGGCAGTTCGGCGTCGGTCAGCAGGCGCAGGTGCGCCAGTGCCAGATCGGCGTCGGTGTCGGCTTCGAACAGGGCCAGCAGGTGGGTGTGTGCCCACAGCGGGGTGGTATTGAGTTCAGGCTCGAAAATCGGCTGGTCTTCGGCATCCATGAAGGTCACGGATACGGCGCCGACTTCAAGCAGCGCGTCCTCGTAGGTTTCGGCTTGTTCTGGGCTGATGGCGAGGCGGACTTGCAGCCAAGGCATGGCGGATTACCTTCGAGTCAAAATGTGTGCGCGGTACTGCCGCGAAGAAGCGGGCAAGTTTACTTCTATGCGGCGCAAACAACAAAGCCGCATCGCTGCGGCTTTGTTGATCTGAAACACGCTGACTTATTGATTGGCCAGTTTGTGCTCAAGATAGTGGATGTTGACTCCGCCTTCGCAGAAGCCTTCATCACGGGTCAGGTCGCGGTGCAGCGGGATATTGGTCTTGATCCCGTCGACCACGATTTCGTCCAGGGCATTGCGCATGCGTGCCATGGCTTCGTCGCGGGTCGCGCCCCATGTGATCAGCTTGCCGATCAACGAGTCGTAGTTCGATGGAACCTTGTAGCCGCTGTACAGATGCGAGTCTACACGCACGCCGTTACCGCCTGGCGCGTGGAAGTGCTTGACCAGGCCCGGGCTCGGAATGAAGGTTTTCGGATCTTCAGCGTTGATACGGCATTCCAGCGCATGGCCCGTGATGACAACGTCATCCTGGGTGTACGACAGTTTGTTGCCGGCGGCGATGCTCAGCATCTCCTTGACGATGTCGATACCGGTGACCATCTCCGAAACCGGGTGCTCTACCTGAACACGAGTGTTCATTTCGATGAAGTAGAAGCGGCCGTTCTCGTACAGGAACTCGAACGTGCCGGCGCCACGGTAGCCGATGTCCACGCATGCTTTTACGCAAGCTGCGAACACGTCCTTGCGGGCTTGTTCGTCGATGAACGGTGCCGGTGCTTCTTCCAGGACTTTCTGGTGACGGCGTTGCAGCGAGCAGTCACGGTCGCCCAGGTGAATGGCATTGCCCTGGCCATCGGAAATGACCTGAACTTCCACGTGACGTGGGTTGGTCAGGTATTTTTCCAGGTAGACCATCGGGTTGCTGAACCAGGCAGCCGCTTCGGCGCGGGTCTGGCTGGCAGCTTCGATAAGGTCTTCCTCGCGGTGAACCACGCGCATGCCGCGACCACCACCGCCACCGGCGGCCTTGATGATCACCGGGTAGCCGACTTCACGGCCGATGCGCAGCGCGGTTTCTTCGTCTTCCGGCAGTGGGCCGTCAGAACCTGGAACCGTCGGTACGCTGGCGCGCTTCATGGCGTCCTTGGCGGAAACCTTGTCGCCCATCAGGCGAATGGTGTCTGCTTTTGGGCCGATGAAGGCGAAGCCCGATTTCTCTACCTGTTCGGCGAAATCCGCGTTTTCCGCAAGAAAGCCGTAGCCCGGGTGAATCGCCGTGGCGCCGGTCAGTTCGGCTGCCGAGATGATTGCCGGGATATTCAGGTAGGACAGGTTGGCTGGAGCCGGACCGATACAGACGGTTTCATCTGCCAGGCCCAGGTGCATCAACTCGCGATCTGCCGTGGAATGTACAGCGACGGTCTTGATGCCCAGTTCCTTACAGGCACGCAGGATGCGCAAGGCAATTTCGCCGCGGTTGGCGATCAGAACTTTTTCCAACATCGCAGGCTCTCCCCGGTTCAAACGATAGTGAACAGCGGCTGGTCAAATTCAACCGGCTGACCGTTTTCTACCAGGATGGATTCGATCACACCGCTGGCTTCTGCCTGGATGTGGTTCATCATTTTCATCGCTTCGACGATGCAGATGGTGTCGCCTTTCTTGACGGTCTGGCCGACTTCGACGAATGCAGGCGAAGTAGGTGCCGGGGTGCGGTAGAACGTACCGACCATTGGCGACTTGACCACGTGACCGTTCAGCTTCGGAGCCGAAGGTGCTTCTGCGGTAGCAGCAGCGGCAACCGGTGCGACCGGAGCAGCAGCTACAGGCGCGGCAACTGGAGCCGGCGCGTAATACGGTTGTGCCGGAGTCTTGCTGTGACGGCTGATCCGTACGGATTCTTCGCCTTCACGGATCTCCAGCTCGTCGATACCAGATTCTTCCAGCAGTTCGATCAGTTTCTTGACTTTGCGAATATCCATTAATCATCAACTCCCAAGGGGTCTGTCAGGGCATTTCGGCAGCCGGTTCAAGCCGTGAGGGCCAGCGATGCTGGTCCGGTCATGGCTTGGAGCTAACGGCCAATTGTTCCAGGGCGGCCTCCAGGGCCAGTCGGTAACCGCTGGCGCCAAGGCCGCAGATCACTCCTACAGCAGCATCTGAAAAGTAGGAGTGATGGCGGAAAGGTTCGCGTTTGTGCACGTTTGATAAATGCACTTCGATGAATGGGATGCTCACTCCCAGCAGCGCGTCACGTATTGCCACACTTGTATGTGTAAAAGCAGCCGGATTGATGATGATGAAGTCCACGCCTTCGGTGCGTGCAGCATGGATTCGGTCGATCAATTCGTACTCGGCGTTGCTTTGCAGGTACATCAGATGGTGACCGGCATCGCGAGCGCGCTGCTCCAGATCCTGGTTGATTTGAGCCAGGGTGACGGCACCATATATCCCGGGCTCGCGAGTACCGAGCAGATTCAGGTTGGGGCCGTGCAGTACCAGGAAAGTCGCCATCGTTTATTCCTTTATTTTGTTTACGGGCGTTCACGCCCGGCGACTATGCCGCAAGGGGAATGTACTGTCCAGTTAACTACAGTAGCCAGCACAATGAGCGATGTTTGCGTAAAGTTTATGACCCGACACCTAATTTTGGTCATTTGCTCTATTTATGCGCTCAAGGAAAGCAGGAACGTCGATTTCACCAATGACTCGGACATTTTTCAGTTCTTCGCCGCTTTTACTGAAAAATAACAACGCGGGTGGTCCGAACAGCTTGTAGCGGTCAAGCAGGGCACGTTGCTCTGCATTGCTGTCTGTCATGTCGAACCGGATCAGGCTGTAGCCCGTCAGTTTCTCGATGACGCCTGGATCAGGCAGGACTTCATGCTCGATAACCTTGCAACTGATGCACCAGTCGGCATACCAGTCGAGCAGCAAGGGTTTGCCTGCATCTTTTGCTTCGCTCAAGGCCCGGTCCAGTTCGGCAGACGTGGTGATGGTCTGCCATTGGGACGTCACCGGTATTGCCATACCGTTGCTGATGGTGGCTGCCTGTGGGCGCCCCAGTGGACGAGTCGGGTCAGTTTGCCCGCTCAATGCGCCGTACCAGCATGCCAGAGCGTAGACGAACAAAAGCAGGCCGAGAAGTTGCGCGAGTTTTTGGCGTGAAGATTTTGCAGTGAATTCCAGGGCTCCGAGGAACAGCGCGACACCGGCACACAGAATGCCGATCAGCAGCAAGGTGATCTGCCCTGGCAGTACGCGGCTCAGCAAGCCTATGGCCAGGCCCAGCAGCAGCACGCCAATGGCGTTTTTCACGGTTACCAGCCATGGGCCACTCTTTGGCAGCCACGCCGCTCCGCCGGTCGCGACCAGCAATAACGGCGCTCCCATGCCCAGCCCCAGGGCGAACAGTTTCAGGCCGCCGCCCAGAGCATCTCCGCTGGCGCTTATATAGAGCAGCGCGCCGGCCAGTGGCGCCGAGACGCAAGGTGATACCAGCAGGCTGGAAACCACGCCGAGCACGGCTGCGCCCCAGAGCGAACCACCTTCGGTCTTGCCTGCGATACGATCCAGTCTGTTGCTGATGGCTTGCGGAAGACGCAGTTCAAAGACGCCGAACATCGCCACGGCAAACAGCACGAAGAACAGCGAAAACGGCACCAGTACCCAGGCCGATTGCAGACGTGCCTGCAGGTTCAGGCCCGCTCCGAACATGCCCATCAAGGCGCCCAGCACGGCGAAGCACACGGCCATCGGTAAAACGTAGGCCAGTGAAAGACTCAGACCGCGCAGACCGCCGACCTGACCCCGCAAGACCACGCCGGAAAGAATCGGCAACATTGGCAGCACGCAGGGCGTGAATGTCAGGCCGATACCCGCGAGAAAAAACAGCGCCAGCTCTTTCCAGCTCCAGGCCTGCTTGCCTGCCGTTGATGCGGTGTCGGCAGGTGGCACGTCACCAATATTCAGTCGCTCGGTTTCCGGCGGGTAACACAAGCCTTTATCGGCGCAGCCCTGATAGCTCACGCTCAGGACAAAAGGCCGCTCTTCACCGGGCTTGCGGGGCAGGTCGATGTCCAGAATGCCGTGATAGACCTCGACGTCGCCAAAGTACTCGTCGTGTTTCTTTTCGCCTTGGGGCAATTGCGCCTCACCCAGGCCGATGTCGGCAGGTTCGGTGCGGAACTGGAAGCGATGGCGATACAGGTAATAGCCGTCGGTGGCGACGAAGCGTAGCTTGATCGATTGCGGAGTCGTTTCGATCAGGCTCAATTTGAATGCCTGGCGTACAGGCAGGAATTCCTTGCTGTTATCCAGTGTGGCGCCGCCCAGTGTCGGTGCAGGGCGACTGTCCAGCAGGCTGGTCCCGAAAGCGGGCAGGGCCAGGATCAACAGCATCAGGCATAACAAACGGCGCATGGCAGGCTCGATTCTCGAAAGTCAGCGCATGATAGCGGAGTGTTTCACGGCATGCAGGGATGAGGTTTGTAAGGATGGATTTCGGGAGGGTCCTTGAGCGGCTGAGCTTTCAGGCCTGAATCTCAGGCAATACCACGTGGTAAGGCACCTCGACGACCGCCGAATGCACTTGATTGCGCCCGGCATGCTTGGCGCGATACAGCGCGTTGTCGGCCTGGGATGCAAGAGTCAGGCTGTCATCATGCACGCCGAGTGCGACCACGCCGGCACTGAAGGTGCAGAACAGGTCTGTGGGTTGCGCGGGGTAATGTATTTCCGCAAAGCGATAACGAATTTCTTCGAGCACCTGATGTGCGCTCTGAATGTCGGTGTCCGGCATCACGATGGCGAACTCTTCGCCGCCGTAGCGGCCAATGAAATCGGTTTTACGCAGGCGCTGTTTGAGGAATAACGCCAGGCTCTTGATGACACGGTCGCCCATCGGGTGGCCATGGGTGTCGTTGACCTTCTTGAAGTGGTCGATATCGAGCATGGCAAAGCACAGGGGCTTGTTCTCGCGGCGTGCGCGGAAGCTGCAATCCTCCAGCAACTGGAGGATGTGTGTGTGGTTGTACAGGCCGGTCAGGCTGTCGCGCACCATGCGGGCCTTCAGGCTTCGCGCCCGGGCTGCCCGATTGCGCACGGTGGTGATCAGGTGGCGTGGCTTGATGGGCTTGGTCAGGAAGTCATCGCCACCTTCGCTCATGGCGTCGAGCTGTTTGTCCTGATCATCTTCGGCAGACAGATAAATGATCGGGACGCTGACGTAGCGGTCATTGTGGCGAATGACCTTGGCCAGTTCCGTGCCGGTGCATCCGGGCATGTACATGTCGAGGATGATCAGGTCCGGCTGGAATTCGGCCAGTTCGGACATGGCCTGGATCGGGTCCAGCAATGTCCGGGTCACGATTCCGGCGGCATTGAGCAGGCGTTCGGTGTGAGTGGCCTGGGCGCGGGAGTCATCGATGACCAGCACTTTATAAGGCTCATACTGGGCAACGCAGGTCAGGACCTCGATTTTCTCCAGCAGGCTTGAGGCTTCCAGTGTGCCGGTCAGAAACTCTTCGCCACCGGCGCGCACTGCGGCCAGCCTGGTCGGCGTATCGGTTTCATGATGGCTGAAGAACAGTAGCGGCAGTTTCTGCTCCAGTCCTTCCTGAACCTGGGAGGCGAGCTTCAGGCCTTCGCCCGGGCCGCTGAAATCCACGTCCATGATGATGACCGACGGATGGCGCTCCAGCATCGCGGACTGGAACTGTGCCACGTTGTCCAGTGACAGGGCCGACAGGCCGAAGAACTCCAGCTGTTTGGCCAGCCGTTCGGCCCGCTCGCGGTCCTGCAAGACCACATAGACTGGCTTGCGCAGTGGCGGAAGGGAGGTTTGTTCCAGTTTGTCGCCGTGACGCAGGCCTGTACGTGAGAGGCGTTGCATCAAACGGTTGAGTTCGGTGATCAGGCTGCTATTGAGGCGGCCGCGATTGGCTTCGACCGTTTCCAGTGCCAGGCCGATATCCCGGGCCAGTTGCAGGTGTTCGGCCTGCTCGAAACGCTCGGCGAAACGCAACAGACGCAGGGTCGAATCCTTCAGCTCGGCCATATCGGCGAGCGACCATTCGGATTTCTGCAGGCGTTGCCAAGTCTCAAGAATCTGACGCGCTTGATGAGTGACCCTTTGGGCAAAGTGATGCTTGAGACGATCGCGGCTAGGGTCTTCTGACTCGGTCATATTATGAGTACTGTGGGTTCGCTGAGTAGTACCACTGCTGGCGCTATGCTAGCACCTCCGATTGTATAGAAGAGTGCCGTAAGTCACTTATTCGTCAACAAAAGAGCGTCTGGTTTCTGTCAGAGTCATTTTTGTGCCCAAAGGTTGCGTGATAGTCGTTATTTCTCTGCCATTCGCACCTTGTTCCTGAGTCGGGGTGTTGGTGCGGCAACAAAACCTTGCGCCGTACATGTCAGCAAAAGGCACCTTGCTGTAAGGTTGCGGTCGAAGCCCTGAACCTGTGATTGAAAAGGACCCTTACCATGCTGGATTGGAAGAACCGCGCAGGCAGCGCGGGTGAGCGTACCGCTGATACTGCGTCGGTCAAGAGACGTGGTTACCTGGGCAACCTTTTCTATAGCAGGGCCTTGGGCTCCCTGATTCTGATCTATCTCCTGGTCTCCCTGCTGGTGGGCTGGTACTGGAGCAAGGAACCTGCCCTGTTTCCTGTGCAGCAGAATGCGCAGGCCGCCGCCGAGCGTGAAGGCAAGCCGATGGTCATTGGCTACACCACCGTCGAAACCCTCAAGACAGTTACCCAGACGCTGCTCACCAAGCGTGGCGGTTATCTGTCCAACGACCGCTTTCCGCCAGGCCTGTGGCTGGACAACATGCCAAGCTGGGAATATGGCGTGCTGGTGCAGGTTCGTGACCTGAGCCGTGCGTTGCGCAAGGACTTTGCCCGTTCGCAGTCGCAATCGGCTGAAGACGGGGATCTGGCCCGTGCCGAGCCGTTGTTCAACTTCGACAACCGCAGTTGGGTGTTGCCATCGAGCGAGTCGCAGTACACCGATGGCATCAATGCCTTGAGCCGTTATCAGGCCCGCTTGTCCGATCCTAACCAGAAGGGCGCGTTGTTCTACGCCCGTGCCGACAACCTGAATAACTGGCTGGGCGATGTCGGTACCCGCCTGGGCTCCCTGTCGCAACGCCTGTCGGCCAGTGTCGGGCGGGTCAAGCTCAACAGCACTCTGAAAACCGAAGCCATTGCCTCGGTCAAGCCGGGCGAAGTGCCGCAGGTCGATGAGGAAATAGTGGAAACCCCATGGTTGCAAATCGACAACGTCTTCTATGAAGCTCGTGGTCAGGCCTGGGCGTTGTCGCATCTGCTGCGTGCCATCGAGGTGGACTTCGCGGACGTACTGGCCAAGAAGAACGCGACCGTCAGCGTGCGTCAGATCATTCGTGAGCTGGAGGCTTCTCAGGAGCCGCTGTGGAGCCCGATGGTCCTGAACGGCAGCGCGTTTGGCGTGTTGGCCAACCACTCGCTGGTCATGGCCAACTACATCTCGCGAGCCAACGCGGCAGTTATCGACCTTCGTCAGTTGCTGTCCCAGGGCTGATGGCCGTTTCTTCGCACGAGGCCGCGCACCGCGCCGCCTCGGATGCCGAACTGATCGCCTGGGTCGATGAGCAGGATCAGCTATTGGGCTCGCTCCCCCGTGCCCAATTGCGCGAGCGCGGTCTGATCGGGCGAGGCACCTATATATTGCTGTTCAATTCGGCAGGCGAACTCTGCGTTCACCAAAGAACCCTGAGCAAGGCCATTTACCCAGGTTTCTGGGATGTTGCGGCGGGCGGTATGGTTCAGGCTGGGGAAAGCTATGCCGAGTCCGCAGCCCGCGAGCTGGAGGAAGAGCTTGGTGTGGGTGGTGTTGCGTTACAGGCTCATGAGCAGTTTTTCTTCGATCAGCCGGGCAACCGGATCTGGTGTGCGGTGTTTTCCGCCGTCTGGGACGGGCCTCTGATCCTGCAACCGGAAGAGGTGTTGCAGGCGCGTTTTATCCCGGTGGCGCAAGTGCTGACGGAAACCGCTGAAAAGCCTTATTGCCCGGACTCTCTGGCGGCGTTGAAACGCTATCTGGAGCAGGTCGCAAATGTTCAGTAAATTGGCGCATTCAGGCTCTTAGCAAGCATGCTTTTTGCCGGTACACTGCGCGACCTTTTCAAGCTGGGCCGGCCAAGCCGTTCCAGTAGCGCTGCCCCTGCCAGAGTGGGGCTTCGCGGTCGAAGGCTCAATACCGAGCCCGGCCCGTCTTCAGTCCTCAACAAGAGGATTTCCCGTGGCTAAAAAAGCCGCATCCTTCGCCGCCCTGGGTGGCCTGGTGTTTTCAACCGACGCAGGGCGCCATTGCCCCGAATGTCGTCAGCCCGTCGATGCCTGCACCTGCAAGCAAACCGTCATCCCTGAAGGAGACGGCATTGCGCGCGTGCGGCGCGAGAGCAAAGGCCGTGGAGGCAAGACCGTGACCACCATCACGGGCGTGCCGCTGGCCGAGGAAGGGCTCAAGGATCTGGCCAAGGCGCTCAAGCAGCGTTGCGGTACAGGCGGAGCCCTCAAGGACGGAGTGATCGAGATTCAGGGCGATCACGTCGAGCTGTTGCTGGCAGAACTGGTCAAGAAAGGCTTCAAGGCCAAAAAGTCTGGCGGCTGAGCGAGAACCAAACCGTCATTTCCACTCTCTACACTGCGCATGCCTGTCATTGGGCCGGCGCTACATGACTTATCTATAGGGGACTTCGATGTCCGTACGACGCACACGCAAAGACGATGGCAGCCAATGGACCGTTGCGGACAGCCGCAGTGTTTACGGGATTCGTCATTGGGGGGCCGGTTATTTTGCGATCAATGAAGCCGGTCGCGTTGAAGTTCGTCCCAAGGGGCCGGGCAGTTCGCCCATCGATCTCTATGAGCAGGTCGACAATCTGCGCAAGAGCGGTCTGTCCCTGCCATTGCTGGTGCGTTTCCCCGATATCCTGCAGGACCGTGTCCGCCAGTTGACCGGCGCTTTCGACAGCAACATTGCACGCCTGGAATACCAGAGCCAGTACACGGCGCTGTACCCGATCAAGGTCAACCAGCAGGAAGCGGTGGTGGAAAACATCATCGCCACCCAGAACGTCTCCATCGGCCTTGAGGCGGGTTCCAAGCCCGAGCTGATGGCGGTGCTGGCGCTGGCCCCCAAGGGCGGGACCATCGTCTGCAACGGTTACAAGGACCGCGAGTTCATCCGCCTGGCACTGATGGGCCAGAAGCTGGGTCACAACGTCTTCATCGTGATCGAGAAAGAATCCGAAGTCGAACTGGTGATCGAAGAAGCCGCAGAACTCAAGGTCGCTCCGCAAGTGGGCCTGCGCGTGCGCCTGTCTTCGCTGGCCTCCAGCAAGTGGGCCGACACCGGTGGCGAAAAATCCAAGTTCGGGCTGTCGGCCGCACAGTTGCTCTCGGTGGTCGAGCGTTTCCGCAAGGCTGGTCTGGACCAAGGCATTCGTCTGCTGCACTTCCACATGGGTTCACAGATCGCCAACCTGGCGGACTACCAGCACGGCTTCAAGGAAGCGATTCGTTACTACGGCGAGCTGCGCAACCTGGGGCTGCCGGTGGATCACATCGATGTGGGCGGCGGTCTGGGTGTGGACTACGACGGCACGCACTCGCGTAATGCCAGCTCGATCAACTACGACATGGACGACTACGCCGGTGTCGTTGTCGGCATGCTCAAGGAGTTCTGCGATGCGCAGGGCTTGCCGCATCCGCACATCTTCTCCGAAAGTGGCCGTTCTCTGACCGCGCACCACGCCATGTTGGTGGTGCAGGTGACTGACGTCGAAAGACACAACGATGACGTCCCGGTGATCGAAGACAAGGAAAGCCTGCCGGAAACCGTGCAGTGGCTGATCGATCTGCTTGGCCCGACCGATATCGAGATGGTGACCGAGACTTACTGGCGCGCCACGCACTACATGAGCGATATCGCGACCCAGTACGCCGATGGCAAGATCAGCCTGGCGCAGAAAGCCTTGGGCGAGCAGTGCTATTTCGCAGTCTGCCGCCGCCTGCATAACTCGCTGAAGGCCCGTCAGCGCTCCCACCGTCAGGTGCTGGACGAACTCAACGACAAGCTGGCCGACAAGTACATCTGCAACTTCTCGGTATTCCAGAGCCTGCCCGATACCTGGGCCATCGGGCAGGTATTGCCGATCATCCCCTTGCATCGTCTGGACGAAGAGCCTGTGCGCCGTGCGGTGCTTCAGGACCTGACCTGTGACTCGGATGGCAAGATCAACCAGTACGTGGACGAGCAGAGCATCGAAACCAGCATGCCGGTGCATGCCCTGAATGAAGGCGAAGACTACCTGCTGGGGATTTTCCTGGTGGGCGCCTATCAGGAGATCCTGGGTGACATGCACAACCTGTTCGGTGATACCGATTCGGTGAACATTTACCAGAACCTGGACGGCAGCGTGTACCACGCCGGTATCGAAACCCACGACACCATCGAGGACATGCTGCGTTACGTACACTTGTCGCCGGAAGAACTGATGACCCATTACCGGGACAAGGTTGCCAGCGCCAGGATCAGCCCGCGTGAGCGTACGCAGTATCTGGATGCGTTGCGCCTTGGCCTGACTCGTTCGTCTTACTTGTCTTCCTGATCTGTTCTTCTCGAATGAGCGGAACGCCGCCCGATTCGCTCCTACCCCACACCTCGTAGGAGCGAATCGGGCGGCGTTCCGCTCATTCGCGATCAATCACTGTGTAGTCCAAAACCGCTTCACGTGTAGGCAACGTCCTGTTCTGCCTTTTGCTCTCTACTCGATCCCGCTTCTCGGCCAGAATCGTTGGCCGCCCCTGTAGAGAACATCCCCATGCCCGATCCCGCCAGCGCGCCGCTTTTTCGTCTGGAGATCGCCCGTCTGCGTCATTGTTTTACCGTCCTTTCGTTACAAGGCATGGAAGCAATCAGTCAGCCTTTTGCCTTTGAGCTTGAGGTCGTCAACGAAGGGCTTGAGGTGAATCTGGCAAGTCTGATGTACAAGCCGGTGTTCCTCTGCTTTCAAGGCAGCGATCATGGTTTTCATGGGCAGATTCACGGCGCGAGTCGCAGTCATTTCCGTCCCGGGCCTGCCTGCTACCGGCTGAAAGTCGGTCCGCGGCTGGCCTGTCTCGGGCAACGTTACAATCAGCGTATCTTTCAACACATGACCGCTCCGCAGATCATCGCCAGGGTCCTGGAGGAACATGGACTGCGCAAAGGCAGCTATCGCTTCGAGCTGAAAACCCAGTGCCGGGAGCGCGAATATTGTGCGCAGTATCAGGAGTCCGACCTGCAACTGGTGCAGCGCCTGTGTGCCGAAGAAGGTATCCACTATCACTTTGTTCATTCCCGTCGGCGCCATGAGGTGGTGTTCGGCGATAGCCTGCGGGGCTTTCGTCCAACGCCTGCGGCGCCCTGGCGACAATTGCCGAAACCGTCTGGCGTTACCCGCTTTGCTGTCAGCATCAAGGGCCAGGATTTGCCGGGCTCCCGCGCCAGGCAACGAGCCGAGGGCGAAAGCAGCCTGCCATTTGTGATGTCGGGGTATTTATTGCCGCTGACGGGCCACCCCGAGGTTGAGTGGAATCACATGTGGCTGCTAAGCCGGGTTGAGCATCGTTACCAGGAGTCTGTACCGGAGGATGGAAGCGCAGAGCGGTATACCAATCGGTTCCATGCCGTTCCCTGGGAAGTCGGCTTCAGCGTGCCTGAGCCGCAACCCCGCTCGAAAGTGCCGCAACTGCAACGGGCCTGGGTCATCGGCCCGGCAGGGATGGAGGTCGGGCTTGATTCGGTTGGTCGTCTCAAGGTGCAACTTGAGTGGGGGCTACAGGGGCGGGGAGCGCGCTACAACGATTGCTGGCTGCCCGTGATGCCTGGCCTTGAACTGGTATTTACCGGCGGGATGGAGGTACTGGTGAGTTTGCTCGATGACGATATGGACCGGCCGATGATCATCGCCTGCCTGCACTCTCGCGCCTGTGAGCCGGTTTTCACGCAGTCCGCAGATGTATTGCCTGCCGACAGTGTTCAGGCGCAGCTGGATTGGCAGATGATCATGGGGAATAAGCGACGCTTTCGTCTGGAGAACGGGCCGACGGTGTCTTTTGAAGAAGGCAGCGAGCTGTCGTTGAGCATTGGTTCCAGTCGGGTCCGGCTTGATTCAAGTGGCCTGACCCTGACCAGTCCGCGTATTACCTTTGCCGGCAAGATGGCCGAGAGCGATCAGTAGGTAAACCAGCCGTCCTTGCGGTTAAGGCGCCAGGCAATGCTTCCAAGGCTTAAGCCGCGCAGCAGGGTAAATGCCAGGAAGGTCAGCCAGAGCCCGTGATTGCCCTGATCGACTGCAATAAAGGCGACGGGAGCGATGAGTATCACGCTGATCAGCATTGCATTGCGCATCTCCCGGGCGCGGGTTGCGCCGATGAACAGACCGTCCAGCAAGTAGCTCCAGACCGCTAGCAAAGGCATTGCAGCCAGATAAGGCAGGTAGATGAGGGCGGTTTCACGCACTTCGGGGATGTTGGTCTGCATCTGCACGAACAGATGCCCGCCCGTCAGGAACAGCAGGGCAAAAGCTGAACTGGCAATCAGCGACCAGCCACCGGCCACCACCAGCGAGCGGCGTAATGCCGTCCGGTCGCGTGCTCCAATGGCATGGCCACACAGGGCCTCTACGGCATGGGCCAGCCCGTCCAGCGCATGGGAGGTCAGCAACAGGCCGTTGAGCAGCAGGGCGTTGGCGGCGACGGTTGCATCGCCCAGTCGGGCGCCTTGAGCGGTGATCAGGAACATGATCGATTGCAGTGCCAGGGTGCGAATGAAAATGTCGCGGTTGACCGCCAGCAGTGGTCGCCAGTTGCTCCAGAGCTTCAGGGCGGCCCAGACAATCTTGCCAGACCAGGCCTGCAAGGCTTTGCGAGCCATGACCAGGCCTAGTAATGCGCCGGTCCACTCGGCGAGCACCGATGCCCGTGCCGAACCGACGACACCCCAGTCCAGGCCCAGAACGAACCACAGGTTGAGAATGATGTTCACCGTATTGGTGATCAGCAGAATCGCCAACGGCGCCCTGGCGTTCTGGGTGCCGAGAAACCAGCCCACCAGCGCGTAGCTGGCCAGTGCTGCAGGCAGGCCGAAAAGTCGGGCGTGGAAGAAGTCGAGTGTCATCTGTTGCAGGTCGGCCGAAGGTTGCATGATCGACAGAGCCAGATGACTGAATGGCAAGGCAATCAGCCCGAGCAGGAAGGCCAGCCCCATGGCCAGGAGCAGGCCTTGCAGCAGAATCTGACGCAAGGCCGCGCCGTCACCACGCCCCGCAGCCTGAGCTGCAAAACCGGTGGTGCCCATGCGCAGAAAACCCATGGCCCATGCCAGAAAGGTGTAGAGCGTGGCGCCCACAGCGACTGCGCCCAATTGATGGGCGTGGGGCAAGTGGCCAATCACGGCGGTGTCGACCAGCGCTACCAGCGGTACTGAAATATTCGACAGGATCATCGGCAGCGCCAGGCCCCAGACTCGATGATGAGTGGGGCGATGACGCCAATCGCTGGACAACTTGGACATGAGGACTCCCGGCAAGGCGGGCATTGTAGCCCTAATACCGGTCAGTCAGAACGTGCTATGCAGGAGCGCAATCAGTGGATGATCCAGCTCAGTAGCCACAACCCCAGCGCCAGCCAGATGATGCCCATGATGATGGAGGCGCGCATGAAGGCGCGGATGGCGGAGTAAAGAAGCATCAGGCCGATGACCAGCGCAACGATGCTGATCAGTGAAGCGTCCATGCCCAGAGTGCGGGACAAGCCGTCAACGAAATTGCCGCCGGCATGGGTAAAACCGTTGAACAGCCAGGCCAGGGTATCCACGATGAAGCGAATCACTGACCCGATTGCCTGCCCCAGCCATTCAAAAAAGCTTTCTACCTTCATATGTGCATCCTGATCACGGTTATAGGTCTGCTCGCTTTGGCTATCGGGCAGTATGGCTAGTTCCGTGGATCATGAAGTTCGTGTCATTGCACCTGAAAGATTTTCGGCTCGGGAAACAGGTTGTTCAGGGTTTCCAGCAAGCGGACGTGATAGATCGGCTTGCGGAACAGGTCCAGCACCTGCAGGCGCAGCAGGTCGCTGACATCTTCCATGTCGGCATGGCCTGAGGTGACAATCACAGGCAGATGCTGGCGCGAAGTATGTTCACGCAGTCGTTTTATCAACTGAATGCCGCTTTCCTCCGGCATACGCAAATCGGTAATGACCAGAGCGATATCCGGGTGGCGAGTCAGCTGTTGCAAGGCAATCTTGACCGAGGACGCAGTGAAGCAGCAGAACCCCTCGCCTTCGAGTAGTTCTGCCAACTCTTCATTGGCGTCCTCTTCGTCATCAACCAGAAGCAGCTGTTGGCGTGTGGGGTGGACGGCCATAGTGATACCTATAAAAAACGTTGGTAACGGCCTCGGATCTTACAACACTTTGTCCTCGTTCAATCAAGCCGTCAGACTGCCGTACCGCCCAATGCAACCAGCACCTGGTTGAAAATGATTCTGACCTGAGCACTGATGGCCGGAACGAAGGCAACGATGGCGACCGCCACCATGGCAGCGAGCAGTACATATTCGATAGCCGATGCGGCTTCCCGGTTTTTGAGGAATGCCTGAATTTGCGTATAAGCGCGTATGTATAAATTGGTAAGGAACATCACAATTCTCCTTGCACCATTCATGGCGCGGGTAATACCAGCCGTTTTCATACATCCCCTTGCAGTTACAGCATTGCCCTCAACTCGCGAACCCACAACCGTAATAAAGCATTAATCACAAAGTTATAGCGGGCCCTGTGGTTCGCAATTCAGGTATTCAGATAAGGATATTTCGCAGGGCTTAATGGCGTTTTGGGTGGTGTGGGCTACCTTCAAAAGAGCAGCATGTGATTGTTCTTCATTGCTATTGCGAAGTTGATGCGTTGGATTGAGGTGATCATGCGATGACAAAGGAAGCGTTGCCATGAGCAGTCGTATCACCATGGTGCTCGCTGTCGTTTTTTTACTCGGAGCGATATTGGCCGGGTATCTGGGAATAATGGTCAGTAAAGAGCCAGCGGCGCCACCCGTGGAGGCTCCTGTCGTTGAGGCTCCGCCACCTGTCGAAGTTGCGCCGCCTGCCCCGCCCGTGGAAGAAGCGCTGCGCCATAATGTCGTGGTGCTGGCGCACGATGTTCCTGCCTACACCCCAATTCAGGCTGAAGACCTGGTGATCGAGCGCCTGAAGGTTGCGCCTGCCGGGAGTTTCAGCAATATTGACCAGGTTGTGAATCGCAGTACCTGGCGCACGCTGGCGGCAGGAACCTGGTTGAGTGAAAGCAGTTTCGAGGCCGGAGGCACGCTGGCGCGGATGATTCGTCCTGACGAACGCGCACTGGCTTTGGCCGTTGATGAGGTGATTGGCGCGTCCGGGCAGCTCAGCCCCGGAGATTATGTCGATGTTCTGCTTTATCTGCCTGAAGACACCACTAATCCTGTCCGCTCCAGCCAGGTCGTGGTGCCTGCCTTGAGAGTCCTGAGCGTCGGTGAGCTTCTTGGTCCGACCCGTGATGGCAAGCCCGCACAAGATATCAGTATCGAAGAACGCATCAGGCTGGAGCAGCAGCGCCTGAGCGCCCGATCGGTGGTGGTGGCTGTGCCCGAATCGTTATTGGTGCGCTTGTTACTGGCTACCCAGACCGGCGTGATGCGCCTGGCGGTACGAAGTGCCGATGAGGGCAACCTTCAAGATTACTGGAGCGGCGATGCCAGCCGTCCCGATGTTGCCGTGCGCCTGGATTCTGCCAGGCGCAATCTGGTGCAGTTCAGCCAATTGGCTCTGAGTGCTCCGGCCACCAGTCATATCGGTGCGTCTCGCGGATCTCGTGGCGTTGAGGTGATTCGCGGCAACCAGGTTACGCAACAAACCCCCTGATTGAGCAAGGAAGCATTTGATGAACCGTTGTTTCGTACCGGTTTTAAAACGTCACGCGCTGTTTTTGCTGCTCGCCGGGCTGGGCGTGAACACAAGCTGGGCGGCTTCCGGCAATGGCTGCAAGAATCTTGCTGCCCTGCCAGCGGTGCTGGAGGTCAGCCAGGGCATGCAGCAGGATGTACGTTCGCCGGTGGCCATTACCCGGATTGCCGTGGGTGATCCCAAGGTTGCCGATGTACTGGTCAATGGCAATCAGGGCTTTCTGTTGACCGGCATTGCACGTGGCGCTACCAGTTTGATGGTCTGGACGGCCTGCTCGACTTCTCCTCGCCAAAGCATGGTATTCGTACGCGGAGGAGATGCTTCCGCGCTGGTCGATGCCTTGCCGGTGCCTTCTCTGGATCCTCAGTTGCCCAGTCAGGTCCAGACCGATATTCGTTTCATTGAAGTCAGCCGTAGCAAACTCAAGGAGGCCAGTACTTCGATCTTCGGTACTGGCTCGAACAACTTTCTGTTTGGTTCTCCCGGCACCGTAACCGACGTCACGGTCTCGCCTGGTACGGTCGGCTCCACGCGGCCCGCCATCGGTTTGAATAACAACAACTTCAATATCGTGTGGGGCGGTGGCAGCAGCAAGGTCCTGGGCATGATCAATGCCATGGAAGGCAGCGGCTTTGCCTACACCCTGGCGCGTCCGAGCCTTGTGGCATTGAACGGACAAAGCGCGAGCTTTCTGGCGGGTGGTGAGTTCCCGGTGCCGGTGCCCAGCGGGGATGGAAATGGCATCTCCATTGAATACAAGGAGTACGGCGTGCGTCTGACCCTGACGCCCACTGTGGTCGGACGTAACCGGATACTGCTCAAGGTTGCGCCCGAGGTCAGCGAACTGGATTTTTCGGCCGGCATCACTATCTCCGGCACCACTGTGCCTGCACTCAATATACGGCGTACCGATACCAGCATTTCTCTGGCCGATGGGGAAAGCTTTGTTGTCAGTGGCCTGATCAGCTCCAGCAATATTGCCTCTGTGGACAAGTTTCCCGGCCTGGGCGATATCCCGATTCTGGGGGCTCTGTTTCGCAATTCGCAGATTCAGCGCGATGAGCGTGAACTGCTGATGATCGTCACTCCGCATCTGGTCCAGCCACTGGCGGTCAATGCGCAACTGCCCACGCTGCCCGGTGAAGGCCTGCGTAATTACGACCCGAATTTCTTCCGTATGTATTTCCTTGAGAACGGCGATTTCGAGCGCCGTAGCGGGTTATCTCAATGAGCCAGAGCCTGAGTCAGACATTCCTGGCGATTACCCGCAACCCCACCGATCTTGAATGGTTGCAGGGTGCATTGGGTTCGCTGGGGCAGGTGGTGAGTGCCGGCAGCGGCAGCCTGGACGATTTGCTGGCGCTGGTGGACGTGACCTTCGCCAGCGTGGTGTTCGTGGGGCTGGATCGTGAACATTTGATGAACCAGAGCGCGCTGATCGAGGGTGCTCTGGAAGCCAAGCCGATGCTGGCGATTGTCGCTTTGGGCGACGGTATGGATAACCAGTTGGTGCTCAATGCCATGCGCGCCGGTGCCAGGGATTTCGTGGCCTATGGCTCGCGTTCCAGTGAAGTCGCCGGTCTGGTCAGGCGCTTGAGCAAACGCCTGCCTGCGGTGACGCCCAACCCCAACATGAGCGGTCTGACGGTGCTGTATGGCGCTCAATGCGATGGCGACGGAGCCTTGATAGCCTCTCACCTGGCGATGGTGGTGCAGAAGGCCGGGCAACGTACCTTGTTGCTGGATCTGGGCTTGCCCCGTGGTGACAGCCTGTCGATGCTCGGTCTTGAGTCGACGTTCAGTTTCGGTGATGCACTGCGCCATTTGCGCAGGCTGGACGCGACCCTTATCGACAGTGCTTTTACAACATCCGAAAACGGCTTGCGCATCCTGGCCTACACCGAGGCCGACGATCATCTGGAACAGTCCAGTGCGGCCGAGTTGTACATGCTGCTCAGTGCCCTGCGCCAGCATTTCCAGCACGTCATCGTGAATCTGGTGGGCCAGCCGGACAGCGAAGCCCTGCGTACCTTTGTAAGTCACTGCGACCAGCTGCTGTGGTACGCCGACCAGAGCGTGATCGAGTGCCGGCGCAATCTGGCGGTGCTCAATCTGTGGCGGGAAAAGGGCATGAAGATGCAGCACGCCGGGTTGCTGATCGATCGTTATTTGCGCTCGGTGGCACCCAATTCGGAAACGGTGGGGAAAACCTTCGGCCTGCCGGTGATTTCGGTCTTGCCGCTCAGCCCGGAATTGCGACTCAACGCCAAGAATCAGGGCGTGTCGTTGTTCGATCTGGCGCCCAGGGAATCGTTGTGTACGGGCTTGCGTCGCCTGGGCGATCACCTGGTCCGTCATTCCGACGCTTATGAAAAACCCAATGAAGGCTTCTTCACTCGGCTATGGGGGAATAAATAATGCCGGAAAAACTGTTTGGCGTTGCTTCGCGCGCTCAGGGCAGCACGGATGACGGGCAGGGGCTCAAGCTGGTACTGCACCGTTACATCATCGATGGCATCGAGGAGAGCGGCAGGAACCTGCTCGAAGGTTCGCGACCGGTGCTGGCGCAGTTCGTGATCGACAAGGTTGCCGAATATGTCGCCCGGCTACGGCTGGCCATTTCTCGTTATGAGATGGAGCGTCTTGCCGAGGAACTGGTCGATGAACTGACCGGTTTCGGCCCGCTGGAGGTGTTGCTGCGCGATAGCGCCGTGACGGAAATTCTGGTCAACGGGCCGGGCAAGGTCTTTGTGGAACGTGACGGCGTATTGCACCACACCGACTTGCGCTTCATCGACTCGCACCACGTCGAGCGGGTCATGCAGCGCATCCTGGCGCCCCTTGGCCGCCGGCTGGATGAGTCCTCGCCCATGGTGGATGCGCGGCTGCCCGACGGCAGCCGGGTCAACGCGATCATTCCGCCGATTGCCCTGGACGGGCCGTGTCTGTCGATCCGGAAGTTTCGCAAGGACATGCTCAAGAGCACCGACCTGGTGGCGATGCAGACCATCGATCAATCGATCTTCGACTTTTTCCAGGAGGCGGTGGGCAAGCGTTGCAACGTATTGGTCAGCGGCGGTACCGGTACCGGCAAGACCACCATGCTCAACGTGCTCAGTCAGTTGATCGACACGCACCAGCGGCTGGTGACCATTGAAGACGTTGCCGAACTGCAATTGATTCACCCCCACGTGGTACGCCTGGAAACCCGACCGCCCAATGCCGAAGGCCATGGTGAGGTCCGTGCCAGCGACCTGATCCGCAACTCCCTGCGGATGCGCCCGGACCGCATCATCCTCGGGGAGATTCGTGGCGTGGAAGTGCTGGATGTGCTGACTGCCATGAACACCGGCCACGATGGCTCCATGAGCACGGTACACGCCAACAACGCTCAGGATGCGCTGTTGCGTCTGGAAACCCTGGTCGGCCTGACCGGACGGCAGATCCCCGAGAGAACCCTGCGGCAAATGATATGCGCGGCGCTGGACGTCATCATCCAGTTGGCTCGCCTGCCCGATGGCCGTCGTTGCGTCAGCGAAGTGGTGGAGGTGGTGGGTATCCGCGACGACATTTATGTCACCAACACTCTTTTCCGTCTCGACCGGCGTACTGGCATCGGCTTTCATCGCGAGGCCGTGCATGCCGCAGGTGACAAATTGCGGCCGTCTTACTGACGCGAGCAGGGAGGCTGCCCCATGAAAGCATCACTGGTTCTGGCGATCATTTTTGTGCTGCTGTTGGGTGCTGCGCTCTACATGTTTTATCTGGCGCTGAATCGGGGGGCGAGCGAGCGAGTGATGCAGCGCTTGCAGGTTGGGCAGCCGATAGCGATCGAAGAAAAGCCCGGCATTGAATGGCTGGAACGCGCCTTCTTGCGCGCCGGGCTGGGCAAGCCAACAGAGCGTATTGGCCTGGCGATTACCTTATGGACGCTATCGATACTGCTGGGTTACCTCATGGGCGACTGGTTCGGTTTCGGGGTCGGGCTGGTAGCCGCTCCACTGACGCTGCGCATGTTTATTTCCTGGCGTTATCGCAAGCGGGTGCGGCGCATGATCGAGCAATTGCCGCAGATGCTCGATCACACCGTACGCAGCCTGAAATCAGGCCGGACCCTGGCCGATGCGGTGCTGCATGGTATCGAGGCGGCGGACCAGCCGTTGCGCGACGGCATGCTGCGGATCGAGCGAAACGTGCAAATGGGCGTCAGCCTGCCCGACGCTGCACGGGATTTTGCCGAGCTGTACGAGCGCGATGAATTTCACCTGTTTGCGCTTGGGCTGAAGGTCAACCATCGCTATGGCGGCAATGCCAGCGAACTGATGGAGAACCTGATCAAGCTGATCCGCGAGCGCGAGCAGGCGGGCCGTCAGTTGCGTGCCATGACCGGCGAAACGCGCATGACCGCCATCGTGTTGGCGCTGTTGCCCATTGCGATGGTTGGTTATTTCATGCTGACCAATCCCAATTACCTGATGCACATGTGGAACGACAGCGGCGGGCAGCGAATGCTGATTGTCGCGTTCTCCTTTCAGGTGATGGGTTGCCTGACGTTGTGGCGCATGTTGCGGAGTGTATGAAATGGGCCTGACCATCAGTGCGGTGATGTTTGTGGCGGCAGCCTTGTTGCTGCTGTCCAACCTGGCTCGCCAGCGCCGCAACGAGCGTCAGGTCGCCTTGCGTCTCAAGGGGCAGATGGTGCGCGAAAGCCGTATCGGCAGTTGGCTGCGCTTGTTGGGCGATACACGCCTTGGGCAGCGCTCGATCAGCCTTGATAACGAAACCCAGGTCCTGCTCAACCGTATCGGTTGGCGTCGGGCCAGCAAGCGTTCGTTGTATGCGGCTTGCCAGATTGGCGTACCCATCGGGCTTTTGGTTCTGGTCATTCTGCTCCAGGTGCTGTTTTTCAATTCTGTCGAGCAGCCCTTTATTGCACCGGTCTTTGCGTTTGGTGTGGGTTATCTGATCCCTAAACGGGCGCTGGCTGCCTTCGCCCAGCATCGTCAGAAGCAAGTGGTGGTAGAGATCTCGACCTTCATTCCACTGCTGCGCATCCTCTTCGAGTCCGGTATGGCTGTGGAGCAGGCGCTGCGGGTACTGAGCAACGAGGGCAAGGACTTGCTGCCGGTGCTGTCCGAGGAAATCCGCGTGATTCTGGTGCGGGTCGATTCCGGGCTGGAGCTGGGAGATGAGTTGAGAAAGTCCGCAGCCCTGCTGGCCGTGGACGAGTTCAGCGACACCTGCGTGATCCTCAATCAATTGATTCATCAGGGCGGTGGGGCTTTGCGGTCCTTGCTGGCCCTTAAGCAGTTGCTCGACGACCGCCGCCTGACGCGCTTGCAGGAATACATCTCCAAACTGTCGGCCAAGATGTCGGTGGTGATGATGGTTTTTTTGTTCCCGGCGTTATTGATTGTGCTGGCCGGGCCAGGATTTACCGCCATCGGTCATGCCTTGGGCGGCCGGTGAAACGTGCATGGATGAAGGACGTGTTGCAATGAAAGCAGTGATGATCTTCGTGGGGCTTTTGATGCTGGGTGGATGCGCCACCAACGGCACTGCGCCCTGGATGCAGTCGTCGGCCGGAACGGGCACTTGCCCCAAACCGACATCCGACCAGGAGTTCACCCTGAATCTGGCACAGAACATGGCCGATGAAGGGCGTTTGCATGCCAGCCTGGCCAACCTGGAAAGCCTGCCCGACAATCTTGATGAAGTGCGGCTGCGAAAGGCACGGGTATTGCGCTTGCTGGGCAGTCGCGAAGCCGAGCCTTTGTACCGCAGCCTGCTGGGCACTTGCCGGGCTGCGCAAGGCGAGCATGGTCTTGGGCAGCTGGCGGCGTCTCGTGGCGACAATGTCCAGGCGCAGCAGCATTTGCTCCGGGCCAGCAAACTGGCGCCAACCGATGAAAAAATCCGCAACGATCTTGGTGTGGTTTATCTCAACCAGCTGAATCTGGAGCAGGCCCGCTTCCAGTTCCTTACCGCCATCGAACTCCGGCAGTCCGACACCCTGGCGGCCGCCAATCTGGTCACGCTGCTGATCTATCAGGATAACTGGACCCAGGCCGCAGAACTGGCTTCCAGGGCAGGACTGACGGCACAGCAGGTCAGTGACGCGCAGGTCCGGGCAGAAAAACTGAAAACGCCTGCTGCCAGCCGTTCTATCTCGAATGGCCAGGTAACAGCCATGCGTGACCAATCAGAGGAGGCACATCCATGAGGAGCATAATCTTCGGCGGTATTCTGCTGTTCGGCTTGTGCGCAGACGCATGGGCCATCGATGAAGGACCTTCATCGGCTCCGCAGAAGCAGACCGAGGCCTGGCTGCAACTGCAGATTGGTGGCAGTGCGGCTTCGCCCACTCCGCAAACCCTCACTCCCGTCGAACGCGAGTTGAGCCTGCAACGCTGGCTTGAAACCTACAAGCATGAGATCCCGGATTTTTATGAGCAGAAGAAGGGAGGAAGTATCTCGTCGGGCGGGAAATAATCGCCCCGTGCCCTTCTTCAAAGTCGGGTAGGAGCGAATGAATTCGCTCCTACATGGCTGATATTCGTTGCCGATTCGGTGACAGTGCCAGCGCCAACTGGGTGCGGTTATGCATGTGGGTCAGGCGCAGAACCTGCGAGACATAAAGTTTGACGGTGTTTTCCGTGATGCCCAGCTCGCAGGCGATCTGGTAATTGGTCTGGCCTTTGCTGACCAGCCTGGCGACAGCGAGTTGTCTGGGGGATAGCTGGGCGAAAAGCTTGTTCTCGGCGTCGAGGCTGTCTTGTTCCAGCGTGCTCTGTTTTTTATCCAGGTTCTTGTACAAGTCGTCGATGGAGGCCGCCAGATACTGGAGCTTTTCGTTGAGCAGCCCCAACTGCTGAAGATTCTTTTGCCGCTCTTGCAGGGCCAGTTCCTGAGTCTGGATACCCTGAAGCAGCTCGTCCAGATTGACGGGTTTCTGATAGTAGTCGGCGATCCCGGCACGCAGAGCCTTGATCACGTCTTTCTTCTCGGCCAGGCCAGTCAGCATGATGGCTTCAAACAGGTGTTTCTTGCCGCCAACCAGCTTCATGGCTTCGACCATCTCGATTCCGTTCATGCCCGGCATGTCCAGATCGCACAGCACGATGCCGATGCTGTCGTCGTTGCGAAACTGTTCGATGGCCTCGCTGCCTGAGTGACAAGGGATACAGTGATAGCCGTTGTTCCCGAGAAAATCGCTCAGTTCTTCAACGATAAGAGGCTGGTCATCGACAACCAGAACTTTGACGGTCGAATACTTGTTCACTCGCTACTCCATGCCGACGAGTCATAACAACTGACAGATGCCCGGTCCATATCAGCAAAACAAGGTTTACGATTTACCGTAGTCGTACTTTCCGGCTATGTACATAGCGCTAAGGTGTGATTCGACTAGTGGATGCACAGAGCCGTCAATAAAAAGCCTGTGAACAGGAAAGGCGAGAAGGGTTGTTTATTTGTCGCTTCGGCATTCATGTAGGTATAACGCTGCGTAACTCTCTGTCCTATAAGGGGCCAGACTTTTTGACGAATGATCAACCATATCAACATGACCAGTCCCGCACCGATAAAAGTGCCCAGCAAGTGCAGGCTGCTGCTCGCCAGAGCCAGCGCCGCCAGCAGCTTCACATCGCCTGCGCCCAGTCTGCCAAGGGCATAACCGGGTAGCGTCAGCGCCACCGCCAATAAAAGCGCCCAGCCAGCATCGGCAGATTCAAACCCCAGCCATGTATGGCCGCTGTACAACAGATAAGCCAGTGCGAGGGTAAAACCGCCTAATGTCAGCCAGTTGGATATCAGTCGTTGCCGGGCGTCCTGTTCCGCACATATGGCGAACCAGGCGAGTAGGAAAAGTAATTCCATTGTATAAAAAACATCCTGTTTTCCTGAAAGAACCTATGCTGTCTTAACGGTAGTAAATGTCAGGGTGGACGTCGACATGCCAACAGCCTTTCATAAATCCTCCCGTCGAAAACAGAAGGGCGCCGCTGCAATCGAGTTTGCGGTGGTGTTCGTTGTGTTCTTTGCTGTTTTCTATGGCGTAGTGAGTTATAGCCTCCCATTGCTGATGGTGCAGTCTTTCAATGCTGCCGTCAGCGAGGCGGTGCGCCGAAGTGTGGCGTTGAGCCCGACGGTCGCCAACTACGACACCTTGCTGGTCAGCCAGGCCAGTGCAGTCCTGACCACCCAACTGGCCTGGATGCCTGCCGCGCTGGGTTTCACTGCCTCCGACATGAGCGTGAGCTATACGGCTGGCGTCCTGACGGTGAGGATTCACTACCCCAAGAGCAAGCTGACCAGAATTCTGCCGGTGTTGACCCTGCCAGGAATCGGCGAAGTTCCGAACCTGCCGACCAACCTTTCTGCCCAAGCGAGTTTGCAACTTGTCCCTTGATAAAACACGTTTGAGTCGTTGGCTGGGCCGCTCCGACACGCCGGCCGCCCCGCAACCCGTGCCTGCGACAGTCGAGCCGGAAACGATTGGCGCGGATCTCTATTTGCTGCTCGATGGCGAGGGGCGGGTGCAGAGCGTCAGCCCGCATTTGCTCTCGCGTCTGGGAATCACCGCCCAGTACGTATCGATGCAGCGACTGATGAGCCTGCTATTGCCCAACAGTGCCCTGGTGATCGAAGGCGTGCCGTCGGACTGGATGGGGCACATGCTCGATCTGGACTTCAAGAGTGCAGATGCCCACACCCTGCATGCCCGTGGCTGGGTCCAGGCCCACGGCAAGGACTGGCTGTTGCAACTGATGGACATCAGCGACCTGATGGAGGAGGCCAGCGCCGCCCGCAGTCGTCAGCAATGCCTGCGTATTGCCGGGCAGATAGCCGAAAGGATACGGGTTTGCAACGTTGACCGGCTGGCCGCAGTGGTAGCCGAACAGCTTGAGGAGCTGGCACAGCTCTGGCACATCCCCTGCGTGGCATTGGTGCTGCCGGAGATCAACGGCATAGGCTGGCGAGTCTATGCCCAATACCACGCTCATACCGCGCCGGAGTTATGGCAGGTCGGGCAACGGCTTGGCGTTGAACTGGACAGGCTGGATGCCAATATCAGCCATCAACTGGCGTTTGGCGCCGGTACTGATCTGGTGCAATTGCAAAGTGCCTTCGGCAATGCCGATGGATTTGTCATGCCTCACAGCCGTGACAGCGTTGCCAAGGCCTGGTTGATGTTCGGCTTCTACAACGCGCAGCAGCAAGCGCCGGACCTGGGCGAACGCGAGTGGCTGAACCTGTGCTCGGCTCTGGCTGGGCCTGTGCTGTTCCGTATGTCGGAGCAGCATAACCGTCACCATGTCGAGCGTCTGGCGGTGCTTCAGGATCTGCTGGGTACCGGCTGGTGGGAGTTGCTGCCCAGCAGCGATGAGATTCTGCTGGCCCCGCAGCTGGCGCGCAGTTTGCGCCTCAATGACAGGGTTGATCGTCTGCCTCGTCAGGACTGGCTGGCGATGATTCATCCGGCCGACCGGCAGGAGTTATCCACTCGTCTTGTCCAGTTGCGTGACAAGGGCACGCCGATGCTGTTGTGTGTGCGCCTGCTTCAGACCGATCCTGCACAGGAAAATATCTGGTTTCGCATTCAGGGCCAGGCCCTGATCAGTGGCCAGGTACAGCGCGTGCTGGGTTTCATGCTTGATGTCAGTGATATCAAGAATCAGGAAACCAATGCGGCGGCGGCTCATGCGCGGCTGGATAACCTGATCGCCAGTTCGCCAGCGGTGATCTACGTCCAGCGCTATGACCAGGGCAATCTGGAACCGAGCTTTTTCAGCGACAGCCTCAAGCCTCTGTTGGGCTGGACATTGGCCGAGTGTGTCGACGGGCAACTGGCCGGGTACATCCATCACGACGATCAGGACATCTGGTTCGATCGCAACCGGCAGTTACTGCGCGAAGGCTTTGTCAGCCGCCGTTACCGGCTGCGCGACAAGAAGGGCGATTATCACTGGCTGCTGGATGAGGCGCGGTTGCTGCGTGATGATCTCGGAATGCCCGTGGAAGCTGTGGGGCTGTGGCTTGACGTCACCGATGCCACCCTGGCGGCCGAACAGGTGCGCAAGAGCGAGGAGCGTTACCGGATTCTGGTGGAAGACTCGCCGGCGATGATCTGCCGTTACACCCCGGATCTGGTACTCAGCTTCGGCAACCGTCCATTGGCCAATTACATGGAGTGTACGCCGGAGCAACTGACGGGCATCAACCTGGGGGACTGGCT
Source organism: Pseudomonas sp. FG43 (assembly GCF_057809175.1). Taxonomy (NCBI): domain Bacteria; kingdom Pseudomonadati; phylum Pseudomonadota; class Gammaproteobacteria; order Pseudomonadales; family Pseudomonadaceae; genus Pseudomonas; species Pseudomonas sp. FG43. Next base: position 72,088 of record NZ_JBMDJL010000022.1, read on the forward strand.
CTCGGATGAGCAACGTGAAGCCTTCAAAAAGCGTATTGCTCTGCTGACCCCTGAAGCGCCCATGAGTACAGAGGAAATCTGCATCGAGCTGCCCGGACGGGAATATGCCTGGTGGGTATGGGCCGACCGGGGCGTGTTCGATGAAGAGGGTAAGCTGATCGAGATCCAGGCGGTCGGGCGCGATAACACCGATGTGCGCCGCTCTCGGATGCAACTGAACCAGAGTGCGAAAATGGCGACGCTGGGCGAGATGGCGACCGGTCTGGCACACGAGATCAACCAGCCGCTCAATGTCATGCGCATGGCGGTGGTCAACGTTCTCAAGCGTCTGGGCAAGGGCGATATCGATATCGACTACCTCACCGAAAAGCTCAATCGCATCGACACCCAGGTTCAGCGCGCAGCCCGTGTGGTGGATCATATGCGGGTATTTGGACGCCGCTCCGAGATCGAAGAGCAACTGTTCAATCCGATTCAGGCCGTGGAAGGCACCATCTCGATGCTCTCTGAGGGCATGAAGGGCAAGGGCGTGCAGATCCGTATCGGTGAAATGTGCGCGTCAGTGCAAGTACGCGGGCATGTGGATCAACTGGAGCAAGTGCTGATCAATCTGATGGTCAACGCCCGGGACGCCTTGCTTTCGCGTCGGGAAAAGGACCGCGACTTCGAGCCCTGGATCGGTCTTGAGGTGGAAGAGGACGAGAACATCATTCGCCTGTCGGTTCAAGACAACGGTGGCGGTATCGACCCGCGTCTGCTGGAGCGTATTTTCGAGCCGTTCTTCACCACCAAGCCGGTGGGTGTCGGCACCGGCCTGGGCTTGTCTGTCAGCTATGGCATCGTCGATCAGATGGGTGGGCAACTGAGTGTCAGCAATGTCGATGAGGGTGCCAGGTTCCAGATCGAGTTACCTATTTTCAAGCACTCCTAAATGACCAGTGTGGCCTGACCGAAGTTGCAACTGAGGTTGCCGCCCACCTCGGCGGGCGACAGGCTGAGGCCCAGCGCGTCGATCAGCGGATCTACCACAGATGTCAGCAAGGGCCTGAGGGTACTGGCGACAATTCCGTCCAGGCTGGTGGTAATGGCCGCCAGCATGGACGCCGCTCCGGTTATCACGTTACCCAGGCCATTGGGGCTGGTAGTCGAGGGCTTGTAGACACTGACCTTTGCCCCTGAGATGACGCCGTCGAGCAATGTGCTGGGCAGAACCGCGGCTGCAGGGTCTAGAGGAAAGTAGGGCGAACTGCTGACTTCCGGAAGATTGGGTGAACTGAAGGTGCTGTTGGTCGAGGACGAACTTCCTCCCAGTGGCGACTGGCTGACAGGATCAAAACTGATCCCGACGCCTCCACCGCCAAAGGGTACTCGTGTGGTGCAACTGCCCAGCAAGCCAAGAATTTTCTGACAGGTCTGGGTGCCGATATCGATCACTGGGATGGGGATGGCGGTAATTGCGGAAGGGTCGGTGCTGGCTGGAAAGGCTCCTGCGCTGTCGATCAGGCCGATCTTGGTGCTGATCAACGCCGTATCGGTATGAACGGTCAACGTCTTGTTGGTGTTGCTGGTGCAGGTATAGCCGGTGACATAGGTGTCAGCGCTGGCCATTGAAATGCTGATATCGATTCTGGGGCCGGCGCTTGAGGATGAACTTGAAGTCAGCAGTTTTATGTCCGAAACCATGCAACTGGTCAGGCCGATGGCGCATGTGGTCGAGCCCAGCAGCCCGGCGAGGTTCAGGCTCAGGGCGCTGTTGATGACCGGGGTGAGGCTGCTGACCAGCGACGTGGCGGTATTGACCAGCGGAGTGATCGCCCCGAGCACTGGCAGATTGATCGAAACCAGTGCCCGCATCTGGGCAGTGCGGACATAGAGTCTGTTCGCTCCGGTCCTGGGGTTGAGCGGATCGATCTTGCTCGGGTCGCCAATGGCCGACAGTTGTGGTGGCTCGACTACCTGAACCCTGGTCGTGACTTGCGCCAGCCCGGCCAGGTTGATCTGTGCAGCAGCCGAAATGCCGTTCTTGTCATTGGCCAGTTGCGCGACACCTTGCACCAGATCGAACAGGCGCAGGTTGGTATTGAGCGCTGCGATATCCGTACTGCCCTGCACCGACAGCAAATCACCCAGCAGCACCGTGGTCGCGCCAGCCGCAATCTTCAAGGCTCGCAGGCCGCTTATGGTCGCAGTAGCGCTCAAGGTTCCGGCAGGGTCCAGCACATTGATCGCCGTCTGGATCAACTGGCTGACAGCGACATTCGTGTTCAGCACATCGGTGTAGCCCACGGCGTTGATGCTCAGGTCGGTCTTGAGCCGGTTGAGGTAGTTGAGCACGCTCAGTTCGGTGCCTGCGATTCCTTGCCAGTTGGCGACGCTGAGGTTCAGTGTTCCGCCCAGCAGGCTACCGATAACAGGGTTGAGGAGCGCTGCCTTGGCGCTGTCGATGGTCATTGCGGCGCTGCGGATGGTCAATGCCGCCAGGGGCGGTGTGCTTGCTGCAACCGCTGTTGCACTGAGTTGAATGTTTGCCGGAGTCGGTGTGCTGTCGAACAGCGCCGCGATGCCCGCCGCGATGCTTCGGGGGACGGCATGAGTGGCGACGACCTTGATGGCTTCGGGCTTGGTTGCATCGGCGGTAAAGGTGCGCCGGCTGTTGACGTCCAGCGCCAGGGTGCCGCAGTTGACCGTCAGCGTGCGGCTGTCGCTGCCCACCACGAAACTGTTGCGGGTGGCGCTCTGATTGGCGTAGGTGGAAGCACTTGTTCCTGAGGTGCAGGTGCCTTTGCGGCTGGCCGCCTCCAGTGCCGCCATGTCCGCTACACGCTGCAGTGAACGCTTTTCCAGATACAGCCTGCCGCTGTCGATGACAAGCAGCGTGCATAACAGGGCAATACCCAGGGTCAATGCAGCCAGCAAGCTAATGGCGCCTTGTTGCCGTGCCGGTAACGCGACATAACGATTCAGGGGAGACATCAGCACTCCTTCGGCCAAGCCGTCGCTCACTCGCCTGTGTGCAAAGGAGTGTAGACAAGGCCCGGGGAGGCTGCCGGATGGTTCTCTGAGTGTGCGGATTCATCCGCGAAGACGTATCAGCGCGGCGGATACTGCTCCAGGATTCTGGCCACGGTATTGCGCACGGCGGTATCGCGGGCGCTTGGGTTGGCGGCGTTTTCGCTCAGGATACGTTCGGTGCTGCCGCGCCAGACCAGTTTGCCGTCCTTGCCGTCGAACAGGTCGATCTGCAGGGTCGTGACCTTGTAATCCACGCTTCGGGTTTCTGTGGGGAACGGGCCGCCCCAATAGCCATAACCGCCCCACGGTCCCCAACCGGCATTGTTATTGGTGCTGACCAGTTGCTGGCGGTTTTCGACGATCAACCAGGCTTGCACCCGCAGATCGGCATGGGCACCGCCTGGTGCCATGCGCAGGCCGCGCTGGTCCAGTTGGTCGCTGATCGACTGGCGGATGCGCTGTTCGGTGAGGTCGCTCTTGATGCGTGGATCTTCGGGTTGATATTGCACGCCTGGCTCTTTCCAGCTCCAGCTGCGATAGCCGCCGAAATCCCGTTGGGCATCGAAGTCACGATTGATCTGATTGGTCTGGCAGGCTGTGAGTAGTACGGCCAGTGACAGCAAGGCTAGGCGGCGAAACATGGCAGTTCTCCGAAAGGGTTACGAAGGGGGATACGCCGTCAAGGCTTGTTGCACCGCCTGACGCAATGCTTTGCTGCGCGAGGCTTCATCGACGCCGCTTGTGGTGTCCGCGCTGGCACTCCAGACCGGCTGGCCGGTGCGGGCATCGAACAGGTTGATCTGCACCACCATCACTTTTTCCTGATAGGTACGCACGATGGGGACGCTGGCATAACCGCCGTAGCCATTACGATAACCGTTGTAGCGGCCATAGCCCACGCCGCCGCCATAGTACGGGTCTGAATAGTCTTCACGCACCTGACGCATTCGGGTTTCCTGGCGAATCGAGGCGCTGACATAGACGTCTGCCGGTTGGCCGTTGCGGTTAGGCCGCAGCCCGCGTTGATCCAGGCCATTGCTGACCGCATCGGCGACCTGTGCCGAATCCATCCACGCCGTGCCCGGCGGCAGATGCCCGTTGAGCCAGGCCCAGTTTCGATAGCGGCCATAATCTCGTGGCGCTGCCGGATAGGCGCTCATGTCCAGTGTGTTGGCCGCTTGCGGCGGAGCGGGTGGCATGGGTGCGGAGCTGGCGACATACGGGTTGTCGCTTTGGCAGGCACTCACGCTCAGGCAGATGGCGATCAAGGCGAGGCGGCGTTTCATGATGATCTCCGCGTGGTTTCAGACCGGACGGCATATCCAGTGCAGGTAACGACCCAAACCTGCAAAGCCCGGATGGCGTCGGTGAGCCAGTTCCATTTCCAGCAGGTCCTCAAGCTCGGCCCGGGCCTGAAATTCAACCGGCATGTAATCGTGAAACACTCGCACGCCACTGCGGGTTTCGACCTGCCACAGGCCTTCAAGTTGCGTTTCCAATTCCCTTGGGTCGAGGGGCTGTTGCGGGGTCAGGCTCTGTTTTTCGCCAGCCATGTCGTTCTTGCGCATCTTGCGAAAATGCCCCTTGAGCAAATTTCGATAAATCAGCGCATCACGATTATAGAATGCCAGCGATAACCAGCCATCGGCCTTGGTCAGTCGATGCAGTACTGGCAGGATGGCATGAGGTTCTGCCAGCCATTCCAGCACGGCATGGCACAATACCAGGTCATAAGGCTCGCTCAGTTGCTCCGGTATATCCTGCCAGGGCGACTGAATGAACGTCGCGCTTTGCCCGGCATCGGCAAAACGCTGGCGCGCGCCTTCGAGCATCGGCCCGGCTGGTTCGGCCAGGGTGACTTCATGGCCACGTTCCGCCAGCCATAACGACATATGCCCAAGCCCGGCGCCGATATCCAGAACGCGCAGAGGCCGCTCGGGCAGCGTCTCGGCAAGGTCGGCCTGCAGCACCGCAAGACGAATGGCACCTTTGGCGCCGCCGTAGATCTTTTCCGCGAAGCGGGTGGCCAACTGGTCGAAATGACGATCACTCACTTGGCGAATCTCCGCTCGCTGTCGGCCAGCTTGCTGCGCACGACATCTTCCATGTCCAGGCCAAGCTCGCTGCACAGAAGCAGCAGATAAAGAACGATATCGCCTACTTCCTGCCCGGCATGGGCCAGTTTCTCGGGTGGCAATTCCCGAGACTGGTCTTCGCGCAGCCATTGGAAGATTTCTACCAGCTCGGCCATTTCCACGCTGGCGGCCATGGCCAGGTTCTTGGGGCTGTGAAACTGTTTCCAGTCGTTCTGATCGCGAATGCGGTGCAGACGCCGGGTCAACTCGTCGAGGTTCATGATGCTCTCCTGAAGGCGCATAGCTTCAGGGGGAACGGGGCTTCAGGCAAGTCATTCGCGAATGAATTCACCTACAGCGGTTGCCAGCTTCCGATCATGTGTACGATGCCTTGTTCGCCCTCGACCCGCAGTTGACCATGGGAACCGGCTGCGCTGGCTGACAGCACTACATCGCTGGGCAGGCGGATAGGTTTCTGGAACTGCACGCTGACCTCAACGTTCGACGCGGGCAAATGGTCGTCCAGGGTCGCCAGTGTCTGGGCTTTGAGCCACATGCCATGAGCGATGGCTTTGGGGAAACCGAACAGCCTGGCGCTGGGCGCACTCAGATGAATCGGGTTGTAATCGCCGGACACCTTGGCGTATTGCCTGCCGATAAGTGATGAGGCGTGCCAGCGTGCCAGTTCGCTCATTGCCATGGGGGCAGGCTCGAAATCGCCGCTGATCTCGCCTTCCAGTTTCACGCCCTTGCAGAGCATGGTGCTTTCTTCATCCCAGAGCAGCCCAAGGCCGTCTTCAACCTGAGTGATCAGAGTAAATGTCGCGCCTTTGGCATGGGGTTGCAGGTTTGTCGCCTGGACACTGATATACAACTGGCTGACGCCGCCGAGCGGGCGATGAACTCTGATGCGGTTGGTGATGTGGATCAGGCCCAGCAGCGGGAAGGGAAACTCCCGTGAGGTCATCAACTGCATCTGTAACGCAAAGGCGAGGACATGCGGGTAAGTGGGTGGCAGGAGGCTGTCATCCTTGAAGCCACAGACACTGCGATAGGCTGCCAGCTTGTCGGCGTCCACCGACATCCAGCTGCGCAGACCCACATCAGGTAGTTGCGTCCCGGTGACCTTGCGTCTCAATGCCGCCTGCATGAACAGGTTGGGCAGAGTTTGCAGGGAGTCCAGGTAGCGCCAGTGAGCAGTCATTATCCATCTCCTTGAACGAATGCGGGCTCAAGCCCCAATCACACTTTGACCACAGACACGCAAGACCTGGCCGGTCACCGCGCCGCTACCCGGCTGGCTCAGCCAGGCAACGGCTTCGGCGACGTCCTGCGGCAAGCCGCCCTGGCCAAGAGAACTCATGCGTCGACCTGCTTCACGCAAGGTGAAAGGCATTTCGGCGGTCATACGGGTTTCGATAAAACCGGGTGCTACGGCATTGATGCTGATACCGCGCTGCCTGAGCGACGGAGCCATGGCCCGGGCAAAACCGATCAGGCCAGCCTTGCTGGCGCTGTAATTGGTTTGTCCGCGATTGCCGGCCAGCCCGCTGGTAGACGACATCAATACCACTCGTGCGTTGTCGTTCAGGGTGCCGTTATCCAGCAATGCCTGAGTCAGTGCCTGCGGGGCTTCGAGGTTGACCGCCAATACCGAGTCCCAGAAATCCGCCGACATGTTGGCCAGGGTCTTGTCGCGGGTGATACCGGCGTTATGCACCAGAATGTCGAGGCCACCTTGCAGATGCTCCTGCAACTGGACGGCGGCATCCGGGCTGCAGATATCCAGCGCCAGCGCTTGCCCGCCGAGCCTTGCAGCCAGGGCCTCCAGATCTGCCCGAGCCTGCGGCACATCCAGCAGCACGACATCGGCGCCATCGCGGGTGAGGGTTTCGGCAATCGCAGCGCCTATTCCGCGCGCGGCACCCGTGACTACCGCCTTGCGCCCGGCCAAGGGGCGGCTCCAGTCCTGAACCTGTGCGGTGTTCGGGCTCAGATGGATGACCTGCCCCGAGATGAATGCGCTCTTGGGGGACAGGAAAAAGCGCAGCGCGCCTTCCAGTTGGTCTTCAGCCCCTTCGTCCACCTGTAACAGTTGAACGGTGCTGCCGTTGCGCATTTCCTTGGCCAGTGAACGGCTGAAGCCTTCAACGGCCTGCTGGGTACTGGCTGCCAGAGGGTCTTCAAGTGTCGCGGGGGCACGCCCGAGGATCACCACATGGGCGCATTGATCCAGATTGCGCAGCAGCGGCTGAAAGAAATCCCGTAACTGTTTGAGCTGTTCAGCGTGTACGAGCACGCTGGCGTCAAATACCACGGCCTTGAGTTTCGGGCCTTGTTCGGCGGCCCAGGCTGTTGCGCCGGGGATATCGCTGCCAAAGCTGTAGAGCGAGTCGGTCAGGCGTTGTGCGAACAGTCTGATGTGATCCGCCAGTGGCCCGGCGCTGATCAGCAGCGTTCCCTCTACAGGCCGCAAGCGTCCGGCTTGCCAACGCTCCAGATGCGTCGGGCTCGGAAGACCTACGGCTTTCACCAAGCGACGACCCATGTCGGAATTGGCGAAATTTATGTAGCGATCTGACGACATGGAACACTCTCCTTGAATCGGGGTTCAAAGACATGGACCACACTGAAGCGACATTTGTTCTTGTTTCAGCACGCTGTTCATCACCCGCCCAGACAATGCTTGAAGAAAAGGAAGTTTTTCATGACGCAGCTACGTCGTGTCGCCATCATCGGCGGTAACCGGATTCCATTTGCCCGCTCAAGCGGCGCCTATGCCACTGCCAGTAATCAAGACATGCTGACAGCTGCGCTGGAGGGCCTGATAGAGCGGTTCAACCTGCATGGCCTGCGTATGGGCGAGGTGGTTGCCGGAGCGGTGCTCAAGCACTCCCGGGACTTCAACCTGACCCGTGAATGCGTGCTGGGTTCGCGTCTGTCGGCGCAAACACCTGCTTACGATTTACAGCAGGCCTGTGGCACCGGCCTTGAATCTGCCTTGCTGGTGGCCAACAAGATTGCGTTGGGACAGATCGAATGCGGCATTGCCGGAGGCGTGGATACCACGTCCGATGCGCCGATAGGCGTCAATGAAGAGCTGCGTAATATCCTGTTGCAGATCAATCGCAGCAAGACCGGCGCCGACAAGCTCAAGGCCCTCCTGAAATTGAGGCCCCAGCACCTCAAGCCGGAGCTGCCTCGTAACGGCGAACCGCGCACAGGTTTGTCCATGGGCCAGCATTGCGAACTGATGGCACAGCATTGGGGGATCGAGCGCGACGCTCAGGATCAACTGGCGCTGGAGAGTCATCTGAAAATGGCAGCCGCTTATGCAGATGGTTGGCAGAACGATCTGGTGACGCCTTATCTGGGGCTGACCCGTGATAACAACCTTCGTCCTGACCTGACGCTGGAAAAGCTGGCGAGCCTCAAACCCGCATTCGAGCGCAGCGCCAAGGGTACATTGACGGCTGGCAACTCGACACCGCTCACCGATGGCGCTTCGCTGGTGCTGCTGGCCAGTGAAGAGTGGGCCAAAGAGCGGGGTCTGCCAGTGTTGGCGTATTTACGCGATGGCGAAACGGCAGCCGTGAATTTCGTCAATGGCGAAGAAGGCCTGCTGATGGCTCCTGCCTATGCGGTGCCGCGTCTGCTGGCACGCAACGGTTTGACGCTGCAGGATTTCGATTACTACGAAATTCACGAGGCTTTCGCGGCTCAGGTGCTCTGTACGCTCAAGGCCTGGGAAGATCCCGAATACTGCAAGACCCGCCTGGGACTTGAGGCGCCATTGGGTTCCATCGACCGCAGCAAGATCAATATCAAGGGCAGTTCATTGGCGGCCGGCCACCCCTTTGCTGCAACGGGTGGCCGGATCGTTGCCAACCTGGCCAAACTGCTGGCGGTTGCAGGCCAGGGGCGCGGTCTGATCTCGATCTGCGCAGCGGGCGGGCAGGGCGTTACCGCGATTCTGGAACGCTGAAACAGGTCAGGCGTACATCTCATGAAGTGGGAAGGGCCTTGGCCGCGACGACACAACTGAAAGGCAACACATTTTCAGCGCCTTCAACTGCTGTCGCGGCCAAAGCCCCTCCCACGGATTTAAGGCCTCAAAAGTCCAGGCTCAATGCCACGCTGACACCCTGATGAGTCGTGTCATCGTTCTTGCGCCAGTTGTAATCTGCTCGCAGGGTCAGGTCGCGAGTCAGTTTCTGGCTCAGGCCCAGACTGGCGCGGTTGAGGTTACGTTGTGGCGTGTAGCCTTCAAGGGTGAAGTCAAGGCTTGGCAGGCTGTTCAGTGCCATGGTCACGTTCTGCCGGTCCGTTTCAAACTCCCGTTCATGAGCGAACTCGCCCCATATCCGGGTCGAAGACGTCAGCTCGAATGCGGTCTGCAAGCCAACGCCTGCGCGCCGGGATTTGCGGGTCTGATCACTGAAGGTCAAGGCAGTCGAGCGGTTGCCTTGCTCCGAGTAGCCGTTCACATCGATATGAGCGTAATCGGCGCTGATAAAGGGCGACAGGTGCCAGCGGCTCGCGGCCCCCGCAATATCAAAACCAAGGCGCGCACTTGCAGCCCAGAGCTTGCCATCGGTGTCGCCCTTTTCCTGCCCTTCGCTGACGCCCAGAGCGAACTTGCGCTCGGCCTTGTCGTAATCCAGATGCCCGCCAGAAGCTGCCAGGTCTCCCCACCAGTGATTGGCCTGATATTGCACAAAGGCCGTCGCAATGTAGCTGTTGAGCCTGTATTGCGAATCCTGTGCGCCTGCCTCCAGGTTTTGCCGATAAGCCCCGGCAACCAGCCCGGCACGCCAGTGTTCGGCGAAACGGTAGCTGCCTCCGAGGGTCAGGTTATAGCCGTGGCCATCCGCCTGGGCTGAGGTGTTCTGGGCATCGAAGTCGATCTTCTGACCGCCTGCGGCAAGGATGCTGCGCCACTGGCCAACACCTTGCCAATTGCCCCAGTCGTTGAGCCACTGGGCGCGGAGTTCATCCTGTTGGGCGCGTAATGTGCCATTGGCCATTTCCGGCAGCAGAGTGATTTCCCAAGGGGCAGCCAGCAACGAATAGGCGTAGTCGGCAAACAGGCGCTGAGCTGCAACGGTCGGGTGGACCCGATCATTGAAGAACAGCCGGTTCGGGTCCGGCGTAGCGCTGTCCAGACCATAGGTGCTGTTTTCATCGCAGCCTGCGCCGTTGAAACAGGTTCCTACCAGATCCTGGTCGGCTGCGAAGCCGAAGCGACCGGGATCGGCCAGGGTCTCACTGATAAAGAGGGGCACATTGAGCGGGATGATCTGTGCATCGATCTGTTCCAGACGACTGACCAGTTGCTCGTTGAAGTCGGAGCTGAGTGCAGACGTCAGTGGCTGCAGGATGGTCCCGCTCAGCAAGGGTGTCTGGCCAATGTCCGGCAGCAGCCAGACCATGATGTAGCGGGCCCCTGCCTGTTGCAGGGCCTGTACGCTGTCAGCCAGATTGTCGGCAGAATCCGCAGCGTCACCGCTGCTCAGTACGCGGCCTTGCAAGAAGTCATTACCGCCACCTGTCAGGTAATACAGCGCGTTCGGGTCCGCTTGAAAATTGTTGCCGGGCAGATAGCCGGTCCGGGTTCGTAGCACGGTGCCGGTATTGGGATCGACCACGCGGGATTCAGAGGTGATGGCATCGTAGATCTGGTCCGTGCGATCACCTCCCACTGCCCAGTTATTACCGTCCGGTATTCCCTGTGCCGCATTCACTGCCGAGGTGGATGCGCCCAGATCGCGGGCAGGAACATTGAGCAGCATGCCCAGCAGAGTCGAAGAGTTCAGCCCGACAAGCTCGCCGCTGCCGTCCTGATAGGTAGGCCCCACGCGATTGGTAAAGCGCAACGTTGCTCCGGGCGGCCCGTCCTGATCCGGAAACTGCCCCGCATCGGCCAGGCTGTCGCCAAACACGACCATCGTGGAGTAAGGGGCTGGAGCCGCGAATGTCGAGGTGCAGGCCAGAGTGAGCAAGCATGCTGCCAGAGGCCGACGCAGTGATGTTTCGGTCATGAAAAAAGCCCTTTTTATTGTTCTGCCTGTAGGGACCCTAGCAAGCATCCCCGTCACTTCCAGAACTAAAAGAACTTACCGCCCAGCGGTGGTAGAACCGATCGAAAGGATTGATAGGTCTGTGTCCGAGGGGTTACAGAGGTTGGGAGCTACCGCTCAAGATGATGCTGACAATAGAAATGTAGGCGGCTCATATACAGGTTTTTCGCAATATTTACCCATAACCATGTAACACCTTTGAGGCTTGGGAGTGCTGTTCAGTGCATAGCAATGCTTCCTGCTGTTTTGGTGGTGTAAGTATGTATATTGAAAAATTTATGATTTCAAAGGTGTGATATGACTGTAGAGCTACCCAATATCTATGTGTATCCAGATGACTATGGCACTGTTTCGGGCGTTACACGAATTAACCCGCTAATGGGCGGAATGCAGGCGCTGATGCAAGCGCGTGCTCAAAGAGATGTTGCATATTTAGCTGGTAATTGGTGGTCGATCGTTAACAGTCAGTTGAAAATGATAGCGTCTAATCGACCGCCTTATTGCTTGGCAGGTATGATGGCGGATGATTTTCATTCGGTTGCTTATGCCGATTTTATTAAGACTGTTAATCCTGGTGTTTCTAATGAGGATGCCTTGGCCGCTGGACGAAGTGATGGGCTGAGAAAGAAAGCGCAGGCCTTGGCGACACCTGAGTTTTCCGGTGGGATTTTTACACCCATTAAAGCCTTGATGCATTTTCTTCAAGCTGAAGGAACTCCAGCCACTGTGCCGTTGAATCGCACGGGTATTAAGCCTGCTGCTGATAAGATTCCCGATTTGATGGCAATCATCAGGACTGCCCGTATCGGAAAAACCTCAGTTGATCTGACCGTGCCTTACTATACCGGGCAGGACTCGTTTACTGCTCGTATGTATCTAGGATCTATTACAATACGTATCACGGGTGAGGTAATACATACAGCATCTGGAGTGATTAGCTTTGTGGGTGAGGTTCGGGCATATAATGATGTGTATGATGCTAATCGAAGCCAGCATCGTAATGACTTTGATGAACGAGCTACTAAAAATTTAAGGGAAATGGAGCGCGTATCCGGTGCAGTGCCTTATGAAATAAAAATGCCAGGTTCTATTCCTATAAGCTATTCAAATCAATAAAGTCTGGACTGTGATGGAGTTTTCTTTTGGAAGCGCTTGTCTGCGCAGGTGCAAAAAAACGGTACTCCATTGGTGTTGTTGTGTTTAAGATTGGTGCGGTTTTTTATTGATGTGCGGGGAGGGAACATATGAGAATTAGCTATCGTTTGCTGGTGGCCATTTTATTGTTTGTCATGGCTTGGGTTTGTTTGTTTTTTGCTGGGGATGGAATTCCAGAGAACTCTTCGGACCTGTCAGATACCCGAGGCTTGCCTGCGGTTACCATTTATACGGTTATGCTCCAAGCCATCAGTGGTGTTGCCTTACTTCTCGCAACGATTGGGTTTGTAGTCTCGGCAAGGTTTGAATCAAGCTCGTGGGGGAAAAGAGTTGCTGTTTTTTCGATTTTTAATATATGCCTTTTACTTACTTCCATTGTAGGTGTTTTTGTCATTGGATCTTTCTTGTTTGAAAAAACGCTTGGGCTTGTCGGTATTCTTCTTTATCTGGCCGTCATCGCTCTAGTGATATCGGCATTGCCTAAACGTTCTCAGCGCTAACCTCAAATCTGTGGCCGCACCGTTTTTCGCGCTCCCTGTATTTTTTAAATAACGCAGCGGGGCTGGCTTATCACTAACCCCGCTGACGGCCTGTTTTCTCTTCACCTCATGCCGCCTGATTGTGTGCGATTGCATCCAGATAGGCGGCCAGTTCGTGCAGGTACACGAAGGGGTGGCCCTGTCGTGTGCCGCCGGTGCGGTTGACTTTCAAGGCGATACGGCCCGCGTTGATCTTGCGCAGCAGATTGCGATCGTTCGAGATGTGCGAGAAATAACGCTCCCTGACCGCGCTCAGTGTCGGGCATGGGGTGGCGAATTCCTTGCGAAGCAGATCCAGTGTATTGGTCATTGGCGATTACTCCCTGTGGGTAAAAGTCTGAGTCATGTTTCGTCTCCTTCCCACGGGCCATCGGGTCTTGAACGTTGCTGCTTGGGTGGCTCGGTCATCGGTGATGAGAGACGTGAACCAACAATACGATATGTATTTTGAACCTGCAATACGTTTTGTATTTTTAAATACGTTTTGTATTTTCTCCGTCCTCGAATTCCACGTACCAGGCGAGGTGGATCGTGTCGTTTGTGTGGTCGCGAGTGACGGTGACGCCTTCGGCTTCCATGAGGTGTTCAGCGATCTGTTCCCAATGAAGAAGAGATTCGCCAGGCTCTCGATGAAGGCGTATCTGGTGCTCGATCTGAGCCTGAGGGCTGCTGATGAGTGCTTGAATACGTTGGACCAACGCCAGATAAGCATCGTGTTGCGACATATCAGGTGTCCAGGCAGGCATGATTCAATTCCTTTTTACTGTATGTGCATACAGTAATTCAGGTCTTTTTCCTACGCAACAGTGAAATGTGTCCGGCTTGCAATAAGAGGGAAGGGCTCGAATGGCGGAAATAAAAAAGCCCCGAAAATTCGGGGCTTTGGTCTGGAAGGGTTGAGCTAGAGCCGCATCGTCATCTGTCTGATGACTCCGATCAACTTGCAGTCTTCCGTGATGGGGATTGTCGGGTAGGCGGGGTTCAGGGGCTTGAGGAAATAGCGGCCTGCATCCTCGACCAGCTTCTTGAACGTTGCCTCGTTGCTCTCGGGAAGTTTGGCAATCACCAGCTTTCCGGGGGTTGGCTCAAGCCCGGTGTCGACCAGGATCAGCATGCCTTCCGGAATGCTCTGACCTGCCGTAGCGGTCATGGAATCGCCGCGCACCATCAGCCAGAAGGCCTGGCCCTTGGCCTTGTAGTCGGTGAGTTCAAAGGTATCCGAATAGCCGGCCGGGTAGGGCTCGACAGCTTCGTTCCAGCCACCGGCCTCTACCCAGCTGATTACCGGGTAGCGGTAAAAGCGCGAGGGTTGAGCGGTAGGCGCAACGTTCTGTTGCCCTGGCTCATGAGAGGGGAGCGATGTTTCAAGAATGGGCAGATCCAGCTCGCTCAAAAACCGGTTGATCACATCGATCTTCGGTTCGCGCTTGCCGTTCAGCCAATGCCCTACGGCACCCGGAGTCACACCCATTCGCTCAGCCATGTCTTCCTGGCTGATTTCCAGGTTCTCCATGGCCTTTCTGGCGATTTCATACCATTTATTCATGCGCGAAATACTACAGCCTGTATGGGGTTCGACAATCGACACAGTGTAGTGGTTTTTCTGGATTTACAATACAAAATGTATTTTACTCGCAAAATAAACAATTCGTTTAATGAGTTGCTTTCAGCGAGGAAAGAGAATGATTGATGAAGTCGAGGCCGTGATGGCCAATTGGGGAGAGCAACGGATGCGTCTGGGCCTGGGCGGGGGGTTGAGCAGCCCGATGGCCGGCATCATGGAGTGGGGCGCTTATATTCCCCGGCGTACGCCGGGCTCCAGAGCCTTGATCGGTAACGGCAGCGGTATGGATTACATCGGCAGTGAAGTCGAGGCCGCTGTGGCGGAACTGTCCCGTGGTCCGGCCAAGGGCAGAGGCCCCGAGTTGGCGAAACTGGCGCAATACCGTTACGTCGATCTGCTACCTGCCCGTGAGCAGATGCGTCTGCTCGGTATCAATGAAGGTGCCGACAGAACCTACCGAAACTGGGTGGAAAAACTGCATCAGCAGGTTTTGTCGATTCTGGCGGCCCGCAGTGCGAATCGTGGCGCAAGAGATAAGGCTCAGGCATCCGAGGTGGCAGGCCGCAAGGCGGGTTGAGTTTCTGCTTTGATCATGTCCGCCAGAGCCGTTTCGTGTACTGGCGAACGAACATACTCTTCACGGCCCTTCCTGGGCCGTTTTTATAGAGGGACGCTGCCTCCTCGCTTCTTTTACGTCCTCATCGCCATCCCGCCCTATTTATCTGTCTGGAAGCTTTCGCGAATGAATTCGCTCCTACGGGGTTCCCGGTAGGAGCGAATTCATTCGCGAAAGGATCAATAAAGCAGACGCGAAAAGCTCAACGAAATACCGTTTATCCGGGCCAATTGTCGAAGCGTGGTTGAACTCCGGTTGAAGTCTGGTCGAACTCGACCCACCCCCCAAAAGGCCCTTTCCAGCCTTTCCGAAGGGGGGTACAAAGGCACCACGATATGCGATTTGCGTCTGGGGACAACAACTCGGAACACACTTCAAATCAAACATACCGCCAGCTTCTTCTCTTGTTCCTTCTGGCCGCCTTGTGCGGTCTTTTTTATTCCCGGAGTACCGATGGACCCAACTGACCTTGGCCCAGGCACAGCTACCTGGCTGGGCGGGACCGGCACCATCCTGCTTGGTGGCTTTTTATGGCTGCGCAAGTTTCTTTCAAAAGACGCCGCAGACCGGGCAATGGATAACGCCGATATCGGTACCGTCCGGCGCCTGAATGAATTGCTCGACTCAGAGCGCGAGGCTCGCAAGGAGGCTGAGGCCCGAGCGGACCAGTTCGCAAAAGAGCGTAATGAGCTGGCCGCTGCGGTTGGCCGTATGGAGGGCAAGGTTGAAGTCCTCACCAGCCAGATTGCTCAACTCACTGACAAGGTGACGACGCAAAGCGCCGAGATTGCCCGGCTTCGCTCTCAGCTAGGAGGTCCCACGGATGGACAGATGCGCAATTAACTTTATCGCCCGCCACTGGTGGCGTCGGGTGGAGATCTGGGTGATCGCTGCTCTGCTGGCGGCCGGGAGCCTGACACTGGGCTTTCAGGCCGGGCAATGGTCGGCCAGTTTCGAGCACACCAAGCAACTGGCCGAGATACGCCAGGCATACGACGCTGCCATGGGTAAGCGCGATATCAGCCTGGTCAGGCTGGCAGAGAGCGCAACTCAGGCGGTAGACAAGGCCGAAAGCGCCGCCTCGGCGGCGACCGAGGCAGCGAATACCGCAAGCCGTGCGGCTGACAAGGCCGATGCGGCGCTGAGCAAGGCTCGGCAGTAACCCCCACCGATATCCGACACCTCTGGATTTACCCATGAAGATAACTCCGATTGTTGCTCATTTGCAGGCGACATGCCCGACCTTTGCCGGGCGAATCAGCGCCGGTATTTACTGGAATGCCGTCATGAACAGTACGGCGCTCAGTTCCCCCTCGGCCTACGTGATTGCAACGGGCGATGCGGCAACGGCCAATGACCTCAAGAACGCGGTGCGCCAGAACATCACCGACCGGATTGATGTGGTGGTAGTGCTCACGGGCAGCGACGAGCGTGGCCAGGAGGCGAGCGAGCAACTGCATGCCGTTCGCGCCGAACTCTGGCGTGCGCTGGTGGGCTGGAACGCCGGCAGCGACTACGAGCCGCTGGAGTACACAGGCGGCGGTTTGTTGCAGGTCAATGCCTCGCAAGTGGCATGGCGCTTTGGTTTCGCGGCGCAGTTTCAACTGGGTCGCAATACATCCGATCAGCCTGCCGAAACCTGGCACGAGGTTTTTCTGGATGGTCTGCCGGGTTTCACCGGCGCGACTTTCGACATGGACTGTATCGATCCGGCAGATCCGAATCTGAAATCTCCCGGCCCCGATGGACGTATCGAAATGAAGTTCTCAGGAGACGTAACACCATGACTCAACGCATCACTGTGATCCCGGTCGCTGGCCGGGTTGTACCTGATCCGGAGGCGGGCGACCTGTTGCCCGCCGAAGGTCGTGAAGTCCGATTCAACGCATGGTGGCAGCGCCGTTACAACGATGGCGATGTCACCACTGCAACCGAGCAATCCCCAACCATCAAGGCCGTCACGGCGTAATCAAGAGGAAGCCAAACAATGGCTATCAGTTTCAATAACATTCCATCCGATGTTCGTGTTCCGCTGTTCTATGCGGAAATGGACAACTCTGCAGCCAACAGCGCTTCGGCAAGCATGCGCCGTCTGATCGTTGCCCAGGTCAACGACGATGCAACCGGTCCTGAAATCGGTTCGCTGGTACTGGTGCCCAGCGTATCGCTGGCCAAGAACATCGGCGGCCAGGGCTCCATGCTGGCCTCGATGTACGAAACCTGGCGCAAGGCCGATCCTACCGGTGAAGTCTGGTGCCTGCCGCTGCTCAATACAGTGGGCGCCAAGGCCGGTGCCACCATCATTCTTACAGGCACTGCCACCGAGTCCGGTGTTCTGAACCTGTACGTCGGTGGTGTGCGAGTGCAGGCCACTATCGTTAATGGCGCAACCGCCGCCCAGGCAGCGAGTGCGCTGTCGGTGAAGATCAATGCCACGCCGGATCTGCCGGTCAAGGCCGAGGTCGAAGCGGGTGTTGTAACCCTGTCCGTCAAGTGGACCGGTGAGAGCGGTAACGACATCCAGCTGGAATTCAATCGCCTGGGTAAAACCAATGGCGAGGTCACTCCGGCCGGTCTGGCCGTTGTTGCCACTGTCCTGGCCGGCGGTGTCGGCAGCCCTGATCAGGTGGCGGCACTGGCCGCGCTGGGCGATGAGCCTTTCGAGTTCCTGTGCGTGCCATGGTCCGATACCACCACGCTGGATGCCTGGAAATCGGCAATGGACGACAGCACCGGTCGCTGGAGCTGGGCCAAGCAACTCTACGGTCACGTCTACAGCGCCAAGCGCGGCACGGTCGGTACTCTGGTCGCCGCAGGTCAACTGCGTAACGATCAGCATGTCACGATCCAGGGCGTCGAAATCGGTGTGCCACAGCCGGTGTGGGTGCAGGCTGCTGCTCTGGCTGCGCGTACCGCGGTGTTCATCTCTGCCGATGCCAGCCGTCCGACTCAGACCGGCACCCTGCCTGGCCTGGACCCGGCGCCTGCCAGTGCCCGCTTCACGCTCACCGAACGTGAGTCGCTGCTGCGTTACGGTATCGCCACCGCTTACTACGAAGGCGGTTACGTACGTATTCAGCGTTCGATCACCACGTACCAGAAGAACGCCTACGGTCAGGCGGACAACTCGTACCTGGACAGCGAAACCCTGCACCAGTCGGCGTTCATCATTCGTCGTCTGCAAAGCGTGATCACCAGCAAGTATGGCCGTCACAAGCTGGCCAACGATGGCACCCGTTTCGGTGCCGGTCAGCCGATCGTCACGCCAAGCACCATTCGTGGTGAGCTGATCGCTCAGTACGCCAGGCTCGAAGAAGAAGGCCATGTGGAAAACGCAGAGCTGTTCGCTGAGCACCTGGTCGTCGAGCGCGACACCCAGGACCCGAGCCGCATCAACGTGATGTTCCCGCCGGATTACATCAACGGTCTGCGCGTGTTCGCACTGCTCAATCAGTTCCGCCTGCAATACGACGCTGCGGCGTAAATTCAACCTCGACATTCAAACCCGCCTTGTGCGGGTTTTTTCATTCTGGAGATAAAGAACATGGCTCAAAAAGTAGCTGGTACCTGCTACATCAAGGTGGACGGCACTCAACTGACTATCACTGGCGGCGGTGAAGCCCCTTTGATGAACATCAAGCGCGAGACCGTTGTGCCGGGCTATTTCAAGGAAGTGGACAAGGCTCCGTCGCTGAGCTTCACGGCGGTTCATACCCCTGACTTTCCCTTGAAAGCGCTCACCACCGGCGTGGACATGACCATCACCTGTGAATTCCAGAACGGCAAGATCTACGTTCTGTCGGGTGCCTATCTGGTTGATGAACCGACCAGCAAGGGCGAAGAGGGCACCATCGAGCTGAAGTTCGACGGTAACCAGGGGAGCTGGCAATGAGTGAAGTCATCGTACTGGCGAGCCCGGTCGAGGCGCACGGGGAATCCCTTTCGCAACTGACTTTCCGTCGCCCTACGGCGCAGGAAGCGCGAGCGATCAAGGCGCTGCCTTACAAGATCGACAAGCACGAGGAGGTGTCGCTCGACCTGGAAGTCGCTGCGAAATACATCGCGGTCTGCGCAGGCATTCCTCCGTCCTCGGTCGATCAGCTTGATCTTTCCGATATCAACAAGCTGAGCTGGAAGGTCGCGAGTTTTTTCATGGCAGCGGCATCAGAGACCTCCAAGGCCTGATAGCCGTCGTCTACGACCTCGCATACTTCTGGAAAGTTGATCCCGAACTGATGATGTCCAGGTCCCTGGACATCATCACCGAGTCGATTTTGCAGTCGCAGCGTATCAATCAGATCCTGCAGGGGGAGTGATGGCAAATCCATCCAGGCTTGAAGCGCTTTTTAAAGGCGTCGATGAGCTGTCTCCTACTCTGGCTAACATGCGCAAGAATGTTGACGCTTTCAAAACCGGACTCGAAGGGTCCGGTCTGGGGAAAATCAACATTGCAGGCGTGATCGAGGGGAATGCCTTTACGGGCCCCTTGATTGCCGGGGTAAAGGCAGCAATCGGTTTTGAAACATCCATGGCCAATGTGAAAAAGGTCGTGGCTTTTGAGACACCGCAGCAATTCCAGCAAATGGGCACCGATATTCTGGACATGAGCGAACGGCTCCCGGAAACCGCCAATGGAATTGCGGCAATCGTGGCGACAGGTGCCAAGGCCAGCGTGCCGCGTGCTGAGTTGCAAGGCTTTGCGGAAGACGCCGTGAAGATGGGCGTTGCTTTCGGCCAGACGGGG
This sequence comes from Pseudomonas sp. FG43, assembly GCF_057809175.1. Classification (NCBI taxonomy): domain Bacteria; kingdom Pseudomonadati; phylum Pseudomonadota; class Gammaproteobacteria; order Pseudomonadales; family Pseudomonadaceae; genus Pseudomonas; species Pseudomonas sp. FG43. The sequence continues at coordinate 91,873 of NZ_JBMDJL010000022.1, forward strand.
GCGGAGTCGGGCGAAATGATGGCCAAGTGGCGATCCTCGCTTAGCCTCTCGCAGCCTGAAGTCCAAAAGCTTGCCGAGCAGATCAATACCCTGGGCGGTAATGATCTGGAGAAAGAGATTGCAACCATGGTTACTGCGATGGCGCCGTTGGGTGCTGTGGCAGGGAAGGCCAGCGGTGAAGTCGCGGCCATGGCGGCCACGTTGGCTGGTGTGGATGTGCCGGCTGATGTGGCGACCAAGGGCGTCAAGAGCCTCATGAAAACCCTGACCGAAGGCGGGCCAGCGAAAGCCGGGGCTTTCAAGGATTTACAGCTTGATCTCGATCAACTGACTCAGGGCATGCAGACGGATCCTTCCGGGACTATCGAGAAGGTTTTGAGCACCCTGTCCCAGGTTGATCCAGCCAGGCAGAGCGATGTGGTTTCGCAGTTGTTCGGTGCCGAATCACTGGGCGCCATAACGCCGTTGCTGAAGAACCTCGATGACCTGAAAGCCAACTTCGGCAAGGTTGCAGAAGGCGCTAAATCCGCGGGCTCAATCGAGCAGGAGTTCGCCGACAACTCGCGCACTACTGCGGTTGCCATTCAGCTTATGCAAAACCGCATGGATCGGATTGGTACCAATATCGGCGGCATTTTCCTGCCCGCGATAAACGATGCAATCGCCGTCATCGGCCCGATGATTTCCATGGTCGCTGCATTGGCGGCCGAACACCCTGAGGTCATCAAGGGCGTTGTAGGTGCTGCGGTTGCCTTTGGCGTCTTGCAAGTGGCCGTGCTGGCCGCGACCAATGCGGCTCGTTTGTTCAGCATGGTCATCGGTTTGTCGCCGGTCGGAATCGCTGTACGCGCTATTGCCCTGGCTGCTGGATTCTTGATTGCCAACTGGTCCTCTGTCGCACCGTTTTTTGCGGCAGTCTGGGCTTCGATCCAGGGGGCGGCCAGTGCCGTCTGGGACGTACTGAAAACCATATTTTCCTGGTCGCCACTGGGCATGATCGTGGCGATATGGCAGCCCTTGACTGAGGTTTTCTCGGCGCTCTGGGATGTCATCAAAGCACTGTCCACACCGTTCTTTGACTTCCTGAGGTTGATGTTCTCCTGGACACCGCTGGGCATGGTTGTAGAGAACTGGCAACCGATCAGCGAATTCTTCGGTCTGGTATGGGAGGGGATCAAGGCTCCAGCGCTTGTATTCGCCGATGTTCTGAAAACGATGTTCGACTGGTCTCCCTTGGGGATCATCATCAAGCACTGGGAGCCGATCAGAAGCTGGTTCACTGGCCTGTGGGACGATGTGAAGTCGGGCATCAATTCGGCATTGAGCTTTTTCGGCTTTGGAGAAGAAGGGATTCTTAAAGGCACTACCCAAAAGCTCAATGAGTTTGCTGAAGGGCAAAGGCTGCGCAATGCAGGTCCTGGTGGCGGTACTGGCGCATTTGTGATGGCAGATGCCGTCAATACCAGCCAGTCGAATCAACAGCGTCTCAACACTGCGCTGGGCGTGCCATCGACCAGCGCACTGCTTGCTGCTCCAAACCTGCCTGAGCCCGGCAGCCTGCTTCTACAAGGGGCAGCCGCTAATCGACGTCTGGAAGGTGAACTCAACATCCGTTTTGACAATGCGCCTGCTGGCATGCGTCCGGGTGAAGTGCGGACCAACCAGCCCGGCTTGACGATCTCGCCAAGCGTTGGCTATCGAACAATCGGAGGAGCAGGATATGACGACATGGCGTGACAGACTGATGCCCGCTTCTTTCCGCGGCATTGGTTTCTTTATTGAAACGGACAGTGTCCCGGTTGGCCGCAAGGGGCAGCTTCACGAGTTTCCGCAACGCGACGAGCCTTATTTCGAGTCGCTGGGCAAGGAATCGCAAATTTATACGATGGAAGCTCTTCTGGTTGGCGAGGACTGTTTCGAGCGTCGTGACAGATTGCTGGAGGCTCTTGAAGCCAATGGGGCTGGCGAGCTTGTCCATCCGTGGCTTGGGCGCATGCAGGTGCAGGTTGGCGGTTGCATCTTGAAACACAGCCGGACTGAAGGTGGCGTAGTCAGGCTGTCGTTGAAGTTTTACCCGGATCAGCCGCTGCGCTTTCCGACTTCAACGGTCAATACCCGGCGACAACTCGTGCAAGCCTCCGACGGGCTGCTGGATTCGGCGCTCAAACGCTATCGGGCGGTCATGTCTGTAGTGGATGCAGCGCGCATCAATATTCAGGCGCTGCGCAGTGCTTTGTCGGGGATTTTTGCCGTGATTCAGCGGCAGTTTACCCCCTTCATGACGATCTACTCGGATGTGACCAGTCTGGTTCATTCGCTGGTCAATGCGCCACTTACATTGAGCACAATGTTCTCCAGTTTCTTTGCCAGCTTTGATGGGGATAGCAGTAGCAATACAGGCTCGGGTGCAAGCTTCAATGTGGGCACGGGTTCAGGTTCAGGCACGGGCGGGAATGGAGCAGGCACCGGGTCCGGGAGTGGAGTCGGCACAGGTTCGGGCAGTGGCACAGGTGCTGGAACAGGCACAAGTGCGAGTAGCAGCAGTTCGTCCGTCAATTACAGGGCGACAATTTCCGATGCCACGCAGCAGGCCGAGGCGATTGCCAGTATCAATCTGGTCAACCAGGGCGGTGGGCTCGATACCGGCTCCGCGGCCCAGGCAACGGCCAATCTGGTTCAGGACTCCTTGCTGGTCAAGGTTGCCAGGGTTGTGGCAAGCATGCCGGTTGCCACTGCTGCGGTGCCGATCATTGCCACGCCGTCACTGGAGCATCAAGTGGTGATGCCGGTCGATCGTGCTCAGGTTCCTGTCGCCGATGATGTGATCGAGCTGCGTGACACCCTCAGTTCGGCAATCTGGGAGGCTTCGCTGAAAGCTGATCCGGAGCATTACCTGGCGCTCAACACATTGCGTCAGGCATTGATCCGTCATCTGAACGCCGTGGCGGCTTCCGGGGTGCGTCTGGTTGACATCAAGGTCGCCGAGCCGTTGCCTGCGCTGGTACTGGCTTATCGTCGCTTCGGCGATGCAACACGCTCGGTCGAGGTCGTGCAGCGTAACCGTGTCCAGCATCCAGGCTTCTTGCCGCCAGGCACTTTGAAAGTCGCCCAGGAGTAGCCCCATGGATAAGGCAAATGCTGTCACCTTGACGGTGGATAACATGGATTATGGCGGCTGGAAAACCATCTCGATCTCTGCCGGTATCGAGCGTCAGGCCCGCAGTTTCACGGTGGGTATTACCTGGCAGTGGCCAGGGCAGAACTTCTCTCGACCGATCAGGCAAGGTGATAAATGCGAGGTTCGTATCGGGGGCGATTTGATCCTGACGGGTTGGGTCTTTGCGACGCCGATCAACTATGACGACAAGACGATCACCCTGAGTATCTCCGGGCGCTCTCTTACGGCAGATCTTGTTGATTGCTCCGCGGTCAACAAACCCGGTCAGTGGAAGGAACAAGGGGCGTTCAGCATCATCCAGGCGCTTGTGGCCCCCTACAAGGTGGGTGTGGTGAGTGAGATTGCTGAAACCGGCAAGATTCCCGATCACACCATCGTTCCTGCAGAAACGGTGTTCAAGTCCATCGACCGGATCCTGACGCGGTTTCGGATTTTCTCCACCGACGATGAGCAGGGGCGTCTGGTACTGGCCAAGCCTGGCAGCAAGGGACGGGCAGTGGATCGGCTGGAACTGGGGCAGAACATCCTTTCTGCGGCAGCGCCTCTCGATTTCTCCGGTACTTTTTCCGAGTACCGGGTGATCGGGCAACGCGCTGGCAATGATAAGACGTACGGCAAGCAATCCAGTGAAGTCTCGGCGCAGGCATTTGATCGCAGAGTCAATCGCAACCGAGTCCTGATCATCCATGAGTCGTCACCAGTGACTACCGAGCTTGCCCAGAGCCGTGCGAACTGGGAGCGCAGCAATCGCATGGGCAAGGCGCAGGTCACGACCTACAAGGTGCAAGGATGGCGGCAGACCAATGGCGATCTCTGGCGTCACAACACGCTGGTGCGAGTCGTGGACCGGGTGATCGGTGTCGATCAGGACATGTTGATCTCGCAGATCACTTACACGCTCGACGAAAAAGGAACAGTGACGACCCTGGTCGTCGGCCCACCTGAAATGTACGAAGCCGAACCCGACGATCCGCACAAGGCTGGCAAAAAGTAGAGAGCGGCAACGATGCGTTGCCCTACCCCGAAAAGGAAAAACCTAATGAGCATTCTCAATCGCATGCTGGCGCGGGGCACGGTTGTGCTCGCCAGGGCCACCAGCAAGATGCAGGCGCTGCAAATGCATCTGACCGCAGGTGAAATCAAGGACGATATGGAGCACTTCGAGCCTTATGGTTTCACCAGCAACCCTTTGCCTGGCGCCGAAGGCATTGCAGCGTTTATCGGCGGTGACCGGTCCCACGGGCTGCTGCTGGTTGTCGCGGATCGTCGCTATCGCCTCAAGGCTCTGGAGTCGGGTGAGGTGGCGATCTACACCGACGAGGGGGACAAGATTCACCTCAAGCGCGGCAAGGTCATCGACATCGAAACCAACACGTTGAACGTCAAGGCCACCGTGGCGGTGAACTTTGAAACGCCCCAGATCACCCAGACCGGAAAGATCGTTTCCCAAGGCGATCAGGTCGCGGGTGGCATCAGCCAGATCAGCCATACGCACAGCGGCGTTCAAGGCGGCAACGGCCAGAGCGGGCCACCCGTGGGAGGTACCTGATGATTATCGCAGGCTCTCTTGAAGCTTCGTTGTTGCGCTCGGTCATCATCAGCCTGTTCACCTGGCGTCGAGCCGGGCCGGATGACCAGGCCGGTGATGACGAGCGTTATGGCTGGTGGGGCGATACCTATCCGGCAGTGACGGATGATCGTATCGGCTCGCGCCTGTGGCTGTTGCGGCGGGTGAAACTCACTGCGCAGACGCAACGGGATGCCGAATTCTACGCTCGCGAAGCGCTTCTCTGGCTGATCGAAGACGGGCATGTGCAGGACATCGAAATCCTCACCGAGCGCGTTCAGAACAATCGCTTGAATCTCGGCGTCGTGCTGGTCGTCTCGAACGGCCAGAGCGTGCGCTTCAATCCATCCGAACAGTGGCAGGTGATCTATGCCGTTTGAAACTCCTACATTGCCTGCGCTGATCAGCCGTACGCAGGTCGACCTGGCTGATGAAGCGCTCCGGCAATCCGATGCCCGGGTGTTGTCCCGCGCTCACAGCGGTGCTGCCTATGGGCTTTATGGCTATCAGCGCTGGATTGCCGACCAGATCCTGCCCGACACGGCCGATGACGAAACCCTTGAGCGTCAGGCCATCCTCAGGCTCCGGCAACCCCGCAATGCCGCGCAACCGGCCAGCGGTTCGGTGCGCTTCACGGCAGCTGCGGGTGCAGTGCTGGATGCCGACACTGTGTTGCAGTTCAGTGATGGTCGCACCTACCGGGTCACCCAAGGTGTAACCACCGTGGCGGGCAATAACGTGACCACGGTCGAAGCCGTGGATGCAGGCATTCTGGGGAACGCCGATGCCGGGCTGGTCATGACCGCCGTGCAGCCCATTGAAGGGATCGACAGTAGCTTCACTGTGCTGGCGGACGGCCTGACCGGCGGTGTTGCCCAGGAAAGTATCGAGTCATTGCGTGCTCGGGTGGTTCGTTCATACCGGGTTATTCCCCACGGCGGCAATCAGGACGACTACGTTACCTGGGCGCTGGAGGTAGCGGGCGTGACCCGTGCGTGGTGTGCGCGCCGTTATATGGGACCTGGCACCGTGGCGGTTTTCATCATGCGCGACAATGACGCCACCCCGGTTCCCGACGACGAACAGCTTGCGCAGGTAGCGGCTTACATCGAGCCGCTACGCCCGGTCACGGCTGAGCTGTATGTGCTGGCACCGGTGCAGAAACCGGTCGTCTACACGATCAGGCTCACGCCGGATACCTCTGCCGTACGTGCTGCTGTTCAGGCGCAACTGATGGATCTTCATAACCGTGAGGCCGGGCTTGGCGAGACGCTGCTGTTGACCCATATCGCCGAGTCCATCAGCGGGGCGACAGGTGAAACGGATCATGTATTGACGTCCCCTGTCGCCAATGTGGAAGCCGCTTCCAATGAGCTGCTGACATTCGGGGGGATTCTATGGGCGCCTTGAGAACTGCCAGCCAGTATGCCGAGCAACTTCAGGCTCTGCTGCCATCAGGGCCGGCCTGGGACCCTGAGCGGGTTCCCGAGTTGCAACAGGTGATCACGGGGTTATCCCGGGAGTTTGCCCGTATCGATGGCCGGGCCTTTGATCTGCTCAACGAGATGGACCCCACGGGTATCAGTGAACTGGTTCCAGACTGGGAGCGGGTCATGAACCTGCCCGATCCATGTCTGGGCCTGAGCCCCTTGTTCGAGGACCGGCGCCTGTCGGTGCGACAACGGCTGGTAGCCGTAGGAGGGCAGAACCCCGCGTTCTACGTCGACATTGCCATCAGCCAGGGCTATCCCAACGCCACCGTCACTGAATATCGAGCGCCCCGTATGGGGCGTTCTCGTTTCGGCAAGGCGCATTTTGGTACCTGGAATGCGCAGTTCATGTGGGTGTTGAACACCGGTGGCCGTAGACGGCTGGGACGCCGGTTCGGGGCGAGTTATTGGGGCGAGCGCTTCGGCGTGAATCCGGGTACGGCTATCGAATGTCTGATCCGCCGTGCAGCACCGGCCCATACCGCTGAATTCATTAATTTCAACTGAGGAGTAATAACGTGGACTATCCAAAGAGTGTCCCCAGCGTCGGGCTGGTGAATGGAAAGTTTGTTGATGAAAATACTGTTTCCGGTGCGCAGGGATCCTTGATTCCTGCAAGTTGGGGGAATGCGGTAACGGATGAATTGTTAGCGGTCATTAGAGCGGGGCAAGTTGATCCCAAAGAGGATGATCTAGACCAGTTACTGGAAGCCATTCGCTCCATCATCCGGAACGATGCTTACGCCAAAAGTCGTGTTTATAACAAAGAAGAAATGGACACGTTGTTGACGCTCGGTAATGCGGTCCCCATTGGTATGATGACGGCGTTTCCCAAGGCAGCCATTCCACCAGGTTTTCTTGAGGTGGATGGCAGCTTGCAGAGTATCGGTGCATATCCAGATCTCGCGGCTTACTTGGGGACTTCATACAACCGGGTAGGTGATCCCTCTGGTTATTTCCGTCTTCCCGAGTCTCGTGGTGAGTTTTTGCGAGGATGGGATAACAGCCGAGGTATTGATGCCGGACGAGTGCTGGGCAGTTCTCAGATGAGTCAAAACCTCCGGCATGAGCATGCTCAGCTCGTCACCAATCCGAAGGTTGCTGATTCGGCACAGTTCGTGGCGGGGAGCAAAGTCGCTCAACCTACGTTCACTCAAATCCTTTACGACGACGTTGCTTCAACAGATAACTACTCTTCGGTGCCGGGTGACTGGGCTGCCAGTGGTGGCGGTGAAGCTCGGCCACGAAATCTAGCGGTCATGTGGTGTATCAAGGCCTGGAACGCCTCGGTCAACCAGGGAAGTGTCGATATTGCCGCGTTGGAAAAAAGTCTTAAGAACTTTTCCACTCTTGAGAACAGTCTCAAGGATTTTGCACCTCTGCTGTCTCCGACCTTTACCGGTGTGCCTAAAGCACCCACTCCTGTGCAGTCCGACAATACCAAAGCTCTTGCCACGACCGAATTCGTTCAGAGGGCTTTGGGGAGCATCCCCACTGCTGCGCAGTTCGACAATACCAAAGCCCCCGCGACAACCGAGTTCGTTCAGAGAGCTTTAGGTAATTATCGAAATTTCACCAGTGTGACGAGCGCCACGGCGTTGACCGTAAGCAACTTTGGGTCAGTGGTCACCTGTATCGGCAGTTTTACTCTGACGCTGCCGTTGGCAATAGTTGGCGCGGGCGGCTCTGCCATTCATTTCCGTAATATCGGCAGTGAAACGGTGACGGTAACGTGTACAGGAATTGATGTCATCAACTCTGGCTCGGGACAAGTCGCGAGCCTGTCTCTTCCTGCAGGTTCCAATCTGGAACTTGTCAGCAATGGAGAGGCTGCATGGTGGGCGTCGGGATCTGCCTTGTTGGATCACTCGAGAAAAATAGCCACTCAAGCAGAAGTGGATGCTGGAGTGGATGACACGACATTCGTTACGCCTAGAAAGCTTCGCAAGGGTTTTGCCATCAGTCTCAATGAGAATGGTTATGTCGCATTACCGAGCTGGCTTGGAGGCCTGATTCTGCAGTGGGGGCTTACGTCTGTCACCGCTTTCGATACGTCGAAGATCACAAGCTTTCCATTGCAATTTCCTGGCGCATGCTTGTGCGCAATCCCACAAGCCTTTAACCCCTCTTCAAATGAAGGCATTGACTCAGGGCCTCAAGTGTCCAGTGTTTCGGCTACGAGTTTCTCCTGCTTCATCCAGAACTATGTAGGCGGAACCTCTGCACCTAGAGGGTTCTACTGGTTCGCTATTGGCTATTAATCATAAGGAGGCATCATGCAACGTTTTTACAGTTCAAGCACTGGCTGCACATATCTGCCAGCGGTCCACGGTGACCAGATCCCGGCGGATGCGGTGGAGATCTCCGAGGACATTTACACTTCCGTGATCGCCAACCCGCCGGCGGGCAAGGTGCGTTCGCACGATGAGTCGGGCTTGCCGATTTTGATCGACCCTGTCCAGGTCGTTGCGACTGCCGACGAGCTGTGCGAACAGATCGACGCCGTGCGACTGGTAGGCACACTTGAGGCTTTGCGGGTTCTTGAATACAGCCTTGCAGTTTCCGAGGCGCAGGCCTTCAAGGCTGCCGGGTACCCGGTCAACGCCGTTCCTCGTGCAGTGGCGGCCTATGCCATCAATGGTCGAACGCCTCAGGAGGCTGCGGAGGCGATTCTTCAGGCATCGGCGGATACCGCCGACATGCTTTACCAGATCCGCGAAGCGCGTCTTGCTGCCAAGGAAAGCGTGCGTGCCCTGGTGGCTGCTGGCGAGCACGAACAGGCGAAGGCGGTTGTCGCCACCGTGATCGATCTGATCAGGGCGCTGACTGCTGGAGGTGGGGGCGAACCTCTCAAGGCTGTCCAGTGACAGGACTGAATTGATTTTCAGGCAAGACGAATAGCCCCGGATCGGGGCTTTTTTGTATGGAGGTTACATGCCCATAACTCAACAACAGCTCCAGCAAATCCTCCCCAACGCCGGCTCTAAAGCCGGCGTTTTCATTTCCGCTCTCAATGCCTCCATGACCCGATACAGCATCATCACCCGGTTGCAGGTATCGGCTTTCATCGCACAGATCGGTCACGAATCCGGTCAGTTGCGCTATGTCCGGGAACTGGGAAGCGATGATTACCTGAAACGGTACGACACGGGACAACTGGCGTTGCGCCTGGGTAATACGCCTGAAGACGATGATGATGGTCAGTTCTATCGTGGACGGGGGCTTATTCAGGTGACGGGCCGGGCGAACTATGTCGCGTGTGGTGAAGCGCTGGGGCTGGATCTGCTCAATCGCCCCGAGTTGCTCGAGCAACCGGAGCATGCCGCCATGTCCGCTGCCTGGTTCTGGGATCGGGCCAGGCTGAATGCTTTGGCTGACAAGGGGGATTTCCTGTTGATCACCAGGCGCATCAATGGCGGCACCCATGGTCTTGCGGATCGCGAAGCCTTGTATCAACGCGCTTTGAAGGTGTTGTCATGACGACTCTGGATCTGCGCTCTGTGGTCCTGGCGATGTTGTGTGGCCTGGGGCTTGGCTTTTGGACTGCGTGGCAATGGCAGGCGCACAGTTACGGTCGGCAATTGGCCGAACAGGCCGGGATTCATCTGCGTGAACGCGAGCTTGCTTCCAGGGCGGTCATCGCCTGGCAGGAAGCTCAGCAGAAACTGCGGCGGGACATGGAGGCCCGCCTGCAAACCAACGATGCAACTCACTACAAGGAATTGAGCGATGCACAGAAACTTCAGGCTCAGTTGCGTAGTCGCCTGGCTACCTCTGATTTGCGGTTGTCAGTCCTCCTCGCCGCTCCAGCCAGTGGCGCTGGAAAGTCAGCCGTTGCCTCCTCCGGCAGCCTGGTTCATGGAGCCACGCGAGCCGAACTTGACCCAACGGCTGCTCAACGAGTTGTCGCCATCACCGATGACGGAGACCAGGGATTGATTGCGCTCAAGGCCTGTCAGGCCTATGTCCGCGAGATAGCCCGTTGATTCTCCTCTCGCCTTCCCAATGTGAGAGCACAGCAGCCGTGGGAGGCGGCTTGCCGGCGACAGGGCAGGTGAAGTCAAAGCATTTTTCTTGACTTCACACAGTTCTCGCCGGCAAGCCACTTCCCGCTTCACAGCGTTCCCTCCTCCGCGCAAGCGGCACACTTCCTTCCGTCCCCGCAGACACTGATCTGCCCCGCTAAAAGTCATCTGATCGGATACATGACCTGCTTTCCCCGGCACAATCATATTGCGCCGTGTGATTCGGTAAGTTAATGTCCCGAAACGTATAGATGAGACTCCTCCCGTGACGATTGTCAGCAAACTCTTGATGCGCGTTATCAAGGCCCACGCCCGTTGGCGTTGGCGCGCCTGACTATTTCTTTTCCGGCCAGCCCGGACCTGTACCTATATGCCTCCAACCCTTTGATGTATGCCGTCAGGTCATGTGTTTCGCTATGACCAGCGGTGGATACGCAAGCGGGTCCGAATTCGGAAGGCGTGAATAAAGTCAGTAAATTCAAAAGGTTGATAGCAACATGCTGCTGATGATCGATAACTACGACTCCTTTACCTATAACGTCGTGCAGTACCTCGGTGAACTGGGTGCCGACGTTAAAGTGATTCGTAACGATGAGCTGACCATTGCTCAGATCGAAGCCTTGAACCCGGAGCGCATTGTCGTCTCGCCAGGCCCTTGTACCCCCAACGAAGCCGGCGTCTCGCTTGAGGTGATTACTCACTTCGCGGGCAAACTGCCGATTCTGGGTGTTTGCCTTGGGCATCAGTCCATTGGACAGGCGTTTGGTGGGGATGTGGTGCGCGCCCGTCAGGTCATGCACGGCAAGACCAGCCCTGTCGTCCATGAAGACAAGGGCGTGTTCAATGGCCTGAACCACCCTCTGGTCGTGACTCGTTACCATTCACTGGTAGTCAAGCTCGATACATTGCCTGATTGTCTGGAAGTCACCGCCTGGACCGCGCTTGAAGACGGTTCGGTTGACGAGATCATGGGGCTGCGCCACAAGACACTGAATATTGAAGGGGTGCAATTCCACCCCGAGTCGATCCTGACAGAGCAGGGGCATGAGCTGTTCGCCAACTTCCTCAAGCAGACCGGCGGCAGTCGTCAGGAGGACTTTTCATGAGTACGCCAATGAATATCAAGACCGCGCTTAACCGCGTCGTCAATCATCTGGACCTGAACACTGACGAGATGCGCGATGTCATGCGTGAAATCATGACAGGCCAATGCACGGAAGCGCAGATAGGCGCCTTCCTGATGGGCATGCGGATGAAAAGCGAAAGCATCGATGAAATCGTCGGTGCCGTCTCGGTCATGCGCGAGCTGGCAAACAAGGTCGAGCTTCAGTCCCTGGACAAGGTCGTTGATATCGTCGGAACGGGTGGCGATGGTGCAAACATCTTCAACGTCTCCACCGCCTCGGCATTCGTGATCTCGGCTGCGGGCTGTACGGTCGCCAAGCACGGTAACCGTGCCGTTTCAGGTAAGAGCGGCAGTGCCGATCTGCTGGAAGCCGCGGGTGTGTATCTGAATCTCGATCCGGTTCAGGTCGCACGTTGCATCGACAGCGTGGGTATCGGCTTCATGTTTGCCCAGTCGCATCACAGCGCCATGAAGTATGCGGCCGGCCCCCGGCGCGATCTTGGGCTGCGCACCCTGTTCAATATGCTCGGCCCGCTTACGAATCCGGCTGGCGTTCGCCATCAGGTGGTGGGTGTGTTCAACCAGGCGTTGTGCCGCCCATTGGCTGAAGTCCTGTCCCGCCTGGGCAGCAAACATGTGCTGGTGGTGCATTCCCAGGACGGTCTGGACGAGTTCAGCCTCGCGGCACCGACCTTTGTCGCTGAACTGAAGAACGGCGAAATCACCGAGTACTCTGTACAACCCGAAGATCTGGGCATCAAAAGCCAGAGCCTGTATGGCCTGGCTGTCGAAAGTCCGGCAGCCTCGCTTGAGCTGATTCGTGACGCCCTGGGCCGTCGCAAAACCGAAAGTGGGCAGAAGGCCTCGGAAATGATCGTGCTCAATGCCGGTGCGGCGCTCTATGCTGCTGATCATGCCTCCAGCCTTAAAGAAGGCGTAGAACTGGCACACGATTCCCTGCATACCGGCCTTGCCCGGGAAAAGCTGGATGAATTGGGTGCTTTCACGGCGGTATTCAAGCAGGAGAATGAAGGATGAGTGTGCCAACCGTACTGGAAAAAATTCTCGCCCGTAAAGCCGAGGAAGTGGCTGCTCGTCGTGCCATTGTGACCCTGGCAGAGCTGGAACGGCAGGCGGCGGTGGCCGATGCGCCTCGTGGTTTTGCTACTGCCTTGATCGAACAGGCCAGAAGCAAGCATCCGGCGGTTATCGCCGAGATCAAGAAGGCCTCGCCAAGCAAAGGCGTGATCCGGGAAGACTTCCAGCCTGCTGAAATCGCCAGAAGCTATCAGGCTGGCGGTGCGACCTGCCTGTCGGTTTTGACCGATATCGATTTCTTCCAGGGCGCCGATGCCTATCTGCAGGAAGCCCGTGCAGCCTGCAAGCTGCCGGTGATCCGCAAGGACTTCATGATCGACCCGTATCAGGTGATCGAAGCCCGTGCTCTGGGCGCCGATTGCATCCTGTTGATCGTGGCGGCGCTGGATGACGTGAAAATGGCCGAACTGGCGGCGGTTGCCAAAGGTGTCGGTCTGGACGTACTGGTTGAAGTTCATGATGGCGATGAGCTGGAGCGAGCGCTCAAGACGCTCGATACGCCGCTGGTCGGCGTGAACAACCGCAACCTGCATACTTTCGAGGTGAGCCTGGAAACCACGCTGGATCTGCTGCCGCGTATTCCTCGTGATCGACTGGTCATTACCGAGAGCGGCATCCTCAACCGTGCTGACGTTGAGCTGATGGAAATCAGCGATGTGTATTCGTTCCTGGTGGGTGAGGCCTTCATGCGTGCCGAGCAGCCTGGAGCCGAGTTGCAGCGCTTGTTCTTCCCGGAGCGTGGTGTACCTGTCAGTGGTTCGGCCCTTGATTGAGTCGTAGATCATGTCGGTAGTCGACATCTGCATCGAAAAAGGCCTGCAGGCCGAGCAGGACCTGCTGGCGTCGGTGTGCGCCGGGGACTCGGATCATGGGCTGCTGTTCTGGCGCCCCACTGATCAGGCGCTGGTCATGCCACGCCGGATGAGTCGCCTGCCCGGCTTTACCGAGGCCAGTGAAACCCTTGCAGACAGCGGCTGGCCTGTCCTGTTGCGCGAAACAGGCGGTGAGCCGGTGCCGCAATCCGCTGCGACCGTGAACATTGCCCTGGTCTACGCCCAACCGAGCAAGGATGCCGATCGGGACCGAATAGAAATCGCCTACCGGCGTTTGTGTCAGCCGATTCTGGATCTGTTGACTGAGCTGGGAGGTCAGGCCTCGTTGGGTGAGGTGGACGGCGCATTCTGTGACGGGCGCTTCAACGTCAACCTCGATGGACGCAAGATGGTCGGTACAGCCCAGCGCTGGCGTCAAAGCCAGGGTGGAACACGACCTGTGGTGCTGGCCCATGGCGCCTTGCTGCTGAATGACGAACGCCAGCAGATGGTGGCCGCCGTCAACCGTTTCAATGAGCTATGTGAGCTTGAGGCGCGGGTACGTGCCCAAAGTCATATTGCGCTGTATGAGGCCTTTCCCGAGGGCGACTTCAATGTTCTTGAGCGCCTGAGTCAGTCTTACCGGCAACTGCTGGCCGGGCTCTGAGCTGCACTGGGGTCAGCGGGTTCCGAACACCACCATGGTCTTGCCTTTGACGTCGACCAGTTGTTGTTCTTCCAGAGCCTTGAGCACGCGCCCGACCATTTCTCTCGAACAGCCAACGATACGCCCGATTTCCTGGCGGGTGACCTTGATCTGCATGCCATCGGGATGAGTCATGGCATCCGGTTGCCGGCACAGATCCAGCAATGTGCGGGCCACTCGGCCGGTCACGTCGAGGAAAGCCAGGTCGCCTACCTTGCGCGTCGTATTGCGCAGACGATCAGCCATCTGGGCGCCAAGGGCATAGAGTATTTCTGGCTCCTGGTGCGTCAGTTCGCGGAACTTGCAGTAAGAGATCTCGGCCACTTCACACTCGGTCTTGGCGCGAACCCACGCACTGCGTACGGTTTCATGGCCGGCCTGCTCGAATAGCCCCAGCTCGCCGAAGAAATCCCCACTGTTGAGATACGCGACGATCATCTCCCTGCCTTCCTCGTCCTCAATCAGGATCGTCACCGAGCCCTTGAGGATGATGAACAACGACTCGGATTTCTCGCCAGCGCAGATGATATTGCTCTTGGCGGCACAGCGACGACGTTGGGCATAGGGGAGAAGCTTTTCGAGACTCTTTATTTTTGGTGTCAAGGTGATTGCGACCATGCGTGTATTCCGAAAAAAGACTCTTCGCCAAATGGCACTTTTATAGGTATCGGCTGCACTGGCATTCTCGCCAGCTTTTCGACGAGGGTTTAAGGTCATTTAAGACTTTTCCTACACATTGTCCGTAAAAAGCATTTTTAGAGGCACTTCCAGTGAAATCATGGGCCTGTGCTAAGCTGGCTACCCTTTTTTTAGCAGTGGAGTCTGGCGATGAAGGCACGCATCCAATGGGCTGGCGAAGCCATGTTCCTCGGCGAGTCCGGTAGCGGTCATGTAGTGGTAATGGACGGCCCGCCTGAAAGCGGCGGTCGCAATCTGGGTGTACGCCCGATGGAGATGGTGCTTATCGGTCTGGGCGGTTGCAGCAACTTCGATGTCGTCAGCATTCTCAAGAAGTCCCGTCAGCCTGTCGAAAGCTGTGAAGCCTTCCTTGAGGCCGAGCGTGCAAGCGAGGATCCCAAGGTTTTCACCAAGATCCATCTGCACTTTGTCGTCAAGGGGCGCGGCCTGAAAGAGGCCCAGGTCAAGCGTGCCATCGAGCTGTCGGCCGAGAAGTATTGTTCAGCGTCGATCATGCTGGGCAATGCCGGTGTAGAGATCACCCACGATTATGAAATTGTCGAACTGGGCTGATACAGACATCCAACGATCATAAAAACGGCGCACACTCTGGCAGACGGCTTCCGACGTCTGCATAATGCGCGACTTTTTCAGGCGCGGCATGCATTGGTTTTCTGCTGCTGCGCCAGAACAGACAACCAAAATCGCCAACGCGAAGAGGTGTTAACCGTCCTACGCAGCTGAGTGCGTCTCATCTGACGGGCATGCTTGATCACGCGGCTGGCGCCGCACATATATAGAGAGTTTTTAACGGTGAAAAGCAAACTCAAGCTCCACGGGTTCAATAACCTGACAAAGACCTTGAGCTTCAATATCTATGACATCTGCTATGCGGAAACCCCGCAAGACCAGCAGGCCTACGTCGAGTACATCAACAGTGTGTACGACGCAGAACGCCTGACGCGGATTCTGACGGATGTTGTCGATATCATTGGTGCCAATATCCTGAACATCGCTCGTCAGGATTACGATCCGCAGGGCGCCAGTGTGACCATTCTGATCTCCGAGCAACCGGTAACACCTACCGAAAGCCAGATCGAAGAGTCGCCAGGTCCACTGCCGGAAACCATTCTGGCCCACCTGGACAAGAGCCACATTACGGTTCACACCTATCCGGAAATTCACCCGGTCGATGGGATCGCGACTTTCCGCGTGGACATCGATGTGTCGACCTGTGGCGTGATTTCACCGCTCAAAGCGCTGAACTACCTGATTCACAAGTTCGAGTCCGACATCGTGACGGTCGACTATCGCGTTCGTGGCTTCACACGTGATGTCGAAGGCAAGAAGCACTTTATCGATCACGAGATCAACTCGATCCAGAACTACCTCTCCGAAGACACCCGCAACGGTTACCAGATGACCGATGTGAACGTGTATCAGGAGAACCTGTTCCACACCAAAATGCTGCTCAAGGAGTTTGAACTGGATAACTACCTGTTCGGCGACGCGACCAGCAACCTGTCTGCCGAGCAGCGCGAGCAGGTCACCGCCAAGGTGAAGCATGAAATGCTGGAAATCTTCTACGGCCGTAACGTGGCTGTCTGATTTCAGTGCAAACAGGAAAGGCGCCGATCAAGGCGCCTTTTTCATGCGTGGCAGAATGTCAGATCCGATACGTACTCTTGGTCATGACTTTGGCCAGGATGCTCATGCCGAACTTGACCGGGGCAGGGAAGCGAAAGCCGCCAGCGTCCAGCGCGGTTTCAGCGTGCTGTTCTTCGTCTATGCGCATCTGTTCCAGAATCGCCCGGGACTTTCCGTCCTCGGCGGGTATCTGCTCCAGATGTTCGTTCAGATGTTTGCAGACCTGATCTTCAGTCGCTGCCACAAATCCCAGGCTGACTTTATCGCTGATCAAGCCGGCAGCCGCACCGATTCCGAAGGACAAGCCATAGAACAGGGGATTGAGCACGCTGGTGTGGCTACCCAATTGATGAATACGCTGTTCACACCAGACCAGATGATCGATTTCCTCTTCGGCAGCGTGCTCCATGGCTTTGCGCACCTTGGGCAGCCTGGCGGTCAAGGCCTGGCCTTGGTACAGCGCCTGTGCGCAGACCTCACCGGTATGGTTGATGCGCATCAAGCCGGCTACATGCCGAGTGTCGACATCATTCATTTTGTGTTCGGGGCGCAGAATGGCAGGGGAAGGCCGATGAGAATGTCCGCTTGAGGGCAGCAATGTGCGCATTGCGCTGTCGGCCTGCAACAGAAGACGATCAAGGGGGGAGTAGTGACGTTCGGTAGCCATGGGCACCTCCGGATAGGTCCATGCTGGCCAGTTTACCCCAATCAGAGCCTTCAGGCTTGAGCTGGATCATCCTGCCAGGGCCGCTCAAGGGCATCGACAGGATGCAAGTTATTGAAAAAACAGGCTCAGCCCGGCGGCCAGTTCATCTGACGCTGACCCAGAACATGCATGTGAATGTGATAAACGGTCTGTCCACCGAGTTCATTGCAGTTCATGACAACGCGAAAACCTTCTTCGCAACCCAGTTCTTTTGCCAGCCGTTGCGCCGTGAAAAGGATATGGCCTGCCAGGCCTTTGTCTTCTTCGGTCAGGTCATTGAGGGTGCGAATGGGTTTTTTCGGGATGACCAGAAAATGCACGGGCGCCTGAGGGGCGATGTCGTGGAAGGCCAGTACCTGATCGTCTTCGTAGATGATCCTGGCCGGTATTTCCCGGTTGATGATCTTGGTAAACAAAGTATCCACAGCCGTTTGCTCCTTTTGGGTGGATGGGGCATGGCCGGTCAAAAGCCCTGCGCCAATGAAGTCGAGTTTACTGGGCGATAACGTTTTGTCACTCAGCGTGGGCAGCAGGCCTTGTTGATCAAGCCGCTGATTTGACGAACCAGCCAGCGCGACCCCAACCGCGGGCTGAATGCCCATAACCTGTTACGCAGCCTGGGGATGATAACAGCCTTGTTTTTTGCCAGCGCGCGTACGGTATACAGTGCCACCTCTTCGGGGGTCATCATCTTCTTGTCGTTCACGTTGATCTGAGCCGTGCGAAAGAAAGGAGTACGAGTCGGGCCAGGGCAAAGCACCGACACTTTTACCCCGTTTTTCTTCACCTCTTCGCGTAATCCTTCGGAAAAGTGCAGCACGTAAGCCTTGCTCGCGTAATAGGTGCTCATCCATGGTCCGGGCTGGAACGCTGCCACCGAGGCCACGTTGAGAATCTGTCCGCCACCCTGCAACGCCATCAAGTTGCCAACGGTATGGCACAGGCGAGTCAGGGCCAGGATATTCAGGTCTATCAGGTCCTGCTCGGCAGCCCACTCCTGGGCCAGAAACGGACCGCAAGTTCCGATGCCCGCACTATTGACCAGTAGATCGATCTGATGGGCGCCATCCTCCAGCTCCAGCAGGAAGCCTGAAAGACGCAGCGGCTCACCCAGATCGCACGCACGAAACAGCACCTCGACGCCAAAGCGCTGGGTCAGTTCGATGGCAATACTTTCCAGGCGATCGCGATGGCGGGCGACCAGCAGCAGATTGTGCCCGCGACGTGCCAGTGCTTCGGCCATGGCCAGGCCTATACCGCTGGAAGCGCCTGTGATCAGGGCGTAACGGGTCATGCATTTCTCCATTGAACGTATTGCAACCGACATTTTTGGTGTCGGCTCATGAGCAACGTATTACGTGGTGTCTGCTTTAAATCAAAGCCTTTGTCCGGGGACTGACGGGGCAGGCAGGGCCTCATCGCTGTCGGAGTCATCATCATAAGGCAGGGATTGTTCATATTCGCTGGCTGTGGTCTCGAGTTCATTCTTCACGGCATCGAGACCATTGTTGAGCATGATTGTGATGAACAGCGTGATAAAGGCAATCCACAGGCAGGCCAGTACTTTTACGGCATTCGAGTTCGGTGGTGGCACAGGACCATATTTGTTTGGGCCTTTTGTGCCCGGTATGAGCACCATCACGAATGGAAAGATACCGCTAATTACGGGCACGAGGTTTAGCAGCAAGAGCCAGCCCGACCAGCCCGCATCGTGCAGACGCTGTACGCCCATCTGCACACTGAGGATGACGAATGCGGCGAAGGCTACAGTGCTCAAGAGCCCGCCGCCAATCAATGAAACGCTCATGAGTGAGACGCAGACACCTAGTGTTGCAAGGCCCGCGACTATCAATACCAGGCTCCAGGCCAGATAGCGCAGGCGCCCGATACGGCCTTCGATGCTGAACACCTTGAGCGTCGAATGCTCGGGTAGTTCAGGTGTGACAGGAGCTTTGGGGGGCGCGTAGGGCGAGCTTGCCGGGGAGGGTTCTACGGGAGCACGATAGGGTTTTGGCTCATCAACTTCATCCAGGCTCAGGCTGATTGCCGGGTCGGGCTCTATGCGGGCCTCGACGCCTGCATCGTTGAGCGCCTGGATATACCTCTGGGCATCTGCTTGAGACAGCCCGCGCTTGAGGGATACAGGCGTGCCGTTGAACAGCCTCTCGACGGCCGAGGTTTCACTCTTGAACAATTGGGCCAGGTTGAGTTTTGCAGTTTCCAGCTCAACGCCATTACGCAACTGCCCTTCAAACATGATCTTGAAGTGGGTATCGGCCATCAAGGGCTTCCTTGTCTCGGTATCAGGGTGTAGCGCGGGCAGCCACTACAGGCATGGCCGCCCGGTATTGATCAGAACGGTTTGACGACGACCAGAATGACGACAGCCAGCAGTATCACTACAGGGACTTCATTGAACCAGCGATAAAACACATGGCTGCGGCCATTCTCGCCACGGGCGAAGCGTTTTACCTGTGCGCCGCACATGTGGTGGTAGCCGATGAGCAGGAAAACCAGCGTCAGCTTCGCATGCATCCAGCCCTGGCTGAAATACCCGGACGGACTGAAGCTGATCATCCAGCCGCCGAAAATCAGCGTGGCGATCATGGCAGGCCCCATGATGCCTCGGTACAGCTTGCGCTCCATCACGCTGAAGCGTTCCTTGCTGACGGTGTCCTCGCTCATTGAGTGGTAGACGAACAGCCTCGGCAGATAGAACAGGCCTGCAAACCAGCAGACCATCGATACGATGTGAAGCGCTTTGATCCATAAGAAGAGCATTTTTTAGTTATCCCCAGGTTCACGGTGGGCAAATAGTAGTGGGTTGCGTGTCCATACGTCACGTTGTCGGTTGTCGCAGAGGCGATAGGCCCATATCATCGACGGCTTTCCAGTTGTTTCGTTGAGGGCAGGTTATGGTCAAGGTCGGTATCGTCGGCGGCACGGGTTACACCGGGGTCGAGCTGCTGCGTCTGTTGGCACAGCATCCGCAAGCAGAAGTGGTCGTTATTACCTCTCGCTCGGAGGCCGGACTTGCCGTAGCCGACATGTACCCGAACCTGCGAGGCCATTACGACGGCCTGGCTTTCAGCGCTCCGGACGTCAAGACTCTTGGCGCATGTGACGTTGTGTTCTTCGCCACGCCTCACGGTGTTGCTCACGCTCTGGCAGGCGAACTGCTGGCTGCGGGCACAAAGGTTATCGACCTCTCGGCAGACTTCCGTCTGCAAGACCCGGTCGAGTGGGCCAAATGGTACGGCCAGCCACACGGTGCGCCTGAACTGCTGAAGGATGCCGTATACGGTCTGCCTGAGGTCAATCGCGAGCAAATCAAGAATGCACGCCTGATTGCCGTGCCGGGTTGCTATCCGACCGCAACTCAGCTGGGTTTCCTGCCTTTGCTGGAAGCGGGCCTTGCGGATAACTCTCGCCTGATCGCCGACTGCAAGTCGGGTGTCAGTGGCGCCGGTCGCGGTCTGAGCCTTGGCTCGCTGTACTCGGAGGCCAACGAAAGCTTCAAGGCTTATGCCGTCAAAGGCCATCGCCATCTGCCGGAAATCAGCCAGGGTCTGCGTCGCGCCGCAGGCGGCGATGTGGGTCTGACGTTTGTGCCGCACCTGACGCCGATGATCCGTGGCATTCACTCCACACTGTATGCAACCGTTGCCGACAAGTCGGTGGACTTGCAGGCGCTGTTCGAGAAGCGTTACGCCGATGAGCCTTTCGTCGATGTCATGCCGGCAGGCAGCCATCCCGAGACGCGCAGTGTGCGTGGTGCAAACGTCTGCCGCATTGCCGTTCACCGTCCACAGGGCGGAGATCTGGTTGTCGTGCTGTCGGTCATCGACAACCTGGTCAAGGGCGCGTCGGGCCAGGCGGTACAGAACCTGAACATCCTGTTCGGTCTGGACGAGCGTGCAGGCCTGTCGCACGCAGGCATGATGCCTTGAGCTACAAGCTACAAGCTACAAGCTACAAGCTACAAGCACTTGCGGCTTGTAGCTTGACCGCTTGCTACTGCTCTTCACTTCAATAGTTGACCAGTTTTCTAGGAGAAGCGGATAATGCCCGTCATTACGCATTATGACGGCTTAACGCCGGGAGATATCTGACATGAGCGTCGAATCCTTTACTCCTACAGCTCTGGAGTTCACCCCAGGAGCCGCGCACAAGGTGAAAACCCTGGTCGATGAAGAGGGCAACGATCGCCTGAAACTGCGCGTTTTCGTGACGGGCGGTGGTTGTTCCGGTTTTCAGTATGGCTTCACCTTCGATGAAGATGTTGCGGATGACGATACCGTCGTCGAGCGTGAAGGCGTTAGCCTGGTTGTCGATCCAATGAGCTTCCAGTATCTGGCTGGTGCTGAAGTGGACTATCAGGAAGGTCTGGAAGGCTCGCGTTTCGTGATCAAGAACCCGAACGCCTCTACCACTTGTGGTTGTGGTTCTTCGTTCTCTATCTGATCCGTGTATCGCTTCATATGAAAACGCCGCGCATATGCGCGGCGTTTTTCATTCTGCCATCCCGTCAGGCGGGATAGATGGCGCCCAGTACCCGCAGCCCTCTGGCTCCGGTTACCGTTGGTCGGTTGGCCGGTACGCTTTCCAGGCAGCAATGCGCCAGCCAGGCAAACGCCATGGCTTCGACCCAGTCAGGATCAACACCGAATTTTGCGGTGCTGCTGACTTTCGTCTCCGGCAACAGCGCTGCCAGTCGGTTCATCAGCGCCACGTTATGGGCACCGCCGCCACACACCAGAAGCTCGCTGGTACTGGATTGTGCCGATTGCAACGACTCGGTGATGGTCAGTGCGGTCAGCTCAAGCAGTGTCGCCTGTACGTTTTCCGGCGCAATGCTCGGCAACTGGAACAGGTGATGATGCAGCCAGCCGAGGTTGAAGACTTCACGGCCAGTGCTCTTCGGACCTTTGGTCAGGAAGAACTGATCGCTCAGCAGGCCTTTTAGCAGTGCAGGCTCGACCTGACCGCTGGCGGCCCATGCGCCATCTTTATCGAAGCTCTGGTTACGCTGCGACTGTATCCAAGCATCCAGCAACACGTTGCCTGGCCCGCAATCGAAACCAGAAACCGGGCGATCTGACTCAATGATGCTCAGGTTGCTGAAACCGCCGATGTTCAGCACGGCGCGGCGATCTTTATTGTCGTCGAACAATGCTTCATGGAAGGCGGGAACCAATGGCGCGCCCTGGCCACCAGCAGCGATATCACGACGGCGGAAGTCACTGACCACGGTAATTTCAGTCAGCTCGGCAAGTAGAGCAGGGTTACCGATCTGAATGCTGAAGCCGCGTCCCGGTTCATGACGAATGGTCTGGCCATGGCTGCCGATAGCGCGTATCTGGCCGGCAACCATGTTCTGCTCTTCCAGCAGGGTCGCGACGCCTTGTGCTACCAGCTTTACCCATTTCTGCTCGGCAATGGCAGCGCGTGCAAGTTCATCCGCGCCGCTTGAGCAAAGGCCGAGCAATTCGGCATACAGATCTTCCGGCATCGGAATGTAATGAGTCGCCAGGAGTCTTGGACGATCATCCTGCTCCAATAGGGCGATATCTATCCCATCGAGGCTGCTGCCGGACATCACACCTATATAGAAGAAGGCCATGGATTACCTTTTATTAGAGGCCAGTGTAGTGGCCTTTTCCTGGTCCATGCGCGCCATCAACGGTTGGCTTTGCTGCATGAACCGCTGTTTTTCGGATTTGGCGATCGGGTCCGCCATCGGAAGTTTCTGACCCAGCGGATCGACGTGGACACCATTGACCTGGAACTCATAGTGCAGGTGCGGGCCTGTCGACAAGCCGGTTGTTCCAATATAGCCGATCACCTGACCTTGCTTGACTGTTCCGCCGGTTTGTACGCCTTTGGCGAAGCCTTGCATGTGTCCGTACAGCGTGCGGTAAGTCTCGCCGTGCTGAATGATGACGGTATTGCCGTACCCGCCGCGACGTCCGGCCAGAAGGACCTTGCCATCGCCAGTCGCCTTGATGGGCGTACCGCGTGGTGCGGCATAGTCGACGCCTTTGTGGGCGCGGATCTTGTTCAGGATCGGGTGCTTGCGGCCCATGGAGAACATCGAGCTGATGCGTGCGAAGTCTACCGGTGTGCGGATGAAGGCCTTACGCATGCTGTTGCCGTCAGCGGTGTAGTAATTGGTATTGCCTTGCTTGTTGGTGTAGCGAATGGCGGTGTAGGTCTTGCCACGATTCGTGAAGCGGGCAGAGAGGATATTGCCGGTGCCGACAGTCTTGCCATTGATTACTTTTTGCTCATAAACCACATCGAATTCGTCGCCCTTGCGAATGTCCTGGGCGAAGTCGATGTCGTAGCCAAAAATATTGGCCATATCCATGGTCATGCTGTGGGACAGGCCGGCGCGCTGGGCCGACAAGGACAGAGAACTGTTGATGACAGCGTGAGCATAGGTGTCACGGACTGTCGGCTTGCTGACTTCGCGGTTGAACGTAAAGCCGGCATCCGTTCTGGAGAGGCTGATGGTCTCCAGTTCGCTGAGCTTGCTATGCAACTGGTTGAGCTGGCCGTCAGATGAAAGCTCGAACTGGAGAACCTGACCGTTCTGCAATTTGCTGAACTGCTTGGCCTGTTTGTCGCTGGCCATCACTTCATGCACCGTCGTGGCGGGCAGCCCGACCTTTTCAAACAGGGTGGACAAGGTATCGCCCTTGGCGACTACGACCTCCCTGTGATTGGGGCCTTTTACATCTGTAGCGGGGGATTGCGGCTGAGCAGAAGCGTTTTCCCGGGACTGATTCTCACCGTTATCGATCTGGGCAAATGGTGAAACAGTGCCTTCAGGTGTGGCTTGGGTGTCTTGCTGAGCGTCTTGGTCTTGTGCGGTTTGATCAGCAGGTGTTTCCAGATCAAGAACCAGATTGGTTCGTTTCGCTTCAACTTCGCTGGAAGGAAATACCAGAAGGGCCAGGCTCAGCAATGCAGCAATGCAGCTTGCAGCGAGCAGGTGGCTCTTCGGATAAAGCGGGGGCGCTTTAGGCGGTGGCGTGTCGATCATAAGTAATTTGACTTTGAAAAAGGTGAAATGGAAAAGATGAATGACATGATGAAGATGAAATAACTGTATAAAATATAACCAAATCCAGCCCGAAGCAACCCTGCTTACGTATCGGTCTCCGATTCGTGGCCGTATGCCGGGCAAAAACTTGTAATTGGGCTCTGATCTTGTATGGTTGGTTCCCTTTAAATTGGGGGCTGATATGAAGTCGGTTGAAGAGCAGCTTGCGCTTATAAAGCGTGGCGCGGATGAACTCCTGGTCGAGGCCGAACTGGTCGCCAAACTCAAGCGCGGTCAGCCGCTGCGAATCAAGGCGGGCTTCGATCCTACGGCGCCCGACCTGCACCTGGGTCATACCGTCCTTATTAACAAGCTTCGCCAGTTCCAGGATCTGGGGCATCAGGTCATTTTTCTGATCGGCGACTTCACCGGGATGATTGGCGACCCTAGCGGCAAAAGTGCGACTCGTCCTCCGCTGACGCGCGAGCAGGTTCTGGATTACGCCGAGACCTACAAGGCCCAGGTCTTCAAGATCCTCGATCCGGCCAAGACCGAAGTCGCGTTCAACTCCACATGGATGGACAAGCTCAGCCCGGCTGACTTCATTCGTCTGTCTTCGCAGTACACCGTGGCGCGGATGCTGGAGCGTGACGACTTCGACAAGCGTTACAAGAGCAATCAGCCGATCGCCATTCATGAGTTCCTGTATCCGTTGGTGCAAGGCTACGACTCTGTCGCGTTGCGTGCGGATGTCGAGCTTGGTGGTACCGACCAGAAATTCAACCTGTTGATGGGGCGCGAGCTTCAACGTGCCTATGGCCAGGAAGCGCAGTGCATTCTGACCATGCCTTTGCTGGAAGGGCTGGACGGCGTCAAGAAGATGTCCAAGTCGCTGGGTAACTATGTGGGGATCCAGGAAGCGCCGGGTGTCATCTATAGCAAACTGGTTTCCATTCCTGATGCCTTGATGTGGCGCTACTTCGAATTGCTGAGCTTCCGCTCCATGGAAGAGATCAATGAGTTCAAGGTGGCGTGCGAGGCGGGGGCAAACCCTCGTGACATCAAGATCAAGCTCGCCGAAGAGATTGTGGCTCGCTTCCATGGTGAAGAAGCTGCGGCGACTGCTCATCGCTCTGCGGGTAACCGTATGAAAGACGGTGAGCTGCCAGACGACTTGCCGGAAATTTCTGTCGGCGCGACTGAAGATATGCCTGTGGCAGCCGTCCTTAATAAGGCAGGCCTCGTGAAGAACTCAGCAGTCGCTCGCGATTTGCTGGCTTCCGGTGGTGTGCGTATAGATGGTGAGGTTGTTGATCGCAGCTTTATCTTCAAGGTAGGCGCTACTCATGTTTGCCAGGCCGGGAAGAAGGCTTTCGGGCGTATTACCCTCAATTTGGAATAAAACTTAAATTAACGGTTGACGGGCGATTTAATGTCTCTATAATTCGCCCCACTTCCGGCG
>NZ_JBMDJL010000023.1:0-115646 GCF_057809175.1 Pseudomonas sp. FG43
TGCATCGGGCGTTTTGAGACTGAAACAGGTGTAAACCTATTTCAGGACTAGACACTGCGATTCAGGGGGCCGTTTCCTGGTGTTGTGCTCGGGCGTCGGCAGTACCCGTGACCTTGCGACCCCATGCCTTGCCCAGTTCAATGCCCGGTAGCTCGATATAGCGGTACGTCAGCATCGACAGCAGCAATACCATCCCCAGGCTGATCGCAATGATCAGATTGTCGAGCGCCATGCTTTGTGTGTGGATGTAGCGCAGAGCAACGCCCGGGATTTCACTCGGAATGTCGATCAACAGTTCCTGTCCGGTGATCTTGCCGTACAGCATCAGGCCCGTCGTCACGGAGAAGAGCACGATGGTGTGAGTCATGTAGATCGAAAAGGACAGGGTGCCAGCCCATTTGAATGGCCGGGTACACAGCCCTCGCGAAATCCCGCCAGCCTCAAAGGCAAACAGACCGATCACCCAGCAGAACAGCAGGCTCAGGGAAATGTTCTGCGAGGGGCCGCTGTAGGTGATCGCCATGTACACCGCAACCAGACTCAGTGCCTCCAGCAAGGTCGCCCAGCCTTTGTGGAACTCAAAGCCTTTGAATCTTGCATACAACCGATAAGTCATTACTCCGCTGAAGAAGCACGCCAGGCCTGTCAGTGCTCCTTCGTTGAAGAAGGTGTCTTTGAAGTACAGCGCGACGAAAGCCAGAACAGCGATGGCCGCGAATATCTGCCGCGACATCCCTGGTATCCCGACGGCAATCAGGGCGAAGAGCAGGTACAGATAGAACTCGACGCTGATGCTCCATGACGGGAAGTTGAACGACAGCTGATTGAAGCCAGGCCACCAGGATTGCAGCAGCAACAGATTGGGCAGGATTTCTTCGGCAGCTCTGGGGCCGGTAAAGCTGCCCGCGGCAAAAAGGATGCCCTGTTGTTCGGCGGCCAGCTTCAGGAACTCGAACAGCAGAGCCGCTAGCAGGGTCGCCAGATGCAGCGGGTACAGGCGGCAGATGCGTGCAATCACAAATCGTTTGAGCTGTGCGGTGCTGCCCAGTCGGTCGGCGTAGATGTGATAGAGCACAAAGCCGCTGAGCACGAAGAAAAAATTCACCAGGTAATTGGCGTGCTGGAAAAACGGCAGCTCAGTGACGCTTTGCGTTGCATGAAAGTGATGCAGGACCACCGCAAGGGCACAAAGCCCGCGAAAGCTGTCGAGCACAAGAAATCGCTTCATGGCTTGGGTTCCTTGAAGGGCGTTTGAGGCTGCAAACAGCGCAGGAGGGCAGTGCTGAGGGATGGGGCGTCGATATGTCGGGCACGTTACCACTGCGGCAAGGCTGCCGAGGGAAAGGGTATTTAGAGAGACGTTACCAACGTTAGCGCATTACGACGCAAGGCAGGGTTTAAATTAATCCCTATATATGGGATTGAAAATTACATATTGAGATTTATCGTTCGATGGGCTTATAGTCCGCCTCGCACTCACTTTTAAAAAAACAACAGGTGAAGCGATGGCGGCGCAATTGATCGCGCTCGATTGGGGGACAACCTCACTTCGTGCTTATCGACTTGGCGAACACGGCCAGGTCCTGGAACAACGCTCCTTGAGCGCAGGCATCATGCAATTGCCGGATACTCCCCGGCTGATCGCAGGTGCCATGTGCAGCGATGGTTTTGAACTGGCCTTTGATCAGGCCTGTGGCGACTGGCTCGATGCGCAACCGGATCTGCCGGTGATTGCCTGCGGCATGGTGGGCAGTGCCCAGGGCTGGCGCGAGGCGGTGTACCGGGAAACTCCGGCCAGCGTCGGTGAACTGAGCGCAGCCTTGCAGACCGTGCGCAGCCTGCGCGGCGTCGATATCCATATCATCCCCGGTGTATTGCAGCGCTCGACCCTGCCCAATGTGATGCGTGGTGAAGAAACCCAGGTGCTTGGCGTACTTGCCTCGCTTGATGAGGAGTCGACCCGTCGATCGCTGTTGATCGGTCTTCCCGGCAGCCACTCCAAATGGGTGCGTGTGGTTGAAGGCTGCATCGTCCATTTCGATACCTTCATGACCGGCGAGGTATACGCCGCCTTGTGCGGGCACACCATTCTCGGCCGCACCATGCGGCCCGGCGAAACCTTCGATACCAATGCGTTCGACTGCGGGCTGTCCATTGCCCTGTCGCCAGAGGGCGCGTCCGGTCTGCTCTCGACCATTTTCAGTTCCCGGACCCTGGGCCTGACCGGCCAGCTTGATGCCAGCGCCCAGCCTGACTATCTGTCCGGCCTATTGATCGGGCATGAGCTGGATGCCCTGACCAGAATCCAGCAAAAAAGCCTGAAGCAACTGCCTGCCGTGATCCTGATCGGCAGCGAGTCGCTTTGCGCACGCTACACACGCGGCCTTACGGCTTGCGGTTTCGATCAGGTGACCACAGCTATGCAGGCGACCGAGAGAGGCCTGTGGCAAGTGGCCGTTCAGGCCGGCCTTATCGCGTCCGGACCTTCAACAGATCCCTACGAGGTGTGAAATGCTCAAGCAAGCCCTGAAGGAAAACGGACTGGTCGCGATTCTGCGCGGCCTGCGTCCCGAAGAAGCTCCAGCCATTGGCGAGGTCTTGTATCAGGCCGGTTTCCGGGTGATCGAGGTGCCGCTCAACTCGCCGCAGCCTTATGACAGCATCACTCTGTTGCGCCAGTACCTGCCTGCCGATTGTCTGGTCGGTGCCGGAACCGTGCTGACACCGGAGCAGGTCGATCAGGTCAAGGAGGCGGGCGGTCAGGTCATTGTCATGCCACATAGCGACCCGAAGGTCTTGCGTGCGGCCAAGGCTGCCGGATTGTTCCTGTCGCCAGGTGTCGCCACGCCGACCGAAGCCTTTGCGGCTCTGGCCGAAGGCGCCGATGTGCTCAAGCTGTTTCCGGCCGAGCAAATGTCGCCTGCGGTGGTGAAGGCCTGGCTGGCGGTATTGCCAGCCGGAACGGTGCTGTTGCCAGTGGGTGGCATTACGCCGGAGAACATGAAGGTCTTCCTCGATGCTGGCGTCAAAGGCTTTGGCCTGGGCTCCGGGCTGTTCAAGCCGGGCATGAGCGCGGCGGATGTGGAGCTGCGCGCCAAGGCTTACGTCAGCGCCTGGCATGAACTGACTTCCAACTGACCGGCGCGCCGAGCGCTTCTTCCCCTACCTAATAAGAGAGAAATTGCACACATGAAAATCACCAAGCTCACGACCTTTATCGTTCCGCCACGCTGGTGCTTTCTGAAAGTCGAAACCGATGACGGTGTTGTCGGCTGGGGCGAGCCGGTTGTCGAAGGCCGTGCCCATACCGTCGCTGCGGCAGTGGAGGAGCTTTCCGATTACCTGATCGGCAAGGACCCGCGCAACATCGAGGATATCTGGACGGTGCTGTATCGCGGCGGTTTCTACCGTGGCGGCGCTGTACACATGAGCGCGCTGGCCGGTATCGATCAGGCGTTATGGGACATCAAGGGCAAGGCATTGGGCGTTTCGGTCAGTGATCTGCTGGGTGGTCAGGTGCGGGACAAGATCCGCGTCTATTCATGGATCGGCGGCGACCGGCCAGCCGATACCGCACGTGCTGCCAAAGAGGCCGTAGGGCGAGGCTTCACTGCCGTGAAAATGAACGGCACCGAAGAGCTGCAATTTCTCGACACCTTCGACAAGGTCGATCTGGCACTGGCCAACGTTGCGGCGGTGCGTGATGCGGTCGGGCCGAATGTCGGCATTGGCGTGGACTTCCATGGCCGGGTTCACAAACCCATGGCCAAGGTGCTGATGAAAGAGCTGGACCCCTTCAAGCTGATGTTCATCGAAGAGCCGGTCCTCAGCGAGAACTACGAAGCGCTCAAGGAACTGGCGCCACTGACCAGCACGCCTATCGCTCTGGGTGAGCGGCTGTTCTCGCGCTGGGACTTCAAGCGGGTCTTGAGCGAAGGCTACGTCGATATCATCCAGCCGGATGCCTCTCATGCAGGCGGTATCACCGAAACCCGCAAGATCGCCAATATGGCCGAAGCCTACGACGTCGCGCTGGCGCTGCATTGCCCGCTTGGGCCGATTGCGCTGGCGGCCTGCCTGCAACTGGATGCTGTTTGTTACAACGCCTTCATTCAGGAGCAGAGCCTGGGTATTCACTACAACGAAAGCAATGACCTGCTGGATTATGTGAAGTACCCCGAAGTGTTCGATTACGAAAAGGGCATGGTGAAGATCCCCAACGGGCCGGGCCTGGGCATCGAGATCAATGAAGAGTACGTCAAGGAACGTGCTGCCATCGGTCATCGCTGGCGCAACCCGATCTGGCGTCATGCCGACGGCAGCTTTGCCGAATGGTGATGGAGATCTGAATGATCGTGCAGCCCTTGTGCGCTGCACGATCAGGCATTGCAGAACGCAGTCCTCACATAAATCCAACAAGGGGCAATCTTCATGCAAACCCGCACTCTCGAAGGGGCGGCGTCTTTAGTCACGCCTACTCGCAAGCGTTTCTTCATCATGGTGCTGCTGTTCATTACGGTGGTGATCAACTATCTGGACCGCAGCAACCTGTCCATCGCGGCGCCGGCCTTGACCAGCGAATTGGGCATCGATCCGGTTCATGTCGGCCTGATTTTCTCGGCTTTCGGCTGGACCTACGCGGCCATGCAGCTTCCAGGCGGCTGGCTGGTGGATCGTGTTCCGCCGCGCATTCTCTACACCGCCGCGCTGCTGCTGTGGTCGATTGCTACCGTCATGCTGGGCTTTGCGGCGAGTTTCATTGCGCTGTTCGTGCTGCGCATGGCCGTGGGTGCGCTTGAAGCGCCTGCCTATCCGATCAACAGCCGCGTGGTCACCACCTGGTTTCCCGAGCGTGAGCGGGCGACGGCCATCGGTTTCTACACCTCGGGGCAGTTTGTCGGCCTGGCGTTCCTGACCCCGGTACTGGCCTGGCTGCAAGCTCATTACGGCTGGCATATGGTGTTTGTCGTCACCGGTGGCGTCGGCATACTCTGGGCCGTGATCTGGTATGCGGTGTATCGTGAACCGCGTGATTTCAAAGGCATCAACAAGGAAGAAATCGACCTGATCCGCGAAGGTGGCGGGCTGGTGGATATTCAGGTCGATACCGAAAAGCAGAAGCGTGGCTTCAGTTGGAAGGACCTGGGTGTAGTGCTGAGCCAGCGCAAGCTGTGGGGCATTTATCTGGGGCAGTTCTGCCTTAATTCGACCCTCTGGTTTTTCCTGACCTGGTTCCCCACTTATCTGGTCAAGTACCGCGGCATGGACTTCATCAAGTCCGGGCTACTGGCGTCGCTGCCGTTTCTGGCAGCCTTTGTCGGCGTGCTCTGCTCGGGGTTCTTCTCTGACTGGCTGATCCGTCGCGGCCACAGTATTGGTCTGGCTCGCAAGCTACCGATCATTGCCGGTCTGCTGATCTCGACATCGATCATCGGTGCCAACTATGTGGAATCCACGCCTCTGGTGATCGCGTTTCTGGCGTTGGCGTTCTTTGGCAATGGTCTGGCATCGATTACCTGGTCACTGGTCTCGACCCTGGCGCCGGCCCGTCTGCTGGGGCTGACCGGCGGCACCTTCAACTTCATCGGTAACCTGGCGGCCATTGCCACACCTATCGTGATCGGCTTCCTGGCGTCGGGCGACTCCTTTGCGCCTGCAATTACCTATATCGCCATACTGGCGCTGATTGGCGCGCTGTCCTACATCCTGCTGGTGGGCAAGGTGGAGCGTATCGAGTTGTGATCACTGGCATGCAGAAGAGCTTGCGACGATAATGCCGCCAGCTTTTCATAGGCCCGCTCTGGCCCTTGAGCGTGAAACTAAAACCCGGTGTTCACCCCCCAGCAGCGACCACCTGATGACGACCAGACTTCTTGGCCATATAGAGCTGACTGTCTGTTTCTCGTAAAAAGGCATCCGGTGTTGTTGCGGGGGTCGCAATAGTGCTGGCAACTCCAAGGGAAATGGTGACTTTCTGCCCGATATCGGAGCTCAGGTGTTCCATCCCGAGGGCATCAACAGCGTCTTTCATGGATTCGGCTACCCTGGCCGCTCCTGAAATATCGGTATGGGGCAAGATGCAAACGAACTCTTCTCCCCCATAACGTGCCAGTAGATCAAAAGGGCGTCGGATCAGTTCTGACAAGGAGTGGGCAATGGACTTCAAACAGTGGTCTCCTGCCTGATGGCCGTACCGGTCATTGTAGAGCTTGAAGTAGTCGACATCGATCATTATCAGGGAAAGGGGAGTGCTGTTGCGTTCACTCTGACGCCAGCATTGCTCGAACATGTCATCAAACTTTCTCCTGTTGGAAACGCCTGTCAATCCATCGGTGAATGCACTGCGCCTGAGAAGATCGCTTTGCAGTTTTAACGTGAGGTGAGTAATGACGCGGGCTCTGACGATCGTTGGGTTGATGGGTTTGGTTATAAAGTCCACAGCCCCTAATTCAAAGCCTTGTACTTCATCGAGTTCATCTCGCTTGGCGGTGACGAAAATGATGGGGATGTGTTGTGTCAGTGGCGATTCTTTCAGTTGACGACATACTTCATGTCCGTCTGTCCCCTCCATGACGACATCCAGCAGTACCAGATCCGGAAGTTGAGTGGCAGACAACGTCAACGCTTGCTGGCCGTCGGTCGCCATGATGATGTCGCAGGACTCTCGAAATATTTCCCTGAGAATTAAAATGTTGCTTGCCTGATCATCGACAATAAGAATCTTGGGTCTGGCAATGATCCCGGGTTCCCACACGTCATGGATGAAATTCATTCTTCCGGTTTCCGGCTGTAGTCATCGATAATTTTTAGTGCTGAGCGAAAGTCCAACTCGTTTATTCGTTGGATGAGCAGTTGAAGCTGAGACTTTTCAATAAAGGGAATCCCTTGGGTAAGCGTATCGATCTGCTCAAGGACGTCGAGGTTTCCAGCACCAAGCAATCCTCTGAGTGTTTTCAGTCTGCTTTCCCAGCCCTCGGTGTTTGACGCTGTACCAACAAGAGCGGGGGGGCTTTCTGTTTCGTGGAACATGGACTGTAGAGCCTGCTCGTTGTCGTGAAGCACTTTGCGAAATGCTGGGATGTCGAGATGAGAAATCGTATGGGCTGCCTCGTTGCGTGCGCTGGATCTCAACGACTTTTCCGATTCGGCGGCCAGTTCGGAGAGTGATTTTGCTCCCATCGTTGATGCGCTGCCTTTAAGGGTATGCAGAAGGTTAAGGGCTGCGGTGAGATCGTGATCGAGTAGTGCTTTTTCCAAGGCTGTTAATTGAATTTCCGTATTCGGCAGGAAGCTACTCAGAACCTGCCTGATAAGAGAAGTGTTGTTGCCGAATCGCGCCAGAATAGAGCCTCTCTCTTCCACGACGGGGCCGGATAACCGAGGTGTCCCTGATTCGCCATGAAGAGGAGGGGCAACGTTTGAAATATGGCTCAGCAGGCATGAAATCAGGCGTTCGTTGTCTATGGGCTTCGCAATATGGTCGTTCATGCCGGCTCTCAAACATGCCACTTGATCATCCTGAGTGACATTGGCAGTCATCGCCAGAATCGGGAGCGTGGCGAATCTCTTGTCATCGCGGATTCGGCGGGTTGCTTCCAGCCCATCGATATCGGGCATTTGCATATCCATCAATACGGCATGAAAAGGATGTCTGGACTCCAGCACTGCTTGAACGCCCTGCAGCCCACCTGTAGCCATTGCGACGACGGCACCTTCGGCTGCCAGCAATTCGGAGGCGATCTGTCGATTTAAAAAGTTATCTTCCACGACCAGTACGCGGACACCTTCCAGACTCTTGTTCTTTTTCTCTATGGCGCTGACAGGGGCGGAGGGTTTTTCGAGTGCTCTCGTTATCGCGTTGCTCAACTGGAAAGGGGTCACGGGTTTTGCCAGAACATCCGAAAAAACAGAAGTAAGGTTGTTCTGTTCCCTGGCCAATACTTCGCTGCCAAAGGCCGTAATCATTATGATTCCCGGCTCATCTGTCATGCCTTGAATGATTCTGGCGGCTTCCAATCCATCAAGTTCTGGCATTTGCCAGTCCATCAACACGACATCGTAATGCCGGTTTTTAAAACCGGCTTCGCGAACTCGCTCCACAGCCTTGAGTCCGCTGTTGACACATTCTGCTCGCCATCCAAGCGCTGTAATCATTTGTGTCAGAGAAACGGCGGACTCTTGATTGTCGTCCACGATCAGGATGTTCAAGACTCTTTTGAATGTGCCGCACAGGTCAATCAGGGAGCTATCACTGTCAATGGCCAAGTCAATCTCGAACCAGAAACAACTTCCTTTTCCCAGTGTGCTGCTTACCTGCAATTCCCCTCCCATTAACTGGACGAGGCGTCTCGAAATGACCAGTCCAAGCCCTGTACCGCCGAACCGGCGAGAAATGGAGGCCTCTGCTTGAGTAAAGCCATCAAAGATAATGCGTTGCTGTGCTTCGCTTATACCGATTCCAGTATCTTTGACCGAGATTCGCAAACGAATGCTTTCAGGTTTTCGGAGCACCTCTCTGATGCCGATGGTGATCTGGCCCTGAGGCGTGAACTTCAACGCATTGCCTGCGAGATTGATGAGAATTTGTTGTAGCCTCATCCGGTCTCCGATCAAGATGCCTGGAATGTTGTAATCCAGGTCATACATGATCTCGACATTCTTGCCGTCCTGATTGCCGGACAACACGGTCGAGAGCTCTTGCAATAGAGAGTCCACTGTAAACGCATGGATATCCAGAATCAGCTTTCCGCTCTCTATCTTGGAGTAATCCAGGATATCGTTAAGCAGGCCTAATAATGACGTTGCCGCCGAATGGGCTTTTGTGACGTAGTCCTCCTGTCGCCGATTGAGATCGGTCTGTTTGACTAGATGCAGCATGCCCAGTACGGCATTCATGGGGGTACGGATTTCATGGCTCATATTGGCCAGGAACGATGACTTGGCAGCGCTCGCGGCGTCTGCCAGATCCTTGGCTTCTCGCAGTGAGGTTTGAAGCTTTCTTTCTTCGGTTATATCAAGGTTAATACCGGTTATTCGTGTTGCCGCTCCTGTTGCATCGTAATGAACGCGCGCCGCTGCCTGGATGAAACGAATTTCTCCATTGGGCAGAAGTGCACGAAATATCGGGTCGTAGACACCGATACCCAGTATGGCGTTATTGAGTTTAAGTTCGGTTTCTTCGATATCGTCGGGATGGACGCGGGCTCTCCAATGCTCATATTTCAGCCCGCCATTTTGCAGTTCAATGGGGAGCGCATAGAGCTTGTACATCTGATCGTTGAATTCAAGGTGTGCCTTGATCAGGTCCCAGTTCCAGATGCCCAGATTGGCGACTTCTGCAGCCAATGTCGTATGGTCGTGAGCCGCAAGGATTTCGTCGCGTTGTCGCCGTTGCTCGGTAAGGTCCGCTACGATTGCCACAAACATGGGGTCTTCAGAGGTGCCCATTATGCCCAGGCTCATTTGAGCCGGGTATGAACTGCCCTCTTTTCTTAATACTCCAACCTCCAGGCCAGAACTATAGTTTTCGACACATTGCCGGGTGAGGAAGTCACTGACAGGGGTATCGCCCTGATCCGTAAATAGTCTGGGCATCAGTTCCCTGATGTTGATACTTTCCAGTTCATCGCCGTTGTACCCAAATGCACGTTCTGCAGCAGGGTTGTAGGTCTTTAAAATACCTTCACCATCCAGGGTTATTACTGGATTTACAGCCGTAGCCAGAATGGCACGAGTCGTTGCCAAGCTGCTGGCCAACTCCTTCTCGAAGGTTTTGCGTGAGGTGATATCTGTTGCGATACCGAGATAGCCGACAATACTGCCGTCAAGATGACGGACCACCGTGACGGACAGTGATACGTTTATATGAGAGGTGTCCTTGCGAACATAAGTCCATTCGCGAGTCTCCGATCCCTCCTGTTCTGCAATCTCTACAAAGGTTCTAATCCCTTCAATAGGTTTATGGAAATACGCGGACAGTTCAGATTGCCTCTCTATTACTTCTGATTCCAGGTGGAAGAGGCTCGGTGTATAGTGGTCAATCACTTCATCTGCACTGTAACCCAGCATATTCTGGGCACCGCGATTGAAGATCTTCACAATGCCTTGCATGTCGGTGACGACAACTGATATTTCCGAGGCTGATTCAAGTATGCTGCCCAACAGCACATTGAGCTTTTCAAGCTCGACTGTTCGTTCTGATACCTGGCGCTCCAGATCGGCATTCAGATCCTGAATTCTGGCTTCGGCAGCTTTTTGTTCGGAAATGTTTCGTACGGTTTTGGAGGCCCCGGATACTGAACCGTCGGAAGCAAAGATGGGCGATACGCTAAGTGAAACATCAATGAGATGACCGTCTTTATGCTGTCGCACGGTGTGGTGATTGGTAAAACGATCGCCATCCAGTATTCGGGATAATATTTCTGTTTCTTCTTGGGCCAGAGCGTCTGGCGTGACCAGCTCTCGTATGGTTTGTCCTATCGCTTCCTCAGAGGAATACCCGAACATCACTTCCGCGCCGTGATTCCAGCTTGTAATTACCCCTTGAAGGTCTTTGCCAATGATTGCATCGGTTGAGCTTTCAACGATGGTGCTTATCCGGGCCTGCTGATTGGAGTACTGTCTGCGTCTTATGGAGGCCGTTTCCATCAAGCTGGCTAACAATGCCAGCAAGGCGCTGATCAACAGCCCACTCAACATGACTGAACGTGGTGAAGTCAGGTTCAGACTGCTGGCAAAGGCAGGCTGAGCAGCGGTAGTCAGTTTCCAGATGCGCCCATATAGTTGGATTGTTTTCTCGGTCTTGATCTCATCGGGTGTTTCATGGGGCGCTCTGTCTGTCGTGTAAAAAGGCGATGAGTCATTACCTTCGGTGATATCGCTGAGTGTAATGGTCAGTCTTTGTGGGTCGATATTCATCCCGGCCAACACCTCGGATATCACGAGCGGAGCGTAACTCCAACCTAGGCAACTGTTTTCGCGGTTTTTTTCATCCTCTGGAGTTTTACCGTCTTTATAGATGGGAAGAAGTATCAGAAAGGATTGCTGCGGTTTTCCTGACTCCTGAACCAATGTAATAGGGCCGCTCAGGGTTGTTTTCCCGGTTTTCATCGCGCTCAGGGCTGCCTGGCGACGAGTGTCTTGCGATGCTATATCCAGCCCTATCGCGGACAGGTTTCGATCGACGGGTTCTATGTACTGAATGACGTATCGCTCGCCTGTGTTGGGCGAGAGCTCTCGTATATTGAAGTCTTTTTTTCCGTCTGCCCGGGCACGGGCCAGAAAGAGTGCTTCTTCTTCGGTCGCCACACGGCGAATGAATCCAAATCCCCGAGCGCCGGGAAACTCTTTGCTGATATCGCGGGTCTGGCTGTAGCGATAAAACAGGTCACGGTTTATGTTTTCACCGGCAGTAAGGATTACGCCTCGTACACCGCGAAGTCCGTATTGATAGAGATCGACTCTTTCTACTGTTGCTTGCGCGAGGCTTTCTGCTTCGTTGGTCAAGCGTGAGAGGACATATTTCCTGTTCTGTATGTCCACCAGCCAGGCACTCAGCAGAGACACTATGATGCCGACCGCAAGTGTGAGGTAGAGGGAAGGGCGTAGCTGGGGAATACTCAGGTTCTTGACCACTGGGCCTGTCCACTCGCGAATGACCAGTCATGCGACTCTGCGGTAATGGACGCTTTCAGCTTTCCATTTTTGTCTTCAGCATAGTTCGCATTTTTTATCTTGCAGTCTGTCCTTTCATATATCGGAAGGAGAAAAAATCGATTTGTGCAATGACTGACACTCTATGGCTGTTTGCAACGGGGCTTTCATTTCGTGCTGCCATGTGGCGTCCCGAACGGTTTTCACTGTTCGGGAGTTGACAGGTCTTGCAGCCTGAGTCTCTCGACCTTATCGAGCAATCCGCAGAATATGTCTGTCAGGAGTGGATCGAAATGCTGCCCGGATTGTTCTTTTATGTAGGCAGTGGTTGCCTCCAGTGTCCAGGGCTGTTTGTAAGGGCGTGGCATGCGCAATGCATCAAATACGTCGCACAGGGCAACGATTCTTGCGCTCAGTGGAATGTCTTCTCCTTTCAAACCGGATGGATAACCACTCCCATCCCATTTTTCGTGATGCCCTAACGCAATTTCTGCAGCCATGTCTGTCAGGTCCGAACCGTTGGCGTCATAAAGAATTTCATAACCGATGCGAGCGTGGGTCTGTATGTGTTGGCGTTCTTCAGTCGTGAGTGCGCCCGGCTTTTGCAGAATGCTATCGGCAATGCCTATCTTGCCAACATCATGCATCGGTGCTGCCTGTTCGATCAGTTCGCACCAGGCACTGGGCATGCCGATGGCTCTGGCCAGCAAGGCCGCTGATGCACCAATGCGAAGGATATGGCTTCCTGTGTCGTCATCGCGGTAGCTGGCTGCACGGCTCAGGCTTTTCAGCATGGCACGGTAGCTTTCCTGAAGTTGGGCTGTGCGTTGTTCAACCTTTTGTTCGAGTTCTCGCTTGGCGTTCTGTAGAAGACGACCACTTTGTGAGAGCTCCAGGCAACTGCGTACCCTGAGTAGCACTTCTGGCAGGTCGATTGGTTTTGAAATGAAATCGTTGGCCCCTTTTTCAAGACCTATACGGCGACTTTGAGGATCGTTCAGTGCCGTGACAATAATGATCGAAGAGGCCGTTCTGTCTCTGGTGTTCAGATGGTCAAGAATCTCGAAACCATCCGGTGCTGGCATATCGATATCCAGAAGGAGCAAGTCCCAGTCATTGGCCTGACACCACTGCAGCCCCTCAAGGGAGTTGGAGAATGTCTCGAATCGGTGCATGCCGAAAGCACGGAGGCAGGATTCCAGCAGCCGCAGATTGGTGGCCACATCGTCGATGATGACAATCACGGCATCGTTTCTTATCCTGGAAAACATTACGTCACTCCTATGGATAGCCTCAAAGATGTGTGTGCAGGCTGTTATTTGAATTCATGCGTATCCGGTTTGGCGATGACGCCATCCTGAAAGAGCGGCAAACTTATCCAGAAGTGACTACCCACTCCTGGTTCACTGGTGACTCCCATTTCTCCATTCATCAACTCTGCCAGTTCTCGACACAGCGCTAACCCGATTCCAGTGCCTTTAATGGCTGAGTTTTCCTTGCCCAGACGCTGGAAGGGTTTGAACAGTTGTTTCTGCAGTTCATGCTCGATGCCCGGGCCGCTGTCACTCACGAAAAGACTTGCCATCTGGCAGGCTTTATCAATATCTACTCCAATCACGATTGAGCCTCCCTTGCGGTTGTATTTGATGGCGTTGGAAAGCAGGTTGATCAATACCTGCTTGAGGCGTCGGTTGTCTGCCAGCACAAGGCAAGACTGAGCGGGAAGGCGCAGTTCAACCTTGATACTTTGGGTGATGGTCTGGGTACGAATCATGTTCAGGCAGTCTTGTGCCAATACAGCTGCATCGACCGGTCTGAGCGATAGATGAGGGGCTTCGGCCTGTAAGCTAGACCAGTCCAGAAGGTCGTCTAACAGTTGGCTTAAATGTTCACTGGCACTGATGATTTCATTCATGTCGGCGAGATCATCGGCATTTTTCGTGTCTGTAGAGGCCAGTTTCATTCTGCGAAGCTGAGCGAAGCCGAGGATGGCATTCAACGGTGTCTTGAGTTCATGACTCATGCCGGATATGAAGCGCGATTTTGCCTGACTGGCGGCCTGAGCCTCTATGGTCTTCTCCCGCAGGGATTGCTCAACCTGTTTGAGTGCTTCTATGTCGACGCAGGTGCCTGCTACGGGAGGTATGGATATATGCAGGCCCGAGAGGGTCCGGCCGCGGCAAAGCAGCCAGACCATTTCATCCTGTCTGGTCGACAGGCGAAATTCGACTTCGACGACATGGTCTTCGTTGTTCTGGGTTGCGCTGAGGAACTGGCAGAATCTTTTACGATCCTCTTCAGGCATTCGCGCCAACAAGTGTTCGGAGTCAACAGGATGGACGGGGAGGTTGAAGCGCTCACACAGCGCGCCTTTGAAGCTGAAAAGGTTTGTCGATGGCTGATATTCCCAGAGGCCTTCGGTAGCGCTTTCAATGACCAGTTCCAAGCGTTGTTGAGCTGCTCCCCGGCGGGCTTCGGCATGAGCCAGTTGGCTACCCATAGCCAGTGCCTGTTCCGAAATGGCTGCCAGTTCCTTTATTCTGGTGCGGCCGGGGGGTGGGCTCCATTTACCTTTGCCGATTTCCTCCAGCATGTTTGAAATCCCGATTATGGCCGTACTGAGTTGATTGCTCAGTTCTCGGGAGCGGAACCACAAGAACGCGAAAAATAATGAGTAAAAGACTATCAGGCCGGCGACCATCAGGTAGCCGATATCCTGATAATGCCTGGCCAACTGTTGTGTCTCCTGCATGATCACACTTTCGTCGACCACGGCCAGTAAATGCCACCCTGCTGGCAGGATATCGCTCCAGCTCACCAGATGAGGATGGTCGTTCAACTGAATTGGCAGCAACCCTTTGGCTTGCTTACGCAGTGCATCGACCAATGGTTCCAGGTTTGAGTGCGTGGTCAGGTTGAAGCCGTCTGGCTGGAAGTGATCGTGCTTCATCCTTTTATAGTCAATGATGCTTTTCATCTGCGACAGACTGAAATCACGTTCTGCTGCCGTTGGTAGCGCCATGATGTTCAGTTTATTGCTTACCAGTACCAGATAACCCGCCGACGGCACATGTAGCCTGGCGATTCGCTGCAGAATCGTGTCGACCGTGATGTCAATTCCCACCACGCCTTCGAGGGTATCGTCTTTGTAAACCGGCGTTATGACAGACATCATCCAGCCATGGCCTGCCGGATCCAGATAAACATCGGTCCAGACAGTCTGTCGTGCGGGATTGTGGGCGGCATCGGCCAGGTAATAAAAGTTGTACCGGGTCGAGTCCATATTGTGAGGGTATTGCGACAGCGTATTGAACCAAGGGTAAATGTGGTTATAGCCATCGGAGCTGTTGAAGTACAGGCTTACAATCGAAGGGTTTCCGGTTTTAAGGGTTTTCATCATGAAGTCGACATGCCTGAGACGATAGACCTTGTCGAGATCCTGTTGATCCAGAGGTGTGATACTTGAATAGAAGGAGGCTGCGCCGCCGTCATCGGTAGCGCTGTAGCGTGCGCCGTCGGGGCTGATGGTGAGTTCGGCTGGGTGATAGGGCAAGTCTTCTGCCAGTTCTGTCTCTATCGTTCTGGCAAGCAGGGTGGCCATGCTGCTGAGCTGCACTAGCTGGCCTTCGATGATTTCAGCGCTCTGCATGACGGATGCCTGAAGCTCGCGAGCGGCACTGTGATGCAAATACTCTCTCTGAGAATCCCTGATGGATTGATTACTCAGGAAGTACGCGGCCAGCAACGCGACCTCGACCACAATCAGCGGTATGAGAGAGGTACTCAGGAATGCTCTCCAGATCCAGCTACGCAAAGTCAGTGAAGATGGGGCCCGAATCATCGAGTAGTCCTCTCTAACGTCGTGATTGCCGAATTAGTGATGTTGCAGTGATATCAACTGTGGCACCAATCACCTAAAAGTCCAATCTATTGGCAGGTTTCAACGTGGGATATGCCGATCAGGACACGAGGAGTCTTTGTCCTGTCTGCGCTTGTGAGCGTGTGTCGAATGGTGATCACTGGCATGCAGAGGAACTGGCGACGATAATGCCGCCAGCTTTCCGATCTTATAAGGGCTGATATGCACAATGATCCACTCACGTCCGTGAGCACCGCGGGCAAGGACTCCGCACCGACCGGGACGCAAACCCTGTTGCGCGGTCTGGCGGTAGTGCAGGCCGTTGCCAGTGGTGCCAGGGACCTGAAAGCCATTTCCAGCCTGATCGGTACGACGCGCAGCACGACACACCGTTTGGTCAGTTGCCTGGTCGAGGAGCGTTATCTGCGGGTTTTGCCTCAGGTGGGCTATCTCTTGGGGCCTCGCTTGATCGAGCTGGGTTTCCAGGCTCGGGAAGAAGTGCCACTGGCGATTCTGGCCCGACCTTATCTGGACGAGTTGTCAGAGCTGACCGGCGATACGGTGCATCTGGCGATTCGCGACGGTGACGAGGTGCTTTATCTGCACAAGAACCCTGGTCGTAACGGGCCGGAGATGCGCTCCCGGGTAGGGCATCGCATGCCGCTGGTGCGCACAGGCATCGGCAAGGCGCTGCTGCTGGACAGTCAGGAGCAGGAGTGGCAAAGGCTGTATGAAATCAGCCTGCCCGTTGCAGGAAAGAACCCGCAGTGGCCGACCCACGAGCAGCAGACCTGGGAACAGTTACGTCAGCGCAGGCAAGAGTATGTGCAGGGCGGCTATGCCTTCGATCTGGAGGACAACGAGCCGTCGATTCGCTGTGTTGCTGCTCCGGTTCGCGATGCGGGCAAACAGATTGTCGCGGCTCTCAGTATTGCCAGCACTGTGCCTTATATGCCGCTTGAGAAGATGACCGATCTGGTGCCGGTTATCAAACAGGCGGCGGCGAGGCTTTCGGCGGAACTGGGCGGGTAGCTGCGCAGGAGCGAATTCATTCGCGAATGAATGCTCCTGCGGGGTTTTTATGCCTGCAGAGTCGCCATATCGATCACGAAGCGGTATTTCACGTCACCCGCCAGCATGCGCTCGTAGGCCTCGTTGATATTGCGGATATCCAGCATTTCGATATCGCAGGTAATGTCGTTTTCCGCGCAGAAGTCCAGCACTTCCTGGGTTTCTGCAATTCCGCCGATCAGCGAGCCTGCGATCACGCGGCGCTTCATCACCAGATGGGCGGCGTGGATTGGCGGCTCTACCGGCTCGATCAGGCCGACCAGAATATGCACGCCGTCAAAGCTCAGGGTTTCCAGGTAGGGGTTCAGGTCGTGTTGCACAGGAATGGTGTCCAGCAGGAAGTCGAAGCGACCTGCGGCGGCTTTCATCTGTTCGGCGTCGGTAGAGACGATCACATGATCGGCACCCTGACGGCGAGCTTCCTGGGCTTTTGAGGCCGAGCGCGTGAAGAGTGTGACTTCAGCGCCCATGGCCTTGGCGAACTTGATGCCCATATGGCCCAGGCCGCCCATGCCGAGAATCCCGACCTTGTCGCCGGCCTTGACGCC
This sequence comes from Pseudomonas sp. FG43, assembly GCF_057809175.1. Lineage (NCBI taxonomy): Bacteria > Pseudomonadati > Pseudomonadota > Gammaproteobacteria > Pseudomonadales > Pseudomonadaceae > Pseudomonas > Pseudomonas sp. FG43. The sequence continues at coordinate 17,131 of NZ_JBMDJL010000023.1, forward strand.
ATAGTGCTTGAGGGGCGAGTAGGTGGTGATGCCGGCACAGAGAATCGGTGCGGCAGCAGCCAGGTCGAGTTTTTCCGGGATGCTGACCACGAACTCTTCGCGAACCACAATGCTGTTGGAATAGCCGCCCATGGTGTTGCTGCCGTCCACGCGATCAGGCGTGGCGTAGGTCATGGTCGGACCTTCCAGGCAATACTGCTCCAGATTCGACTGACAGGCCGAGCACTGTTGGCAGGAGTCGACCATACAGCCGACGCCCACCAGATCGCCCACTTTGTATTTGCCAGCGTTCGGGCCGGTGGCCGTGACCTTGCCGACAATCTCGTGGCCCGGCATCAGCGGGTAAACAGCGATGCCCCACTCGTTGCGTGCCTGGTGAATGTCGGAGTGGCAGACGCCGCAATAAAGGATCTCGATGGCGACGTCGTTGGCCCGCAGGCTGCGACGTTCAAAGGTCATGGGGGCGAGGGGCGCGGTGGCTGACTGGGCGGCGTAACCGATGGCTTTGTACATGGTGTTCCTCGCGGATCAAGGGTGAATAGTGGTGGCTATTTTCCGGGGACGGGCCGCTGAAGGCCATGAGCATTCCTCCGTGAGTCATGCCTATTCCTCCGGACCTGGTCGCTCAGGCATGGCTGTGAAGCTGATATCTGCGATGATACGCATGTCTGATTCTCTACCCGGTGTTCCATGTCGCGACTTCATCCCCAGGATGCCAATGCCACTCTTGTTTCCTTGATAAAGCCTCTGGCCACGAGTCCCGGATTTGTGACGACGTTATTGCCGGAGGTCAAGGTGGTCTCGGCCTATGAGTATGTGGCCAGCAGCCCGCAGATTTATGAGCCGAGCCTGATGATCGTCGCTCAGGGTGGCAAGTTGGCCAGCCTCGGTTCGCGCACGCTGGATTACGGTGCCGGACACTATCTGGTGCAGGCGCTTTCCGTGCCCTTCATGTGCGAAACCTTTGCCACGCCTCAAGCGCCATTGCTCGGCGTTTCGGTGGCGATTGACCGTGTCATGCTGGGCGAACTGGTGCAGTTGATGGGGCCGGTGCCTGATCACACCATCGAGGCGCAGACACCGGAGTCCATGACCTCGGCGGTGCTGGACGCGCCGATGCGCGAGAGTGTGGAGCGATTGCTGCGCTGCCTGCATGATCCGCTGGATTGCCACGTCATGGGGCAGTCACGGTTACGCGAGGTGCTGTATGCGGCGCTGCGCGGTCCACAGGCGGGCGTGTTGCGGGCGCTGGTTGCGCAGCAGAGTCATTTCGCCCGGATCGCGGCCTCTCTGGCGTACCTGCACAGCCATTACGCCGAGCCTTTGAATATCGATATCCTGGCGCGGCAGGCGAACATGAGCGCTTCGACATTCCACGAGCATTTCAAGCGCAGCACCTTGCTGTCGCCGGTGCAATACCTCAAGCGCCTGCGTCTGCTCAAGGCCCAGCATATGCTGGTCGCCCAGGGAATGGGCGTGGCCCAGGTCGCGCACGCTGTCGGCTACCAGAGCACATCCCAGTTCAGCCGCGAATACAAGCGCTACTTCGAGCGTAACCCCGTCGAAGAAAGCACCTATCTGCGAATTCCTGCATAAACAAGAAAGCCCCAAAAGGGGCTTTCTTGCAGCTTGCCGCTAAAAACTTGCAGCTTGTTTCCTACATGTTCGGGTAAGTCGGCCCGCCAGCCCCTTCCGGCGTCACCCAGGTGATGTTCTGCGCAGGATCCTTGATGTCACAGGTCTTGCAGTGAACGCAGTTCTGAGCGTTGATCTGGAAGCGCTTCTCGCCATCTTCCTGAGTAATCACTTCATAGACGCCGGCAGGGCAGTAGCGCTGGGCCGGTTCGTCATAGAGCGGCAGGTTGCTGGTGAGCGGAATGCTCGGATCGGCCAGCTTCAGGTGGCAAGGTTGTTCCTCTTCATGGTTGGTGCTGGAGAGGAATACCGAGCTGAGCTTGTCGAAGCTGAGCTTGCCGTCGGGTTTCGGGTAGTCGATCTTCTTCGAGTCGGCTGCCAGCTTGAGGCAGGCGTAGTCCGGCTTGGTATCGTGCAGGGTGAACGGGATCTTGCCGCCGAAAATGTTCTGGTCGATAAAGTTGAACGCGCCGCCCACGACTGTGCCGAACTTGTGCAGCGCCGGGCCGAAGTTGCGGCTGGCGAACAGTTCTTCATGCAGCCAGCTGGCCTTGAAGGCGTCCACGTACGAGGTCAGGACATCGCCGCCTTCCTTGCCGGCGAGCAGGGCGTCGGCCACCGATTCCGCAGCGAGCATGCCGGATTTCATGGCTGTGTGGCTGCCCTTGATCTTGGCGAAGTTCAGGGTGCCGAGGTCGCAACCGATCAATGCGCCACCCGCGAAAACCATTTTCGGCAGGGAATTCAGGCCGCCCTTGCAGATGGCGCGGGCACCGTAGCTGATGCGTTTGCCGCCTTCCAGGTACTGTTTGATGACCGGATGGTGCTTGTAACGCTGGAATTCGTCGAAAGGCGACAGGTAAGGGTTGCTGTAGGACAGGTCGACGATCAGGCCGACTACCACCTGATTGTTTTCCAGGTGATACAGGAAAGAGCCGCCCATGTTCTGGTCGTCCAGCGGCCAGCCGGCGGTATGAACCACCAGGCCTTGCTCGTGCTTCGCCGGATCGACTTCCCAGATTTCCTTGAGGCCGATGCCGTAATGCTGGGCATCGGCTTCGCTGTCCAGGTTGAAGCGCTTGATCAGTTGCTTGCCGATGTGGCCACGGCAGCCTTCGGCGAACAGGGTGTACTTGCCGCGCAGTTCCATGCCGGGCGTGTACAGGCCTTCTTTCGGGTTACCTTCGCGATCTACGCCCAGATCGCCGGTGACGATCCCGCGCACTACGCCGTTTTCGTCGATCAGCGCTTCCTGTGCGGCAAAGCCCGGATAGATCTCGACACCCAGGTTTTCGGCCTGCTGGGCGAGCCAGCGGCACAGGTTGCCGAGGGAAATGATGTAGTTGCCCTGGTTGTGCATGGTCTTGGGCACGAACAGGTCAGGTACTTTTATGGAGGTGTCGGCGCTGCGCAGCATATAGATGTCATCACGCTTGACCGGCGTGTTGAGTGGCGCGCCAAGTTCCTGCCAGTTCGGGAAGAGCTCGTTCAGGGCGCGAGGTTCGAATACCGCGCCGGACAGAATGTGTGCACCGACTTCGGAGCCTTTTTCCACCACGCAGACGCTGATTTCCTGACCCGCTTCGGCAGCCTTCTGTTTAAGACGGCACGCGGCAGAAAGCCCGGAAGGGCCGGCTCCGACGATGACGACGTCGAATTCCATGTATTCGCGTTCCACAGGCTATCTCCTACTCTCAAGGCTCACGGTATTTTTTTATATGAAGCGTACAAACCGACGTGCGGAGGCATGAGATGCCTGCCCGTCTTTTCAAGGAGCGCATTATATCTACACCACTTTGCAGGTCCAATACAAACGTTCGTTTGAATTGGCCGCAGGCCAGATAAATCAAAGACGCGAGACTCATGACTGGCCGATATGTCGTATTGACCGGAAAAGGCGTTGCGGTCAAGATACGGGCGGTTTTGCGCTCGCCGTAGGCTGAAGCGAGGTTCAATGAAACCTCTGAAAAGGCATCAGGTGAGCGTAGTGCAGGCAGTCCGGCCATTGCGCGCGGCGCATTCTACACGCCATGGAGGCGCTTGATGGGTGTGATCTGGCCTTATATACGGTTTTTTGGCGGTTGTTTTGATAGACATCCCCGATGCCTGCACTGAAACGATTGCTTGTTGAGGGCACACATATCGATCGTCTGGTCATGCCGGGCGACTTTCTTTTCACCGGAGAGTGAGGAATCCATGAAGGTTCTTGTAGCTGTCAAACGAGTGGTCGACTACAACGTCAAGGTTCGCGTCAAGGCGGACAACTCCGGCGTCGATCTTGCCAACGTCAAAATGTCCATGAACCCCTTCTGCGAAATCGCTGTGGAAGAGGCTGTCCGCCTGAAAGAAAAGGGCGTGGCGAGCGAAATCGTCGTGGTTACCATCGGCCCGACTACCGCACAGGAGCAACTGCGTACTGCCCTGGCGCTGGGTGCTGACCGTGCCGTGCTGGTCGAGTCCGCCGAAGAGCTGACTTCCCTGGCTGTCGCCAAGCTGCTCAAGGCTGTGGTCGACAAGGAGCAGCCACAGCTGGTGATCCTGGGTAAACAGGCCATCGACAGCGATAACAATCAGACCGGCCAGATGCTGGCTGCCCTGAGCGGTTACCCGCAAGGTACCTTCGCTTCCAAGGTCGAAGTGTCGGGCGACAAGGTTGCCGTGACCCGCGAAATCGACGGCGGTCTGCAAACCGTATCCCTGAGCCTGCCGGCTATCGTGACCACAGACCTGCGTCTGAACGAGCCACGTTACGCTTCGCTGCCCAACATCATGAAGGCCAAGAAAAAGCCGCTTGAAACGCTGACTCCCGATGCTCTGGGCGTTTCCACGGCGTCGACCAACAAGACCGTCAAGGTTGAAGCGCCGGCAGCACGTAGCGCCGGTATCAAGGTCAAGTCTGTGGCTGAACTGGTCGAAAAACTGAAAACCGAAGCGAAGGTAATCTAAATGACTATCCTGGTTATCGCTGAACATGACAATGCAGCCGTGGCTCCTGCCACGCTGAACACCATTGCTGCTGCCCAGAAGATCGGTGGCGATATCAATGTCCTGGTGGCCGGTTCCGGCGTGAGCGCTGTGGCTGAAGCTGCTGCCCGAATCGCAGGTGTTGCCAAGGTTCTGGTTGCCGACAACGCTGCCTACGCGCATCAGTTGCCGGAAAACGTTGCGCCGCTGGTTGTCGAACTGGCCTCTGGCTACAGTCACATCCTGGCTGCCGCGACCTCCAACGGCAAAAACATCCTGCCTCGCGTTGCGGCGCAGCTGGATGTGGATCAGATCTCCGAAATCGTTTCGGTTGAATCGGCTGACACCTTCAAGCGTCCGATCTATGCCGGTAACGCCATTGCCACCGTGCAATCGAGCGCGTCGGTCAAGGTCATCACCGTGCGTGCGACCGGTTTCGATCCGGTAGCCGCAGAAGGTGGTTCGGCTGCGGTCGAAGCGGTCTCTGCTGCTCATGATGCAGGCAAATCGTCCTTCGTTGGCGAAGAGCTGGCCAAGTCCGATCGTCCGGAGCTGACCGCTGCCAAGATCGTTGTTTCCGGCGGCCGCGGCATGCAGAACGGCGACAACTTCAAGCACCTGTACGCACTGGCGGACAAACTGGGTGCTGCGGTGGGTGCGTCCCGTGCCGCGGTCGATGCCGGTTTCGTACCCAACGACATGCAGGTCGGTCAGACTGGCAAGATCGTTGCTCCTCAGTTGTACATCGCGGTGGGTATTTCCGGCGCGATCCAGCATCTGGCGGGCATGAAGGACTCCAAGGTGATCGTCGCGATCAACAAGGACGAAGAAGCTCCGATCTTCCAGGTGGCCGATTACGGTCTGGTGGCTGATCTGTTTGAAGCTGTGCCTGAGCTGGAAAAACTGGTTTAAACCAGTTTCGAGAACCCGTTCAATCCGGCCGTGCATACCTGTCCTTGACAGGGCGCGTGGCCTGAGTGAACGGGTTTTTTGTTGTGCTGAAAAAGGATTATCCATGGGCCAGCCAAGGCTGTTTTTGTCCTCGCTTCTTATGGGGCTGCTGGTGCTGCCGTCGCTTGCAACTGCAGCAGGCAAGTGCGAGCGACTGATCGTGACCGGCAGCCCGGATGCGCCGCCTTATCTGTGGCGTGATCCGCAGGACCCCAGGCACTTGATCGGGGCCAATGCCGACTTGCTCAGGCAGGCGGCGGAGTCGCTGGATCTGGATGTCGAGTTTCTGTATGCAGGCAAGCGCAGTCAGGCGCTTGAGGAAGTGCGAACCGGTCGTATGGACCTGCTGGCTGATGCGCCGTTGAATCAGGCGCAATCTGGCTCACTCGATTACATCGATCCCCCGATTGTCCAGAATGAAATCCTGGTCTGGACTCGTCATGATCGTGCCTTGCCGTTCAATTCCCTGGCTGACTTGCACGGGCAGCCGGGTGCAATTTCCGAGAGGACCCGTCTGACCCAGTCATTCGAGGCGACTGCGAAAGAACACCTGGTTCTGGAACGCTTGCCCAATCTGACCCTGGCTTTTCAGAAGCTGGCGCTTGGGCAGGTCGAATATGTATTGGCCGGGCGTTATTCAGGCATGGTCATGGCGCAGACGCTTGGCTTGTCGGCGGATCTGGTTGCTCAGCCTGAGCCTCTTGATAAACCGGGTCTGCATCTGGCGTTATCGGTGAATTCGGCCTGCAACGATCCATGGTTGCGCGGACAGTTGGTGAAAAAGATGACAGAATCGGCGGCTTCGGGCCTTGCGGGTCAAGTCATCCAGCGCAATCTGGAATTGTGGAAAGCCCAGTTGCTGCAACCTGCCAGCACCAGCGCCCCAAACAAGTAGGAATGTTTTTGTGAGTATTCGCCCTTTAATTGCATTCATGGCCATCGCCACATTGACCGGCTGTGCCAATGATCCGGCACCGATCGAACAATTCAAGCTGACCGAGCAGGCTCTGGAACAGGCCAAGGCGGTCGGTGCTACCGATGAGCAGCCCGAGCTTGTCACGGCAGAATCCAGATTTACCCAGGCACGTGCCGACATGGCCGATAAATCCTATAAGGATGCGCGCATGAATGCGGAGCAGGCCGAGCTTGATGCGCGTCTGGCCGAGGCGCGTGTACTGACCCTGAAAAGTCAGGAGCAGATCAATCAGTTGAATGTTCGCCTCAATCGTCTGCGCAAGCAGTTGGGGGAAGCTCAATGAATGGTATTTCGCGTGTATTGAGCGGATGTCTCTTGCTGGGAGTGGCGGGGCTGTATGGCTGCGCCGGTCATCAGGACAGTGAGCAGGCCTTGCGTCAGGCCAGTACAGATTTCCAGAAAGTGAAAGAAGATCCCGATGTTCTACGCAGCGCGCCCAAGGACGTGATTCGCTCCGGTGAATCGCTGGCGCGGGCAGAGCGTCTGTCGAGTTATCTGGGCAGCGGGAGCGATGTCAGTCACTACGCTTACCTGAGTACCCGTTACAGTGAAATTGCCCGTGAGCACAGCAACTTGCTGCTGGCTCAGGAGCAACTGGCGAAACTGGAACTGGAGCGTCAGCGCCTGCAACTGGCCTTGCGCGAGGCCAAGCTGGCCAGCGCGCAGCAGCATGGCAAGTGGCTGGAAGACCAGATACTCAGTCTTGCCACCACGCAGACCGACCGTGGTCTGGTCATGACGTTGGGTGATGTGCTGTTCGATCCGGGTCATGCCGAGCTGAAAAGCTCTGCCAATCGCACCGTTCTTAAGGTCGTACAGTTCTTGCTGCTTAATCCTCGTCGAACCGTAAGGATCGAGGGTTATACCGACAGCACTGGTGATCGACAGGAAAACCTGAAACTGTCCAGGGATCGTGCGCAATCGGTTGCCGATGTTCTGACCGATCTAGGTGTGGATGACAAGCGCATTCAGGTCGAAGGCTATGGTCAGCAATATCCGGTCGATGTGAACGCTTCCGAGCGTGGACGGGCACAAAATCGTCGGGTCGAAATCGTCTTTTCCGACGATAAGGGCCAGTTGGGCGCTGCCCGGTAATAAAAAAATCTGAAAAAAGCCCGACGTCGGAAACGGCCTCGGGCTTTTTTTGGCTTAAAAGGCCGTGTTTTTGGCATCTTTGCCCGACAATATTTTTTGTCAGAGCGCACAATAACGGGCTTGAAGAGAAACTGTCCCAGTACACTTTATGACTGTTATGGTCTTTGGGCTATTATCTCCCCTACAAAAACAAATTGCGGGTCGGTGCGAGGCTGTGTAATGACCAATCTTTTGCTTTATCAGCGTATTGCTCAGCAGTTGGCGGAAGACATTCGTCGAGGTGTCTATCAGCCCGGCGAGCGTGTGCCATCGGTCCGCAAGATGAGCTCACAGCTCAATGTCAGCCATGCAACGGTGTTACAGGCTTACGCGAATCTTGAGGATCAGGGGCTGATTCGTGCTCGCCCGCAGTCCGGCTATTACGTACATCAGACGCCCGCATTGACGGCGTCGACGCCTGATATCGCGCGGGTTGAGCGCCCGGGTCTGGTGACCCGCAGCAGCATCATCCAGCAAGTGCTGGAGGAGTCGCGCCGCGAGGGTGTTTTCGCACTTGGCGCTGCTGTGCCTCACGTGGACTATCTGCCGGTTCGCGCCCTGCACCAGCAATTGGCAAAGGTGACGCGCTTTCACAGCCCGCGTGCGTTCAGTTACATGTTCAGCCCTGGCTTTGAGCCGCTGCGCAGGCAGGTTGCCATCCGTATGCGTGATGCTGGCGTGGTGGTTGATCCGTATGAAGTGGTGATTACCCACGGTTGTGTCGATGCCTTGCAAATGGCCTTGCGAGTGCTGACCCAGCCCGGAGACCTGATCGCGGCCGAGTCGCCTGCCTATTACGGCCTGCTGCAACTGGCGGATCTGCTGGGGCTCAAGGTCATCGAGATTCCCAGCGATCCATCGACAGGTATCAGCCTGGAAGCCTTGCAACTGGCGGCCAATCAGTGGTCGATCAAGGCTTTGGTGTTGACTGCGCGCTTGAGCAATCCATTGGGCGGCACCATGCCGGAAGAGCGGCAGAAGAACCTGCTGCGACTGGCGTCGGACTTCGATATACAGGTCGTTGAAGACGATGTGTATGGCGAGCTGATGTTTGAAGTAGGGCGCACCAAGGCCTTGAAGGCGTTCGACCGCCTTGGCCGCGTGATTTATTGCTCCAGTTTCTCCAAGACACTGTCGCCAGGTGTGCGTATCGGCTGGATGATTGCGGGGAAATATCAGGCTGAAATACAGCGTTTGCAGACCTTCAGTACCCATTCGGCCTGTAGCGTCACGCAGATGGCTATTGCTGCTTATCTGGAAAATGGCGGTTATGACCGGCATTTACGCTTTATTCGCCTGGAATATCGCAAGAATCTGAGTGCCTTCCAGTTAGCGGTGCAGCAGTTTTTCCCTGAGGGCACTCAGATGAGTCGCCCGCTCGGTGGCTTCATCCTGTGGGTCAGCCTGCCGGGGCGCGTCAATACCCAGGAATTGCATGTGCGGGCGCTGGAGCAGGGGATCAGTATCGCGCCGGGCCTTATTTTCAGTAATACAGAGCAGTTCAATCACTGTATTCGCCTGAACTGTGGCATGCCCTGGAACCGTGAAGCGGAGCGGGCCTTGATGACCTTGGGGATGCTGGCCAAGCAATTGTGTCAGGAAACGGTGCCAGCTTATTGAGCGCAAGTGCTTTTTGTCTGATCGTGGGCACTCTTGCCTTGTCAGGCGTGTTGCAAAAGGACAGCATGTGTACTTTCTGCCTCTGCCGTTTTATCTATGAATAATGCGTTTCGTTGTTTCGGATTGGTCGTCGCGGTGTTGTTGAGTGCGTGCGACTCTCAAGACGCGCCGGCCCCAAAGCCGAAGGTTGAGGCTGTTTCTGCGCCTGCCCGGCCATCGGCGGCGGTCGTCGCCCCCGATTCTGTGCCTGCCAGGCAGGTGGCACCTGCGCCTGTGCCTGCACCACCTGTGCATGAGTTGAAACCCAGTGCGCCGGTTGTCCCGGTGGTGGCGGGCAAGGAGGCGGTAATACCGCCGCGCCCTGTTTCTGCCAGCAAAGTCCCTGATTCCAGGCCTGTACAGGCCAAGGCTGCGACTGCAAAAGCTCCAGTGGCCAAGGTCAAGGAGAAAGCCGCTGTTGTGTCTGGGCGTGAAAAAAACAAGGCCGGCAAAGGCTCGGTCAAGGATGTTCGATTGGCTCAGCCCAAGCTCGATCTGAGCCTGCCGCCAGAGATGGTCAAGGAGCTTTCTCCTCCTGCCAATGTCATTACGGCCAAGCGCAAACCTTTGCTGCCGCAGATGTTCGGTAATAAAGGTTCTTCGTCTGATCCAAGTCCTTTCGAGCTTAATGGGCGTTTGCTGAGCAATGAAATGCAGCTGCAAATGCGCAATGAAAGCCGGCGCGATATCGAAGGGGCAGCGCTGGATTTCAAATTCAAGCAGTAAGGCCTTGTTGCTCGTCTGATATGGCGTTTTGAAACGTCCGTTTTAGCAGCTACTATCTTTCTTTTTCATCTTCAGCAAGGGTGTCTGGTCATGGACTGCCGCTCCGGTTGTGGTGCATGTTGCATCGCTCCCTCCATTACTTCTCCTATTCCGGGCATGCCAGCGGGCAAGCCTGCCGGAGAGCGTTGCCTGCATTTATCTGCCGAGTTGCTATGTGGCCTGTTTGGCAAGATTGAACGACCTGCTGTCTGTAGTCAGTTCAAGGCGGCGGAAGATGTTTGCGGTGTTGATCAGGCTGAGGCTATTCGTCTGATTGGCTGGTGGGAAAAGGCTACTGCTGTTGCATGAAGAATGTCGCTGCGCGGAATTGCTTTATCAGAACTTCAACAATAAGGAATAAACAATGGATACGCTGCATCGCATGGCTGTTGTCTGTGGGTTGACTGTGCTGCTGGCTGGTGTGGCTCAGGCTGAAGATTGGCAGGTGGCCAAGGACGAGGAGGGGATCAAGGTTTCCCTGAGCGATGTGCCGGGCTCCAAATACAAGGCTTATCGCGGCGTGACGACCATCAATGCCAGTGTCGCCAGGCTGCGCGCCCTTCAGGAGGATGTCGTGGGTGCCTGCGCCTGGATTCATGAATGCCAGTCACAGAAGCTGCTCAAGCATGAAGGCAACAAGGCCTGGACTTATACAAAATTCAATACGCCATGGCCTGTTACCCCTCGTGATTCGATTCTGCTGATTACAAGCGAGGAGGGTGCTGATGGCAGCCTGACGCGCAATATTGACGAGCAATCAAGCTATCTGCCCGAAGAAAAGGGTTTTGTGCGGGTCGCAGAGGTCAAGGGCTTCTGGAAGCTGGTGCCCAAAGGGCCGAATCAGACCGAGGTGACCTATCAGGTGCATACCGATCCGGGCGGCAGTGTGCCGTCCTGGCTGGCCAACAAGTTTGTTGTGGATGCGCCGTTCAATACTCTGAAAGCATTGAAGGAAAGGTCGCAAAAGTAAGTCTGAAACTATCGAAGCACAAAAAAGGGCTGCCATTGGCAGCCCTTTTCATTGCTGGAAAGTCGCTTACTTGCGGTCTTCCAGTGGCACGATATCGCGTGTCTCGTTGCCGGTGTACAGCTGGCGTGGACGGCCAATCTTGTACGGGCTGGAGAGCATTTCCTTCCAGTGCGAGATCCAGCCGACAGTCCGCGCCAGGGCGAAGATTACGGTGAACATGCTGGTTGGAATGCCGATGGCCTTCAGGATGATGCCCGAGTAGAAGTCGACGTTCGGGTACAGCGAGCGCTCGATGAAGTACGGATCGGTCAGGGCGATCTCTTCCAGGCGCATGGCCAGTTCGAGTTGTGGGTCATTGGTGATGCCCAGTTCGCGAAGTACTTCGTCGCAGGTCTTTTTCATGACCGTAGCGCGTGGATCGCGGTTTTTGTAGACGCGGTGACCGAAGCCCATCAGTTTGAACGGGTCGTTCTTGTCCTTGGCCTTGGCGATGAACTTGTCGATGTTGGAAACATCGCCGATTTCATCGAGCATGGTCAGTACGGCTTCGTTGGCGCCGCCGTGAGCCGGGCCCCAGAGTGCCGCGATACCGGCTGCGATACAGGCGAACGGGTTTGCACCCGACGAGCCGGCCATGCGCACGGTGGAGGTCGAAGCGTTCTGCTCGTGGTCGGCATGCAGGATGAAGATCTTGTCCATTGCCTTGGCCAGCACCGGGCTGATCGGTTTGATCTCGCAAGGGGTGTTGAACATCATGTGCAGGAAGTTTTCGGCGTAGCTGAGGTCGTTACGCGGGTACATCATGGGTTGGCCCATGGAGTACTTGTAAACCATCGCTGCCAGGGTCGGCATCTTGGCGACCAGGCGAACTGCCGAGATTTCACGGTGTTGCGGGTTATTGATGTCCAGCGAGTCGTGGTAAAACGCGGACAGGGCACCGACTACGCCACACATGACAGCCATCGGGTGGGCGTCGCGGCGGAAGCCGTTGAAGAAGCTCTTGAGCTGCTCGTGGACCATGGTGTGGTTCTTGACCACGGCAACGAACTGGGCTTTCTGTTCGCTGGTTGGCAGTTCGCCATTGAGCAGAAGGTAGCAGGTTTCCAGATAATCGGACTGTTCGGCCAGTTGCTCGATCGGATAACCGCGGTGCAGCAGAATGCCATTGTCACCATCAATGTAGGTGATCTTCGACTCGCAAGAGGCGGTCGACATGAAGCCAGGGTCGAATGTGAAGCGGCCGGTGGCGGTGAGTCCGCGCACGTCGATCACGTCAGGACCCACGGTGCCGGTCAGTATAGGCAGCTCGACGGGGGCTGTGCCCTCGATGATCAACTGCGCTTTTTTGTCAGCCATGTGGCCTCCTATTTATGCTTCAAATCATCAGACAGGCCCCCCACGCAGGGCCCGCACCACTATAGTTAGATAAATTCTAAAGTCAATTTGCCTAAAGTCGTGTTCCGCAAGGCCTTTATGCTGATGTTTCTGCAAGCCATTGCTGCCGTTTACGCCTTTTATTCAATCCGCGCAATCCGCTATTGGCTGTAAGTCTGCGCGTTGTCATTAGTTCCCTAACTGTCTATACTCGGCGTCCGACCGCCAAGGGCTTTTGGGCCCGTTTTAAGGGGGTTGTCACTTCCTGGGTGGTGGGTACCTGACCAGTGCACTTCCCAACAACTTGCCCTGATTGTTAGGGGCTCTTCAGTGTGAAAAAAAAGCCGTGAAAAGCCAACGACCTGTAAATCTAGACCTAAGGACCATCAAGCTCCCAGTCACTGCTTACACGTCCATCCTTCACCGTATCTCCGGTGTCATCCTCTTTGTCGGCATTGCAATCATGCTTTATGCAATGGACAAGTCGCTGGCCTCCGAAGAAACCTTCGGTGAAGTGAAAGCGTGTCTGACCAGCCCGCTGGCCAAGTTTGTAATCTGGGGGCTGCTATCTGCCCTGCTGTATCACCTGGTGGCCGGTGTTCGCCACCTGATCATGGACGCGGGTGTCGGTGAAACGCTGGAAGGCGGGAAACTGGGCTCGAAAATCGTTATCGCCGTCTCCGTGGTGGTGATCATCCTGGCGGGAGTTTGGATATGGTAACCAACGTCACTAACCTGTCGCGTTCGGGCCTCTATGACTGGATGGCGCAGCGCGTTTCAGCGGTCGTGCTCGCGGCTTATTTCATTTTCCTGATCGGCTACCTCGTCGCTCACCCTGGCCTGACCTATGCCCAGTGGCATGAGCTGTTCTCGCACAACGGGATGCGTATCTTCAGTCTGTTGGCCCTCGTTGCCCTTGGCGCTCACGCCTGGGTCGGCATGTGGACCATTGCGACCGACTACCTGACGCCTATGGCGCTGGGCAAGTCCGCGACTGCAGTTCGTTTTCTCTTTCAGGCAGTAAGTGGCGTTGCAATGTTCGCTTACTTCGTCTGGGGCGTGCAGATTCTTTGGGGTATCTGATTCATGGCTAACACAAATACACTTTCCTTCGACGCCATCATCATCGGTGGCGGCGGCGCTGGCATGCGCGCTGCCTTGCAACTGGCTCAGGGTGGTCACAAGACCGCTGTTGTCACCAAGGTATTCCCGACTCGCTCGCACACCGTTTCCGCACAGGGCGGCATCACTTGCGCAATCGCTTCGGCCGACCCGAACGATGACTGGCGCTGGCACATGTACGATACCGTCAAGGGTTCCGACTACATCGGTGACCAGGATGCTATCGAATACATGTGTTCCGTAGGCCCGGAAGCGGTCTTCGAGCTCGAGCACATGGGCCTGCCGTTCTCCCGTACCGAGCAGGGCCGCATCTACCAGCGTCCTTTCGGCGGTCAGTCCAAGGACTTCGGTAAGGGTGGTCAGGCTGCACGTACCTGCGCCGCTGCCGACCGTACCGGCCACGCTCTGCTGCACACCCTGTATCAGGCCAACCTGAAAGCAGGCACTGTATTCCTGAACGAATACTATGCCGTGGATCTGGTGAAGAACCAGGATGGCGCCTTTGTCGGCATCATCGCTATCTGCATCGAAACAGGCGAAACCTCCTACATCCGCGCCAATGCAACCGTACTGGCAACCGGTGGTGCAGGTCGTATCTACTCGTCCACCACCAACGCCCTGATCAACACCGGTGACGGTGTCGGCATGGCTCTGCGTGCCGGTGTTCCTGTTCAGGACATCGAAATGTGGCAGTTCCACCCGACCGGTATTGCCGGCGCAGGTGTACTGGTTACCGAAGGTTGCCGTGGTGAAGGTGGTTACCTGATCAACAAGCATGGCGAGCGTTTCATGGAGCGTTATGCTCCGAACGCCAAGGACCTTGCCGGTCGTGACGTTGTTGCCCGTTCCATGGTTAAAGAGATCATCGCCGGTAACGGTTGTGGTCCGGATGGCGATCACGTGATGCTCAAGCTCGATCACCTGGGCGAAGAAGTGTTGCACAGCCGCCTGCCAGGCATCATGGAGCTGTCCAAGACTTTTGCTCACGTCGATCCTGCTCTGGCTCCGATCCCTGTCGTTCCGACCTGCCACTACATGATGGGCGGCATTGCCACCAACATTCATGGTCAGGCGATCACTCAGGACGCTGCTGGCACCGACCAGATCATTCCTGGTCTGTTCGCTGTAGGTGAAGTGGCTTGCGTATCCGTGCATGGCGCCAACCGTCTGGGCGGTAACTCGCTGCTCGACCTGGTGGTCTTCGGTCGTGCTGCCGGTCTACACCTTGAGCAGAGCCTGCGTGAAGGCGTCGACTACCGTCGTGCTTCCGAGTCCGATGTCGATGCTGCCCTGGCGCGTCTGTCCGGCCTCAATGAGCGCACTACCGGTGAAGATGTTGCTTCGCTGCGTAAAGAGCTGCAAAGCTGCATGCAGAACTACTTCGGTGTATTCCGTACCGGTGAATACATGCAGAAAGGTATTGCTCAGCTGGCTGGTCTGCGCGAGCGCATTGCCAACGTCAAGATCAACGACAAGAGCCAGGCGTTCAACACTGCTCGTATCGAAGCGCTTGAACTGCAAAACCTGCTGGAAGTTGCCGAAGCCACGGCGATTGCCGCAGAACATCGTAAGGAATCGCGCGGCGCCCACGCCCGTGAAGACTTTGAAGATCGCGATGACGAAAACTGGTTGTGCCACACCCTGTACTTCCCGGGTGACAAGCGTGTGACCAAGCGTGCCGTGAACTTCTCGCCGAAAACTGTTCCGACTTTTGAGCCTAAGGTTCGGACTTATTAAGGGTGACCGATATGTTGCAAGTCAGTGTTTATCGTTACAACCCTGATCAGGACGCCGCGCCGTTCATGCAGGAGTTCCAGGTCGATACCGGTGGCAAGGACCTGATGGTTCTTGATGTGCTGGCCCTGGTCAAGGAACAGGATGAGGGTTTCTCGTACCGTCGCTCCTGCCGTGAAGGCGTGTGTGGTTCCGATGGCATGAACATCAACGGCAAGAACGGTCTTGCCTGCATCACTCCACTGTCTTCCGTGGTCAAGAATAACAAGCTGGTAGTGCGCCCATTGCCTGGTTTGCCGGTTATTCGTGACTTGGTAGTGGATATGAGCATCTTCTACAAGCAATACGAGAAGGTGAAGCCTTTCCTGCAGAACGACACTCCGGCTCCGGCCATCGAGCGTCTGCAGTCTCCGGAAGAGCGCGAAAAGCTGGATGGTCTGTACGAGTGTATTCTGTGCGCTTGCTGCTCGACTTCCTGCCCGTCCTTCTGGTGGAATCCGGACAAGTTCCTCGGTCCGGCTGCGCTGCTGCAAGCCTATCGCTTCCTGGCTGACAGCCGTGACACCCGGACTTCCGAGCGTCTGGCTTCGCTTGATGACCCGTTCAGTGTTTTCCGCTGCCGCGGGATCATGAACTGCGTAAACGTTTGCCCGAAAGGTCTTAACCCGACCAAGGCAATCGGACACGTACGTAACATGCTTCTGCAAAGCGGCGTCTGATTTACCGCAGTACCGTAACACCGTTGCACGTAAAGTAGCCGCGGCGCAGGCTTCAACCGGCGTCGTGGCTTTAACCTGAGCAGTGGCTCGCAAGGCTGCCGCTCTTATTTTGAAGAAATGAGACCAGCAGGGGCATCCGGGCTGGTACCCGGGCTATCTGCGTGATCCTTAGTGACTTGATATGGTCGCTGCACACGACTGTTTCATGTTTACTATGGCGTCTTCGCCGGTGGTGTCCCCTTACCGAGGGTGACCAAGCATGCAAGAAAGCGTGATGCAGCGCATGTGGAACAGTGCCCACCTATCCGGTGGTAACGCTGCCTATGTGGAAGAGCTTTATGAGCTCTACCTGCACGACCCTAACGCTGTGCCAGAAGAATGGCGCACCTACTTTCAGAAGTTGCCAGCAGACGGCAACTCTGCCACCGATGTATCGCATTCCACGATTCGCGATCATTTTGTGTTGCTGGCTAAAAACCAGCGCCGCGCTCAACCGGTATCTGCCGGGAGCGTGAGCAGCGAGCACGAGAAGAAGCAAGTTGAAGTATTGCGACTGATCCAGGCATATCGTATGCGCGGCCATCAGGTTGCTCAGCTCGATCCGCTTGGCCTGTGGCAGCGTCCTGCCCCGGCCGATCTGTCGATCAATCACTACGGCTTGACCAATGCCGATCTGGATACGACTTTCCGCGCCGGCGACCTGTTCATCGGCAAAGAGGAAGCGAGCCTACGCGAAATTCTCGAAGCGTTGCAGCAGACATATTGTCGCACCATCGGTTCGGAGTTCACGCACATCGTTGATTCCGAGCAACGCAACTGGTTCATGCAGCGTCTTGAAAGCGTGCGTGGCCGTCCTGCGTTCTCTGCTGAAATCCAGGGTCACCTGCTTGAGCGCGTCACTGCCGCTGAAGGGCTGGAAAAATACCTGGGTACCAAATATCCGGGCACCAAGCGCTTCGGTCTGGAAGGTGGCGAAAGCCTGATCCCGATGCTGGACGAACTGATCCAGCGTTCCGGTTCCTACGGCACCAAGGAAGTCGTGATCGGCATGGCCCACCGTGGCCGTCTGAACGTGCTGGTCAACACCTTCGGCAAGAACCCGCGCGAGCTGTTCGACGAGTTTGAAGGCAAGAAGAAAGTGGAGCTTGGCTCCGGTGACGTCAAATATCACCAGGGTTTCTCTTCCAACGTAATGACCGCAGGTGGCGAAGTTCACCTGGCCATGGCATTCAACCCGTCCCACCTGGAAATCGTTTCTCCGGTGGTCGAAGGGTCCGTGCGTGCGCGTCAGGATCGTCGTAACGATCCGAACGGTGACAAGGTTCTGCCGATTTCCCTCCACGGTGATGCTGCTTTCGCAGGTCAGGGCGTGGTCATGGAAACCTTCCAGATGTCGCAGACCCGCGGCTTCAAGACTGGCGGCACGATCCATATCGTCATCAACAACCAGGTTGGTTTCACCATCAGCAACCCGCTGGACTCGCGTTCCACCGAGTACGCCACCGACGTTGCCAAGATGATCCAGGCTCCGATTCTCCATGTGAATGGCGATGACCCGGAAGCCGTGGTATTCGTGACCCAGCTGGCTATCGATTACCGCATGCAGTTCAAGCGTGACATCGTGATCGATCTGGTCTGCTACCGTCGTCGCGGTCACAACGAAGCGGACGAGCCTAGCGGCACCCAGCCGTTGATGTACCAGCAGATCACCAAGCAGCGCACGACTCGCGAGTTGTACGCCGATCAGTTGATCAAGGCCGGTGTTCTCACTGAAGAGCGTGTCCAGGCCAAGATCGATGACTATCGCAATGCGCTGGACAACGGTCAGCATGTTGTGAAAAGCCTGGTCAAGGAGCCGAACAAGGAGCTGTTCGTCGACTGGCGTCCGTATCTGGGCCATGCCTGGACTGCGCGTCACGACACTCGTTTCGACCTCAAGACCTTGCAGGAACTGTCCGCCAAGCTGATGGAGCTGCCGGAAGGCTTCGTCGTTCAGCGTCAGGTCCAGAAGATCTACGAAGACCGTCAGAAGATGCAAGCCGGCGGCCTGCCGATCAACTGGGGCTACGCTGAAACCATGGCGTACGCGACCCTGGCGTTCGAAGGTCATCCGATTCGCATGACGGGTCAGGACATCGGGCGCGGTACGTTCTCGCACCGTCACGCTGTTCTGCACAACCAGAAAGACGCAAGTACCTACATTCCTCTGAAGAACCTGTTCGCCGGTCAGCCGCGTTTTGACCTGTACGACTCGTTCCTGTCCGAAGAAGCGGTACTGGCTTACGAATACGGCTACTCGACTACCGAGCCTAACGCTCTGGTTATCTGGGAAGCCCAGTTCGGTGACTTCGCCAACGGCGCGCAAGTGGTTATCGACCAGTTCATCACCAGCGGCGAGCACAAGTGGGGCCGTCTGTGCGGTCTGACCATGCTGTTGCCTCACGGTTATGAAGGGCAGGGGCCTGAGCACTCGTCCGCACGTCTTGAGCGTTATCTGCAGCTGTGTGCCGAGCACAACATTCAGGTATGTGTGCCGACCACTCCAGCGCAGATCTACCACTTGCTGCGTCGTCAGGTGATCCGTCCGCTGCGCAAGCCGCTGATCGTGTTGACGCCAAAGTCGCTGCTGCGCCACAAGCTGGCAATCTCGACTCTGGAAGAACTGGCCGAAGGCTCGTTCCAGACAGTCATCCCGGAAGTCGATGCACTCGATCCGGCCAAGGTGACCCGTCTGGTGCTGTGTGGCGGCAAGGTCTACTACGATCTGCTGGAAAAACGCCGTGCCGAAGGCCGCGAAGACATCGCCATCGTACGTATCGAACAGCTGTATCCGTTCCCTGAAGATGATCTCATGGAAGCGATCGCGCCTTACACCAACCTGCAGAATGTAGTGTGGTGTCAGGAAGAGCCGATGAACCAGGGTGCCTGGTACAGCAGTCAACACCACTTGCGTCGCAGCATGAGCAACCACAACCGCAGCCTCGTTCTCGAGTATGCCGGTCGTGACGCTTCTGCAGCTCCCGCGTGTGGTTATGCTTCGATGCATGCCGAGCAGCAGGAAAAACTCCTGCAAGATGCCTTCACTGTTTAACGCCTTCGAGCATTAGAAACCGAATTAAGGAATTACAGATAATGGCTATCGAGATCAAAGCCCCCTCTTTCCCGGAATCCGTTGCCGACGGCACCATTTCCAAGTGGCACAAGCAACCGGGCGAAGCGGTAAAACGTGACGAGCTGCTGGTCGACATCGAGACTGACAAGGTTGTCCTCGAAGTTCTGGCCGAAGCAGACGGCGTGCTGGCATCGATCGTGAAAGGCGAGGGCGACACCGTCCTGTCCAACGAAGTGATTGCAACCCTGGACGCCGGTGCTACTGCATCTGCTGCTCCTGCCGCCGCTGCTGCGGCTCCAGCTGCTGCACCGGCACAGGCTGCTGCGTCGGCTGCTGACGAAGATGCAATTGCTGCTCCTGCCGCTCGCAAGCTGGCTGAAGAAAACGGCATCAACTTGGCCAGCGTCAAAGGCACTGGCAAGGACGGTCGTGTAACCAAGGAAGACGTGGTTGCCGCTGTAGAAGCCAAGAAATCCGCACCGGCCGCAGCTCCTGCCGCCAAGCCTGCTGCAGCCGCTGCTGCTCCTGTGCTGGCTGCCGGCGACCGCGTCGAGAAGCGTGTACCGATGACTCGCGTTCGTGCCACCGTTGCCAAGCGTCTGGTCGAAGCCCAGTCGAACATGGCGATGCTGACCACGTTCAACGAAGTGGACATGACCGAAGTCATGGCTCTGCGCGCCAAGTACAAGGACCTGTTCGAGAAGTCCCACAATGGCGTGCGCCTGGGCTTCATGTCGTTCTTCGTCAAGGCAGCTACCGAAGCGCTGAAACGCTTCCCGGCAGTCAACGCTTCGATCGACGGTGGCGACATCGTTTACCACGGTTATGCCGACGTCGGTGTTGCCGTATCCAGCGATCGTGGTCTGGTCGTACCGGTTCTGCGTAACGCCGAGCTGATGAGCCTGGCTGAAATCGAAGGCGGCATCGCCACCTTCGGCAAGAAGGCTCGTGACGGCAAGCTGTCCCTGGACGAGATGACCGGTGGTACCTTCACCATCACCAACGGTGGTACCTTCGGTTCGATGATGTCGACGCCGATCGTCAACCCGCCACAGGCCGCCATTCTGGGCATGCACAACATTCTGCAGCGTCCTATGGCGATCAATGGTCAGGTTGTGATTCGTCCGATGATGTATCTGGCTCTGTCGTACGATCACCGTTTGATCGACGGTAAAGAAGCGGTAACCTTCCTCGTTACCATCAAGAACCTGCTGGAAGATCCGGCTCGTCTGCTGCTGGATATTTGATGGCGTAGCCTCAAGCTGCAAGTCGCGAGCTTCAAACAGAAGCGCAGCGGCGTGCAGCCTGGGCTGGTATGTTGCATCTAATTAACAGGTTGCAAGCCCGCTCTGCAGAGCAGAGCGGTGCAGATCGGTTTGCAGCTTGCAGCTTGAAGCTCGCAGCTAAAAGGAATCTTTTTTATGTCCCAGAAATTCGACGTGGTAGTGATTGGCGCAGGCCCTGGCGGTTATGTTGCCGCCATCAAGGCTGCGCAACTTGGTTTCAAGACTGCCTGCATCGAGAAGTATCAGGACAAGGAAGGCAAGCTGGCCTTGGGCGGTACTTGCCTGAACGTTGGTTGCATTCCTTCCAAGGCGCTGCTGGACAGCTCCTGGAAATTCTACGAAGCCAAGAACGGCTTCGGCGTTCACGGTATCTCGACTTCGGATGTCTCCATTGACGTTCCTGCGATGGTTGGCCGCAAGTCCACTATCGTCAAGAACCTGACTGGCGGCGTTTCCAGCCTGTTCAAGGCCAACGGCGTGACCACTCTGCAAGGCCACGGCAAGCTGCTGGCTGGCAAGAAAGTCGAGCTGACCGCTGCTGACGGCACCGTTGAAATCATCGAAGCCGAGCACGTGATCCTGGCTTCCGGTTCGCGTCCGATCGACATTCCACCGGCTCCGGTCGACCAGAAAGTCATCGTCGATTCCACTGGCGCTCTGGAATTCCAGGCAGTGCCAAAGCGTCTGGGCGTGATCGGCGCTGGCGTCATCGGTCTGGAACTGGGCTCGGTATGGGCTCGTCTGGGTGCTCAGGTTACTGTTCTGGAAGCCCTGGATAAATTCATCCCGGCTGCTGACGAAGCTGTTTCCAAGGAAGCGCTGAAAACCTTCACCAAGCAAGGCCTGGACGTAAAGCTGGGCGCTCGCGTGACCGGTTCCAAGGTCAATGGCGAAGAAGTCGTGGTCAGCTACACCGACGCAACCGGCGAGCAGTCGATCACTTTCGATCGCCTGATCGTTGCTGTTGGCCGTCGTCCAGTGACCACCGACCTGCTGGCTGCCGACAGCGGTGTGGACCTGGACGAGCGTGGCTTCATCTACGTCGACGACTACTGCACCACCAGCGTACCGGGCGTTTACGCCATCGGTGACGTGGTTCGTGGTCTGATGCTGGCGCACAAGGCGTCGGAAGAGGGCATCATGGTTGTCGAGCGCATCAAGGGCCACAAGGCCCAGATGAACTACAACCTGATTCCTTCGGTTATCTACACTCACCCGGAAATCGCGTGGGTTGGTAAAACCGAGCAGACCCTGAAGAGCGAGGGCGTTGAAGTCAACGTCGGCACTTTCCCGTTTGCAGCCAGCGGCCGTGCCATGGCAGCCAACGACACCGGCGGTTTCGTCAAGGTCATCGCCGATGCCAAGACCGACCGCGTATTGGGCGTTCACGTCATTGGTCCAAGCGCTGCCGAGCTGGTACAGCAGGGCGCGATTGCAATGGAATTCGGTAGCAGTGCAGAAGACATCGGCATGATGGTCTTCTCGCACCCGACTCTGTCCGAATCGCTTCACGAAGCGGCCCTGGCAGTGAATGGCGGCGCCATCCACATCCAGAACCGTAAAAAACGCTAAGACAACAAGAGAAAACCACGACGGTCTGCCCGTCGTGAGCCTTGCGAGCAAGACTCACCGCGGAAAGTCCGTCGGACTCGAGCTCTCGGGCGGCTCCAGGGTGTTGAAGGACACCTCTGGAGTTATCCGGGAGTAGCGGTCACAGGTGGTGCGGCACACTGAATGTGCAGCACCGAATGCGCAGTACTTAAACGAAGACGGTAATAAGCATGAATCTTCACGAGTATCAGGGTAAGCAGCTGTTCGCTGAATACGGCCTGCCAGTATCCAAAGGCTACGCAGTCGACACCCCGGAAGCAGCAGCAGAAGCTTGCGACAAGATTGGTGGTACCGAGTGGGTCGTCAAGGCCCAGGTTCACGCTGGTGGTCGCGGTAAAGCGGGCGGCGTCAAGCTGGTTCGCAGCAAAGAAGACGCAGCAGCATTCGCACAGCAATGGCTGGGCAAGCGTCTGGTGACTTACCAGACCGACGCCAACGGTCAGCCAGTGACCAAGATCCTGGTTGAATCCTGCACTGACATCGCCAAAGAGCTGTACCTGGGCGCTGTAGTCGATCGTTCCAGCCGTCGTATCGTGTTCATGGCTTCCACCGAAGGTGGCGTGGACATCGAGAAGATCGCTCACGACACTCCTGAAAAGATTCTCAAGGCTACTATCGATCCACTGGTTGGCGCTCAGCCATTCCAGGGTCGTGAGCTGGCTTTCCAGCTGGGTCTGGAAGGCAAGCAGGTTGCTCAGTTCGCCAAGATCTTCACCGGTCTGGCCAAACTGTTCCAGGATCACGATCTGGCCCTGCTGGAAGTGAACCCGCTGGTGATCAAGGCTGACGGCGATCTGCACTGCCTGGACGCCAAGATCAACATCGACGCCAACGCCATGTACCGTCAGCCAAAGCTGAAGGCTTTCCACGATCCATCGCAGGATGATCCTCGTGAAGCTCACGCTGCCAAGTTCGAGCTGAACTACGTAGCGCTGGAAGGCAACATCGGTTGCATGGTCAACGGTGCCGGCCTGGCCATGGGTACCATGGACATCGTCAACCTGCACGGCGGCAAGCCAGCCAACTTCCTGGACGTTGGTGGTGGTGCTACCAAAGAGCGCGTTACCGAAGCGTTCAAGATCATCCTGTCCGACACCAATGTCGCAGCAGTACTGGTCAACATCTTCGGCGGCATCGTTCGTTGCGACATGATTGCCGAAGGCATCATCGGTGCAGTGAAAGAAGTCGGCGTTAAAATCCCGGTTGTTGTTCGCCTTGAAGGCAACAACGCTGAGCTGGGCGCTAAAGTACTGGCAGAAAGCGGTTTGAACATCATCGCGGCTACCAGCCTGACCGACGCTGCTCAACAAGTTGTCAAAGCTGCGGAGGGCAAGTAATGAGCGTTCTGATCAATAAAGACACCAAGGTTATCTGCCAGGGTTTCACTGGTTCGCAAGGTACCTTCCACTCCGAACAAGCCATTGCCTACGGCACCAAAATGGTTGGCGGCGTGACTCCAGGCAAAGGTGGCACCACTCACCTGAACCTGCCAGTGTTCAACACTGTGAAAGAAGCTGTAGCCGCTACCGGCGCTGACGCATCGGTCATCTACGTTCCGGCTCCTTTCTGCAAGGACTCCATCCTTGAAGCAGCTTTCGGCGGTATCAAGCTGATCGTCTGCATCACCGAAGGCATTCCTACCATCGACATGCTGGAAGCCAAGGTCAAGTGCGACGAGCTGGGTGTTGTCCTGATCGGCCCTAACTGCCCAGGCGTCATCACTCCGGGCGAGTGCAAGATCGGCATCATGCCAGGTCACATCCACTTGCCAGGCAAGGTAGGTATCGTGTCGCGTTCCGGCACCCTGACCTACGAAGCTGTGAAGCAGACCACTGACGCCGGTTTCGGTCAGTCCACCTGCGTCGGTATCGGTGGTGACCCGATCCCGGGCTCCAACTTCATCGATATCCTGAAACTGTTCCAGGAAGACCCGAAGACCGAAGCGATCGTCATGATCGGCGAGATCGGCGGTTCGGCTGAAGAAGAAGCGGCTGCCTACATCAAGGCAAATGTGACCAAGCCGGTTGTTTCCTACATCGCTGGTGTGACTGCTCCTCCGGGCAAGCGCATGGGCCACGCAGGTGCAATCATCTCCGGCGGTAAAGGTACTGCAGACGAGAAATTCGCTGCACTGCAAGACGCTGGCGTGAAAACCGTGCGTTCCCTGGCAGACATCGGCAAGGCCCTGGCTGAGCTGACTGGCTGGGAAGTCAAGAAGTAAGCTTCGGCTGACCGATTGATGCTTCAACAAAGGCCACCTTCGGGTGGCCTTTGTGCGTTTGGGCATTTATTTATCAGGGTAGGAGCGGACTTGTCCGCGAGACGGCATTTCAGGCGACGCATGTCTTTGGGATGTACCGTCCTTTTCGCGACTGAAGTCGCTCCCACGGAAAATACGTTCCTACCTGTTTGTCGCATCCGGCTTTCGCGCGTTTCATGCACGAATGCGTGCTAAACCGCTACATTCAAGTGCGACTCGTCGCCATGGCGCTCTTTTATAGTGCGTTTTGTGGTCCATTTCGTTAGGCTAGCAGCCTTTTCGCGTCGTCCGTTTCCCACAAGGAAACCTGGCGCTTTACTGCCAGCCTTAAAAGGGTAGGCATAACTTCCCTGACCCTCGGGAATCCTCTCTTTTAATCCTGATTTGGCAGTGTGGTTCCCCTCGATGAAAGTGTTGAAAGGCCAGGACGTCCTGGCACTGGGTTTCATGACCTTTGCCCTGTTTGTGGGCGCCGGTAATATCATCTTCCCGCCTATCGTAGGCTTGCACGCCGGTCCCCATGTGTGGATGGCTGCGCTGGGCTTTCTTGTGACAGCTGTCGGTTTGCCTGTCATCACAATCATTGCGCTGGCCAAGGTCGGTGGCGCGATGGACGACCTGAGCAGCCCTATCGGCAAGGTGGCTGGAGTTATCCTGGCTGCGGTCTGTTATCTGGCCGTCGGTCCGTTGTTCGCCACTCCGCGTACAGCCACTGTGTCCTTCGAAGTCGGTCTGGCGCCTCTGACAGGGGAAAGCCCGCTGGCACTGTTCCTCTACAGTCTGGTTTATTTCCTCGTGGTGTTCTGGGTTTCCATGTACCCGGGCCGTCTGCTGGATACCGTCGGCCGTTTCCTGGGCCCCCTGAAAATCATCGCTCTGGCGGTGCTCGGGGTTGCAGCCTTCATGCTTCCGGCGGGTGATGTCGGTCCTGCCGAGGCAGCCTATGTGGCAGCACCTTTTTCCCAAGGCTTCATCAATGGTTACCTGACCATGGATACGCTTGGGGCGCTGGTCTTCGGTATTGTCATCGTCAATGCCATTCGTTCGCGAGGTGTTGAATCGCCACGCCTGATTACCCGCTATGCAGTCATCGCTGGCCTTATAGCTGGTGTGGGCCTGGCGCTGGTGTATATCAGTCTGTTCCGCCTGGGTGCTGGCAGCCATGCAGTGGCGGCGGGTGCGACCAACGGCGCGGCAGTGCTGCATGCCTATGTGCAACATACCTCGGGTGCCTTGGGCAGTGGTTTCCTGGCAGTGCTGATTTCACTGGCTTGTCTGGTGACGGCTGTGGGCCTGACCTGTGCCTGTGCCGAGTATTTCAGCCGCATCCTGCCGCTGTCATACAAGACTCTTGTCATCATCCTGGCACTGTTTTCCCTGTTGGTATCCAATCTGGGCCTGACCAATCTGATCAAGGTCTCGATTCCCGTGCTCACGGCGATCTATCCGCCATGCATCGTGCTGGTCGGGCTGAGCTTCTGCAAAGGGCTTTGGAACAGCCAGGGGCGCGTCATCGCTCCGGTCATGCTGGTTTCCCTGCTGTTCGGCATCATCGATGCCTTCAAGGGGGCGGGTTTTGCCGATAAGCTGCCGAGCGTACTGGCAAACCTGCCGCTGAGTGAGCAGGGGCTGGCCTGGCTGGTGCCATCGGTGATTACTTTGTTCGGTGCTGTTGTAGTTGACCGTATCGCCGGAAAGCGCAGTGAAGCGTTGGCGTGAAGTGGTAGTGAGTCAATACACTGCTGTAACGGCAGTTTTACAGTGTGTCTAGTCCTGAAATAGGTTTACACCTGTTTCAGTCTCAAAACGCCCGATGCACCGCATCGGGCGTTTTGTATTTCAAGGCCAGATGAGGCCGCTCTTCGTTATAGATCAGCACTGACTCATCCACCATTTTCACGGCGTCTGACAGGTTTTTAGGCCGATGGAGTAAAAACTCGGTCTTCAAAATCCCGTTTACTCGTTCGGCCATAGCGTTCTGATAGCAGTCATAACCATCGGTCATCGAGCACCTGATCCCGTGTTTCGCATGCAACCGCTGATACAGGTCGGAGCAGTACTGGACGCCACGATCTGAGTGGTGAATCAGCAGTTGTTCGGTCTCTCGCTTACTAACCGCTTTTTCCAGCGCCTTAATCACCGATTCCGTATGCAAGCTTTCATGCACGTGATGGCCAACGATCTTGCGTGAGTAAGCATCGGTTACAAGGTTTACATAGGCCACACTTTCCTGCGTTGGCAGATAGGTTATGTCTGCAACCCAGACCTGTTCGGGTCCACTGACCACTACTTGGTCCGGGCCTGCCTTGAGCAGGTTGGGATGGCGGCGAAAGCGATGATGGCTATGAGTGGTCTTGTGATAAGCCCGCTTGCGCGGAACCAGTTCGCGCGCGTCACGCAGGATGTCAAATAGACGGTCTCTACCCACGCACAGTGGTGCAGGAGCTTCGACGCTCATCAAATAGTGCAACTTGCGTGTACCAAGCCTTGGCTGGCGACGCCGCTTTTCCAGAACGAAGTCCACCACCTCTTGGTCCTGGCGGACTCTCGCATCAAAAGCACGATTACGCTTGTAGTACGCCTGACGCGAAATGCCCATGAACAGGCAAGCCCTACTAATGCTCAGGTCCTGGATTTGCCCTTGCGAGAGGACTTGCCGGGTCGCTTTTTTACGACAGAAACACCGTAGTCATTTTTCAAAACGTTAACGACGGCTTCAAAGAACTGAGCCTTCTGATTGCTCAGCGCTAGCTGTTCTTCAAGCTCTTTGATTCGCTGCTCGGGTGTCAGCGGGAGGGTTGGCTCGGTCATGGACCTGCTCCTCGACTCTCGAATTGATGCGCCTTGGCTCCAATCCTGCCGACCGTGCTTGCGTAACCACACCAATACTGTCGACCGACCCTGGATGCCATAGCGCCGTTGGGCTTCTTTATAACCCAACTCGCCTTTTTCAACCTGGTCTACGACCGATAATTTAAAGGCTAGCGTGTAGTCGCGCTGGCTGCGCCTTTTGCCCGAATCCATTGAATCCTCCTGAGGAAAGGTCAGAAGGTGTAAACCTTATTCAGGACGGGACAGTGAAACCAATAAAGCCCGTTAAATAACGGGCTTTATTATTTTCTACGAAGTCTCTTGTCCCTGGCTTATTTGCTTGGCGCTGTCTCTGGCGCTGTGGCAGGGGTTTCGGCGGCGCGCTGTTGTGCTGCTTCCGCACTCTTCTGAGCGGCTTCCTGGCTTTCCTTGGCCGCGTCATTCACTTTTTCCTGAGCCTTCTCCATTGACTCCTGGGATTGTTGAGCTGCCTTATTGGCTTCTTGCTGGGTGTTTTCAGATTTTTTGTCGCAGGCGGCAAGACCCAATGTGGCAGAAAGCATCAAGGCATAGGCTAAAGATTTACGCATGGGGTATTTCTCCTTATTGATTATCTACGAGCCTGAGAACCCAGCCTTGTAAGTTAAGTTCCAACGGATTATCGGAATATTCAATGCGCCTGTTCCGTCGACCTTACAGGCTCGAATTCACTGTCGACGAGCCTGGATTGGCTGTCATGTACATGTGTCTTGCCAGTGAAACGCTTTGCATATGAAGGGCTTGTCCTTACCTTGCCCCAGGCTTTCGCGACGAAGCGTTTGCAGACAAGAATTGCGGTTGATGTTTTTGCGCTCTTGAAATCCTGCTCCCAGCCCCCACCTTGATGACTACCCGCTGCCACGCAGAGCTGAGTCTGGATGTGGCGGCTTATATCATCCACTTGGAGTTTGATGACCATGAGTGTGGAAACTCAAAAGGAAACCCTGGGCTTCCAGACCGAGGTAAAGCAACTGCTGCACCTCATGATCCATTCGCTGTATTCCAACAAGGAAATCTTCCTTCGCGAATTGATCTCGAACGCCTCCGACGCAGTCGACAAGTTGCGCTTTGAAGCCTTGTCCAGCCCTGAACTGCTGGAAGGTGGCGCTGAACTGAAAATTCGTGTGACCTTCGACAAGGACGCCAAGACCGTCACTCTCGAAGACAACGGCATTGGTATGAGCCGTGACGATGTGATTACCCACCTTGGGACCATCGCCAAATCCGGTACCGCAGATTTCATGAAAAACCTGTCGGGCGACCAGAAGAAGGACTCGCACCTGATCGGCCAGTTCGGTGTGGGTTTCTACTCGGCATTCATCGTTGCCGATCAGGTTGAAGTATTCAGCCGCCGTGCAGGCTTGCCAGCCAGCGAAGGCGTGCACTGGTCCTCCAGAGGCGAGGGCGAGTTTGAAGTTGCCACCATCGAGAAGGCCGAGCGCGGTACCCGTATCGTTCTGCACCTGAAAAGCGGTGAAGACGAGTTCGCCGATGGTTACCGTCTGCGCAACATCATCAAGAAGTATTCCGACCATATCGCCTTGCCGATCGAGCTGCCTAAAGAGCAGGCTCCGGCCGCAGAAGGCGAAGAGGCTCCTGAGCTTGAGTGGGAAACCGTCAACCGCGCCAGCGCGCTCTGGACACGTTCTCGCTCCGAGGTGAAGGACGAGGAATACCAGGAGTTCTACAAGCACGTTGGCCACGACTACGAGAACCCGCTGAGCTGGAGCCACAACAAGGTCGAAGGCAAGCTGGAATACACCTCGCTGCTGTATGTTCCTGCTCGTGCGCCGTTCGATCTGTATCAGCGTGAAGCGCCTCGCGGGCTGAAGCTGTACGTACAGCGCGTGTTCGTCATGGATCAGGCCGAGTCCTTCCTGCCGCTGTACCTGCGCTTCATCAAGGGCGTGGTCGACTCCAACGACCTGTCGTTGAACGTCTCTCGTGAAATCCTGCAGAAAGACCCGATCATCGACTCCATGAAGTCCGCGCTGACCAAGCGCGTGCTGGACATGCTGGAGAAGCTGGCCAAGAACGAGCCTGAGCAATACAAGGGCTTCTGGAAAAACTTCGGTCAGGTGCTGAAAGAAGGCCCGGCCGAAGACTTCGCCAACAAGGAAAAAATCGCCGGCCTGCTGCGTTTCGCTTCCACGAACGATGACAGCGGCGAGCAGAGCGTTTCCCTGGCCGAATACCTGGCTCGCGCCAAGGAAGGTCAGGACAAGATCTACTACCTCACCGGTGAGTCCTACGCTCAGGTCAAGAACAGCCCGCACCTGGAAGTCTTCCGCAAGAAAGGCATCGAAGTGCTGCTGCTGACCGACCGCATCGACGAGTGGCTGATGAGCTACCTGAGCGATTTCGATGGCAAGGGTTTTGTCGATGTAGCGCGTGGTGATCTGGATCTGGGCAAACTTGATTCCGAAGAGGACAAGAAGGCTCAGGAAGAGATCGCCAAGGATAAGGAAGGTCTGATCGAGCGTCTCAAGACTGCTTTGGGCGATTCCGTCAGCGAAGTCCGTGTTTCGCACCGTCTGACCGACTCTCCGGCGATTCTGGCCATTGGTGAGCAGGATCTGGGTCTGCAGATGCGTCAGATCCTGGAGGCCAGCGGCCAGAAGGTCCCGGATTCCAAGCCGATCTTCGAGTTCAACCCGTCCCACCCTCTGATCGGCAAGCTCGATCTGGAGCAGAGCGAAGAGCGCTTCGGCGACTTGTCGCACATCCTGTTCGATCAGGCGGCACTGGCCGCGGGTGACAGCTTGAAAGACCCGGCTGCCTATGTGCGCCGTCTGAACAAGTTGCTGGTCGAACTGTCGGTTTGATCACCGGTTGAAAGAAAACCCGCTTCGGCGGGTTTTCTGATTTTAAGGTTTATCACTTCCCCTTTAATGATCAGGAGTCAGCGATGAGCAGCACTATTACTGTCCGTTCCGTGGTTTATCAGATCGATGGCCAGCCTTACGAAAGCCGTCTGGTGTACGACGCGGCTGCAACCTCTGCGCGTCCGGGATTATTGATGGCCCCCAACTGGATGGGCGTCAGCCAGGGCGCTGAAACCATTGCCAGGTCGGTTGCCGAACAGGGTTATGTCGTGTTGCTGGCCGACCTGTATGGCCAGAGCATTCGTCCGTCCAACAATGACGAGGCGGGCGCCGCCATGACGCCGCTCAAGAATGACCGTGCCTTGCTGCGCAAGCGCATGCAGGTCGCTCTGGATCAGTTGCTGGCTCAGGGCGATGTTTCGCTTGATGCCAGCAAGATCGCAACCTTCGGCTTCTGCTTTGGCGGCTGCTGCTCCCTTGAGCTGGCCCGTACCGGCGCAGAACTGAAAGCGGCCATCTCTTTCCACGGCACCCTGGATACCCCGAACCCTGCCGATGCGAAAAGCATCAAGGGCGCGGTACTGGTCTTGCACGGTGCTTCCGACCCGTTGGTGGCCAAAGAACAATTGCCAGCCTTCGAGGAAGAAATGAATGCGGCAGGCGTGGATTGGCAGTTGCACAGCTACGGCGGTGCCTTCCACTCGTTCACCGATCCAGGCGCCAACGTGCCCGGCATGATGATGTACGACGCCAAAGTCTCGAAGCGTGCCTTCACTACCATGCATAACCTGCTGGATGAAGTGTTCGGCTGAGCCTTGGTTCGGTAGGCGCGAATGAATTCGCGAAAGCGGTGTTTCGAACGACACATTTCTGTCCGGCAGATACCGCAACGGCTGTGCCAGCTTCTTTCGTTCTGAATGTGCTCATTCGAGTCGCTTGGTACTAAAGCCCTGAAAGACAGAAACCCGCCTCACAGGCGGGTTTCTTGTTGGCGACTCAGGTTGCGCGCTAACTCACCACCTTATTGGAAAAAGGCCGGGCAGGTGCTGGGCAGGGCGGTGGTGGGAATGGCCTCGCAGGTGTTGCTGAATGTCAGATTGCCTTGCTTGTCGGTGGACAGTTCCCACACGCTGTCGTAATCCTCGAAGCTCCAGGACGGCACTTGCGCTGCGGCGGTCGGGTTGCGGTACATGTCGGTCAGCAAGTATTTCACGGCCTTTTCAATATTGCCGTGTTCCCAGCCCACCAGGACCGTGCCGCCATGCTCCGCACGGCTGAAGTAGGGAGACGCACGGTTGAAAAGCGCCTGTGCCAGATCGGTTGCATCGTTCCACTGGAACTCGGCCAGCGTCAGGGGCAAGTCGTGTTCAATGGCGAACGGTGCCACTGTCAGCGAAGGGCGGATGTACGAGCAAGTGCCATTGCAGCCGATGATGTTGTCGGGGTCGGACGTGAAAACATAATCCGGCTTGCGCTTCATGATTTCGCTGAGCCGGGCGTTGGCACCCAGTGCGCGCCACTGCCCCTGGCACACGTAGTTGCCATTTTCAAAGTTGCCGCTGGGGTGTGCTTCCACGTGACGTACCAGGTACACCTTCTGTTCGGTGTAAGGTTTCAAGCCGTCCGGTGCCTTGGCCTGGATGGTGACAGGCGGCTGGGCACAGGCGGTGCGAGGTGGCAGGGGCACCTTGGGGAAATGCGGGTCATCGGTAATGCCGTCGCTGTAGATGCCCACGGCAAATGGCTGGCTCTGGCCCGACAGCACCACATACTGGTGCGTGCCATCCAGTGCCAGCGTATCGTTGCTGACGCTGCCCGCCATGGCCTGGATCATCTCGGGCGGCATGGCCATCACATAGGTACCGCGCGGCTGGTTGCCCAGCAACTGTTGCATGAAGTACGCCGGTGAGTTGTATACGCTGGCATCGCCCTGGCTGAGGTCTTGCGAGGAAACGCCGAAGCTGTTCAGCAGCGCATAGGGTTCGATGGTTTGCAACGGCACCATGCTGGGCGAGCCTGCGTAGGTGAATGCATACACCTGGCGCACCTGCGACGCCTTGCCCGCCAGCAAGCCGTTGAGCACCTGCCCGAAACGCAGCGCGTGGTTGAGGCCGGTGGGTGAGAGGTTGTTGCCCTTGCCTGTCTGGCTTTCAAAGCTGGGCACCAATACAAAATTCCAGTCGTTCGGATTGAGGGCTGGAGAGTCCGCCAATGCGACGCGGTTGAAGCACAGCGCACACAACAGCAATAAGAAGAAACGCAGCATCATGATGGTTTTCCGGTAATCGGCACCGGCCACAAGACTGTGGCCGGTACGGTGAGCGGTGGAGGTAGGCGGGTCAGCGGATCAGGGCGTGAAATACTGGCGGCGCTGATGCTGCTCCTGGTGCATGGGGAACATCACGGCGTAGAACTCGGTCCAGCCCCCCATGCGCACGCGCAGCAGGTCGTAGCGTTCCGGGTCCTTGCTCGCCGCCTGGTAGGTGGCAAGGTCGGCGCAGGTCAGCGTGATCAGGTTGGAACCCGTGCCACCGTCGGCATACACGCGCAGGAAGCGTTTCAGGTCTTCCAGCGGGAAGTTCTCGGAGATGTTCATGTCCACCGGGGAAGCGTTGGATAGCCCGTAGTCAATGGCATCGTTGCGCCAGCTCTCTAGCGACTGGTAGATGTTGCGGAAGGCCGGTGCTGCCGCCAGATCCTGCGGTGCCGGAACGGGAGACAGGTCGGACGCAATGGGCATGCCGTTGCGGCGGCCATCGGCCGTGGCACCGCAGGGCGCGCCATCGCCCACGTAGCCCTCGAAGGTGCCGATGCCCGGTGTGACGACGAATTCAAACTGGCCATAGGTTTTGGCAATACCGTCCAGTACCGGCTGCAATGCAGGATGGGGCTGGCGGATCACATCCACGCACAGGCGGATCAGGTTGTCCATCACCCAATTGCCCAGTTCGTCCACGTCCTTGTGGCCGCTGCCCCACTTGGGCAACTGCAGGGCTACGTCGCGCCATTCCTGGTAGCGGCGTGCTCGCTCGCCCGCCGCCGCAGGCCCCATCAACTCGTTCTGGTACGGCTCAACCGGGGTATAGCCCCAGTCGTTGATCAGGCAGTCCACCAGCTCGGGAAGGGTGGTGATCGCCGTCTCGCGGTCGTACACCAGTTTCTTGATCGCATACAAGGAGTCGATGGTGTTGGAGACGCCCACGCACAGCGGCGCAATCATGTGAAAGCGCGCTCCGGCGTTGGTCAGGTCGCGGCCCGACTCGATACAGCCATCGATCAACGTGGACAGCAGGGGGCTTGGGCAGATTTCGCCCAGATTGCCGTAGCCACCCAGGATGACGTTGTAGGTCTGGATCACTAGCCATTCCAGCTGGTGCAGGAACTGCGACTGCAGCTTTTCAAAGCTGTCGATCTCGTGCGCGGGCGGAGAGCGGAAAGTCTGCTTCAGGCCGCGCAGGTAGATCGGCCCGGCCGAGCCATAGGTGGCTCCCTGGTTAAGCGCCTGTTCCAGCGCCGCCATCGGCGTAACGTTGGCAAACGCAAACTCGGTGGCGCCCGCCAGCATCGGCTCGTAGCAGCCATCGGCAGCGTAATCGCGAGACCAGCTCAGCGACACGTCCTTGCCCGAGCGGCGCAGCGCTTCGCACAGCTTGTCATCCTGATACAGAATGGGGTGCGCACCGCCTGCCAGCAACGACTGGGCCGCTGCGTCCAGAACCTCTTGGGGCATGTCCTTGTAAACCCGCAGCGAAAGAGTGGGCGCGTTCACCGGTATGCGGCGGGCAGCCTTCAGGCACAGCATGGTCACCGGGTTGACGCCGCCGGTAGGCTCTGCATCGTCATTGGCCACATAGCCGCCCACCGTGATCTGCTGCACCCACTGGTTGATGCCGCCCCCCTGCGGGAAGTTACCGCCCAGCCCGCACACCGCCGTGGTGCCGTAAGTGACGTAGTCGGTGATGTTGGCCCGGTTCACGAAGGCGTTCTCGCCCATTTTCAGCCACAGGCAATCGACGATCTCCTGCGCACGGGCTTCGTCCAGCGGATGCTTTTGGAGCAGCGGCCACAAGATCTGGTCCAGTCGCCCAAGGGCTGTCAGTTCGCCCAGCAGGTGCAGGCAGCAGTGGAAGGAAAAGATCAACTGTACGCCATCATGGAAATCACGCGGCGGCTCGCTGCTCAGGTGGCGCAGGCGCGCAGCCACGTCACGCATGTTCTGCGCATCTTCCGGTGCTGTGGTCTGGGCTGCTGTTTGTTCGGCATGCTCCGCCCAGTTGAGCAGGTAGCGCTGCACGCCTTCCAGTGACCAGATCGCTCCCTGATAGAACTCCTGCTGCGCTGCTGACAGGTCAGGCTGTGCCCGCTTTTGCTGCAGTTGCGCCAACAGGCCGCCCAGGCCCAGATCGACCAGACGCTGGTAGTGCGGCACCACATGGCCCATGGCCGACCATTCGTTGAGCTCGCCCTTGAGCCAGGCCGCAATGGTCTCTTGCTCGCTCAGGTAGGGCACCACTTCCTTGCCGCGCCCCAGCGTGAAGTCGGGAATGATCCCCACCAGCAATTCTTCGGGGTAGATGCGCAGCAACTGGTTGTCACGTGCCAGTCGCGAGTGCGGGGACGAGAGCAGGTCGGCCAGCGTCTTCTGGTTGGCCAGCCCTTTGCGCAGCAAGGCCGATCCCTGGAGTACCGGCGCTTCGTCCGGTGTCACCAGTGCGGACAGGTGCGGCAGGCGTGGAAAGGGCTGACGGCGCAGCCAGCCGTCGCTCCAGTGCGAAAAGGTACGACCCAGCAATGCCAGCAGGCGGGGGGCGGGCGGGTCACCCGGTGCGTAGCCGCCTTCTGCCATCTGGTGCAGATAGTCCTGCGAGTTGTAGAACATGTAGCCATTGGAGCTGCGCACATCCCAGTGCGGATCTTCCTCGGTATCTGCCACGCTGGCCACGTGCGCCACGTCCAGCTCTGCCGCCGCCGGTACATACCAGTAGGCACCCGCGACTCCCTGCACCACGCTCATCAGGCGATCGACAGGACGGTCGGGCATGTCACCCATCAGATGATGCAAGATCTTCTCGAAACGCTCCTGCTCATTGCAGAAAGCCACGAACATCAACCCTGCCTCACGCCCCGCGTGACCGGCCTGTTCGCCAAATGGCAGCGCCTGGCGCAGCAGCTTGCGGTTATTGCCATTGGCATCACGCACATGGGCGCGGTGGATATGCGCATCCGCAGGCCCTTGCGGCAGGATTGCTCCATCCGTATCGCGGCCGATCATGGCGTCTTCGCTGTCCGGCGACATCGCGGCAATGGTGCGCCAGTCAAACAGGAATTTCTGGGTGAAGGCGAACGACGCTCCTGCATATGCGTCGTCCAGCAAGATATCCTCGGCCAGACTGACTGGATCGTTGGGGTTGGTAATGCCATCCAGATAGCGGCCGCCGATGACACGGCCATCCTCGCGCTTTCCAGCCTCTACCACCTCGATGTGGCTGGCCAGTGCCTCCAGTGCGGGCCTGAACTCGCTCACCAGGCGGCTCGCCGTTTCCGCATCGGGTGCTTTCAGGAACAGCAGCACATCTCCGCCGGTATCGCGCAGTTTGGGTGAATGGTTGAGCACCTTGCGGCTGACCGGAATCTCGCGGCCCTGCCAGCGGCCCCACAGTTCTGGCGCAAACGCAGTCACCAGCCCCGCAGGCTGGGTCGCAGCTTCGCTGGCCTGGGCCAGCTTGCGAACCACATCCAGCACCGCCTGCTGGCTGGCAGGTCCAGGGTCGCGGAGCGTGATGGTGAGAATCTGGCCGAATAAAGGCCGCAATAAAAGACCGCGCTGAGCTCCCTTGACGATGTTGGCAAACATGCGACTTCCTTGCGATGAGGATTGAGAAGAAGCAACGCTCGTAACGAAGCGGTGCTCTGGAAACAAGACTGCGGAGTGGGCGGCGATTGATGGCACTTTATACCCCACGACTTGGGGCGAAAATTAAACCAAATGTAAGAAATGCGCCAACGGAATATGAAGTCGTCTTATTGACCCGATGAGCCCGTCTATACGGGCTCATCGGGTGCTACAGGTGGCGATCTCGGAGACGCATGGCTGTCATGCTTCTATCGGATGTACTGGCCCTTCGCGCATGAATTCGTCCACACCATTGTGTGATGCTTATTCAGGCAACTCGATCCTGCCAATTTCCCCCAGCACAGTCGGCCAGTCTCCTGCAGCCCAGCGAGCTTTTGCCTGTTCTATCAGCGCCTTGTCGCTGGCCACGAAATTCCAGTTCATGCGACGCGGGCCGTCCAGTGGTGAGCCTCCGATCAGCACCGCATGGCAATCACTTTCTGCACAGAGGTTCACCGTCTGGCCTGGGTCCAGCACCACCAGGGTTCGTGCTGTGACAGGTTCGCCATCCAGCGATGCTTCTCCCTCCAGTACATACAGTGCTCGTTCCTCGTGCTCGGTAGGGATCTGCAATGTCGTGGCGTTCTGCAGATGCAGTTCGGCGTACAGGGTCGGTGAAAGCACTTCTACAGGTGAGGTCAGGCAAAAGCCGTTGCCCGCGATCATGCGAATACGGATTCCTGATGTTTCACTGCAAGGCAGGCTTTGTGCCGGGTGATAGCCATAATGGCCATTTCCCTGTTCATGTTCCCTGGGTGATGCCAGCCAGACTTGCAGGCCATGCAGGTGCGAGCCGCTGGCGAGAAGCGGGGGAGGAGTGCGTTCGATGTGGGCGATGGCGCTGCCCGAGGTCATCCAGCTGACGTCACCGGGGCCGACCAGTT
Source organism: Pseudomonas sp. FG43 (assembly GCF_057809175.1). Lineage (NCBI taxonomy): Bacteria > Pseudomonadati > Pseudomonadota > Gammaproteobacteria > Pseudomonadales > Pseudomonadaceae > Pseudomonas > Pseudomonas sp. FG43. The sequence goes on from NZ_JBMDJL010000023.1 coordinate 53,855, forward strand.
GGTCGCTGCCCAGGCTGTCCTTGTGCTGTAGCTGGCCTTCAAACAGATAGGTCAGGGTCGAGAGGCCGATATGCGGGTGTTGGCGAATATCCATGCCGTTACCCGGTGCGTAGCGGGTTTCCAACATGTGATCGAAAAAGACGAAGGGGCCGACGCTTCTGCATTTTGCCGAGGGCAGGGGGCGCAGGATCGGTTGTCCTTCCACGTCTTCGGCACGCGGGGTGATGGTGAGCATGAGGCCTGTCTCTGCAAGTCGTGGCAATGCCCAAGCATATCGCAGGCATGAAAAAGGCGCCTCGAAAGGCGCCTTCTTCATTACTTGCTGCGAGGGCGTATTACTTGCCCTGCCAGCGCTTCATGACCAGAGTGGCGTTGGTGCCACCAAAGCCGAAGCTGTTGCTCATGACCAGATCGAGCTTGGCATCTTCGCGAGTCTTGAGCAGGATCGGCATGTCGGCGACAACCGGGTCCAGTTCGTCGATGTTGGCGGAGCCGGCAATGAAGTTGTTTTCCATCATCAGCAGGCAGTAGATCGCTTCGTGAACGCCAGCAGCGCCCAGGGAGTGGCCGGACAGGCTCTTGGTCGAGCTGATCGCTGGAGCGTTGGTGCCGAAGACTTCACGAACACCTTCCATCTCCTTGGCGTCGCCGACCGGAGTCGAGGTGCCGTGGGTGTTGAGGTAGTCGATAGGGCCGTCAACGGTGGACAGAGCCATCTTCATGCAGCGAATGGCGCCTTCACCGCTTGGGGCAACCATGTCGTAGCCGTCGGACGTTGCGCCGTAGCCAACGATTTCTGCATAGATCTTGGCGCCGCGTGCCAGAGCGTGTTCCAGCTCTTCAACTACGACCATGCCGCCACCGCCGGCGATGACGAAACCGTCACGCTTGGCGTCGTAGGCGCGGGAGGCTTTTTCCGGGGTTTCGTTGTACTGGGTGGACAGAGCGCCCATTGCGTCGAACAGGAACGACTGGGTCCAGTGCTCTTCTTCGCCGCCGCCAGCAAAAACGATGTCCTGCTTGCCCAGCTGGATCTGCTCGACTGCGTTACCGATGCAGTGGGCGCTGGTGGCGCAGGCGGACGAGATGGAGTAGTTCACGCCCTTGATCTTGAACGGAGTGGCCAGGCACGCCGAAACGGTGCTGCCCATGGTCCGGGTGACGCGGTAAGGGCCGACACGCTTGACGCCTTTCTCGCGCAGAGTGTCCAGTGCTTCCATCTGGTTCAGAGTGGAGGCGCCGCCGCTGCCAGCGATCAGGCCGGTACGCACGTTGGAAACCTGATCTTCGCTCAGGCCGGAATCGGCAATGGCGTCTTTCATCGCCAGGTAGGCATAAGCTGCCGCGTGGCCGACGAAACGGTAGATCTTGCGATCGATCAGTTCTTCGAGGTTGAGGTCGATGGAACCGGAAACCTGGCTGCGCAGACCCATTTCGGCATATTCCGGATTGAACCGGATGCCAGGGCGGTTGGCACGCAGGTTGGCGGTGACGGTCTCTTTGTCATTGCCCAAGCAGGAAACAATGCCCAGACCAGTGATAACGACGCGGCGCATGCGATTACCCTTAGAAGTTTTCAGTGGAAGTGAAGACGCCGACCCGCAGGCCTTCGGCGGTGTAGATCTCGCGACCGTCGACAGTAACCGAGCCATCGGCAATGGCCAGGTTCAGCTTGCCTTTGAGGACGCGCTTGATCTGGATGTTATAGGTGACTTTCTTGGCGCTTGGCAGGACCTGACCGAAGAACTTCACTTCGCCCGAGCCCAATGCACGACCACGGCCTGGCAGACCCTGCCAGCCCAGGAAGAAACCGACCAGTTGCCACATGGCATCGAGGCCCAGGCAGCCTGGCATTACCGGGTCGCCTTCAAAGTGACAGGCGAAGAACCACAGGTCTGGATTGATATCCAGTTCAGCGACCAATTCACCTTTGCCGTACTTGCCGCCCTCTTCGCTGATGTGGGTGATGCGATCAACCATCAGCATGTTGGGGGCAGGCAGTTGCGCGTTACCTGGTCCGAACAGCTCGCCGCGACTGCAGCGCAGCAGGTCTTCCCGGGTAAAGGCGTGTTGTTTGGTCATGCGAGCTCCTCAATAATCTTTGTGCGGCAGGATGGGGCGCCACTGGCCCTATCGCCAGTCCTGGCGGACTAATTCGCCAGGACTCTGTCCGGCAGCCTACTCATAGACTGTTGCGTTGAAGTGAAAGTCACAGCGCAAGGGAAAATCAAAGTACACCTGTGCACTGAAATACGTCATTCGACCGATATCACTGGGCGGTTCGATCCCCAAGACTGCCGCAATTTAGCATTTATCGCCAGTCGCAGCCGCCCGAAAGGATAGCCAACGTTGTAAAACCTGCTGTAAATCAGCATGTTTGAAGGGCTTTGCCAGGTAGTCATCCATGCCCGCCTGTAAACAGGCGTCACGATCACCCTGCAGGACATTAGCCGTCAGAGCGATGATCGGCAACTCGCCGAGCCCCGAAATTTGCCGGATTCGCCGGGTTGCTTCATAACCATCCATGACCGGCAGTCGGCAATCCATGAGAATCAAGGCGTAATTTCCCGCGCCTGCCTTGATCACGGCCTGGGCGCCGTCGACCGCGACATCCACCTTGCAACCCATGTTGTGCAACATCGCCATGACCACCGTGCGATTGACCGGGTTGTCCTCGACCAGCAAGACACAGTGTTCCTTGCCGCATTCATCGATGTTCAGAAGCGGTTGCGCCTTGTCGGCTGCCGCCATGCTGCACAGCAACAACGGGATCTGCAGGGTAAAGACCGAGCCGATACCTTCTTCGCTCTGGGCATGCAGGGTTCCGCCCATGCGCTCGGCCAGTGTGCGGGCAATGGGCAGGCCCAGCCCGGTGCCACCGTAACGCCGCGAAATGGAGCTGTCGGCTTGCTTGAAGGCATCGAACATGGACTCCAGCCGATCGGCATGGATACCGATCCCGCTGTCGCGCACAGTGCATACGAAGCGCACATGATCGCTGTCCAGGTTTTCCCAGCCCACTTCTATACGCACACTGCCGACTTCGGTGAACTTAAGGGCATTGCCGATCAGGTTGACCAGTATCTGGCGAATACGGGTCGGATCGCCCATGACGTTCAGCAGCTCAAGGCCGGGTTGTATGTGGCGTTCCAGCAGCAGGTTGCGTTGCTGTGCGCTATGGCTGAAGGCCAGGGTCGAAGCGTTGACCAGATCGGCGAGGTTGAACGTGATGCCTTCTATTTGCAGGGCGTCGCGTTCGATGCGTGAGAAGTCGAGAATGTCATTGATGACCCGTAGCAGGTGCTCGGTGGACTCGGTGGCCAGCGCTGCATATTCGGCCTGCTCGTCGGTCATCCGGGTTGTTTCCAGCAGTTGCAGCATGCCTAGCACGCCATTCATCGGGGTGCGCAGTTCATGGCTCATCATCGCCAGAAAGTCGGATTTGGCGCGGTTTGCCTGCTCGGCTTCTTCCCGCGTCTGGATCAACTGGGCCATGGAACGTTGCTGCTCGGTGCTGGCCTTGTCCAGATTGAAGGCCAGATTATTGATGTGCCTGGCCAGAGCCCCCAGCTCGGCATCGTCGCTGACCGGCAGGGGAGTGTGGTAATCACCTTTCTGTATTGCCTTGAGGGCTTCGCCCATGTCGCTGATCGGTTGTGACAGGCTCAGGGCCAGCCGTCTGGCCAGAAGAAAGGTAAACAGCAGGGCGAACAGCGCCAGTATGCCGGCCTTGAGAAGAATTTCCTGCTGGCGCTGGCTGAACGCTTCGCTGGACATGCCTACCAATACCCGCCCCAGATAACTCTCCGATGTCGCGATGTTGTGGTTCGCGCCTGAATGCTGCGAGTGGATGGGCGCCTGGAATGTTTCCGTCTGCAAGGAGTGATTGGCGCTCTGATGCGGTTGCTCGATGTAGATCAGCACATTGTTGTCGCTGTCCTGAATTTCCACATAGCGGACATTGGGCATGGACAATGTGGCGCGCATCAGGCTTTTAAGGGTTTCGATATCCCCGAGAATGACCCCGGTTTCCGCCGCCGGTGCCAACTGGTTGGCGATCAATTGCCCGATATGATTGAGCTCCTGGCGCAGATCCTGAATCCGCACGAAGGTAAAGAAGCTGACCAGCAGCAGTGTCAGGATCAATGCCGGACCCAGGCTGATGATCTGTGTGCGGGTATTGATATCCCAGTGACGCAGTTTCATTGGCTGCGTACCGTCTGGGCCGGGAGGCGGTCCGGTAAATGGAGGGTTGCGTCCATGCTTCTGGGCTCTGTGGTTCGGGTCATAGCATTTGCGTCAGTGGCTCAGCGTAAAAGCCAAATGCCACGATCATCCATGCTGCATCGGCGCATGTTAACCGAGATGGGCGCGATTTCCATGGAACTTGTGTGACCGCAACGGGCTCAGGTCCATGACTGATGGCGTTTCTGACAGCGTTTGTCGCTGGCCGATGCGCCAGCGCTCCGTATAATGCGCCATCGCCAGTTGAATGGCCCCTGGATGGATTGGTTTATGACCACGCAGCAACCTGTAGCGGTTCTTGGTGGCGGCAGTTTCGGCACTGCCATTGCAAACCTGTTGGCGCAGAACGGTCATCAGGTTCGTCAATGGATGCGCGACCCGGAGCAGGCCCAAGCGATTCGCGACAACCGTGAAAACCCTCGTTACCTCAAGGGCATCAAGGTCAGGCCCGAAGTCGAGCCGGTCACTGACCTCACCGCCACTGTCGAGGCGTGCGAGCTGATTTTCGTCGCCTTGCCTTCGAGTGCCTTGCGCGCCGTGCTGGCGCCCCATGTCGAGCGTTTGAACGGCAAGATGCTGGTGAGCCTGACCAAGGGCATCGAGGCTCAGACTTTCAAGCTGATGAGCCAGATTCTCGAAGAGATCGTTCCAAAGGCGCGCATCGGCGTGTTGTCCGGCCCTAATCTGGCCCGTGAAATCGCCGAAGATGCGCTGACCGCAACCGTGGTCGCCAGCGAAGACGAAGAACTGTGCCAGCGGGTCCAGGCCGCGCTGCATGGCCGTACCTTCCGTGTCTATGCCAGTAATGACCGTTTTGGCGTCGAACTGGGCGGTGCCTTGAAAAACGTCTATGCGATTATTGCAGGCATGGCTGTTGCCCTGGGCATGGGCGAAAACACCAAGAGCATGCTGATTACCCGTGCCCTGGCAGAAATGACCCGCTTTGCGGTCAGTCAGGGCGCCAACCCCATGACTTTCCTGGGGCTGGCCGGGGTCGGTGATTTGATCGTGACCTGTTCCTCGCCCAAAAGCCGTAATTACCAGGTCGGTTTCGCATTGGGGCAGGGCCTGACCCTGGACGAAGCAGTGAGCCGCCTGGGCGAAGTGGCCGAAGGGGTGAACACACTCAAGGTACTCAAGGTCAAAGCGCAGCAGGTCCAGGTCTATATGCCGTTGGTCGCTGGCCTGCATGCAATTCTTTTCGAAGGTCGTACGCTCAATCAGGTCATCGAAGCGTTGATGCGCGCAGAGCCCAAGACGGACGTCGATTTCATATCAACCACGGGTTTCAACTGAATTCAAACTCATCAGGGAGAATGTCTTGAACGAATCGAAAATCCAGAAAAACGAATCGATCCTGCTGCGCATCCTGTGGATGCTGTTGTTCGCCATCGTCTGGCAGGTCGCGGAGATTGTCCTGGCGGGTGTCGTGCTGGTGCAGTTGGGCTATCGCCTGATCTATGGGGCGCCCAGCGGCAGCCTGATGAACTTCGGTGACAGCCTGAGCCAGTTTCTGGCACAGATCGGGCGCTATGGCACTTTTCATAGCGACCAGAAGCCCTGGCCATTCGCCGATTGGCCGACGCCTCGTGCTCCAGAGGGCGAGGCTGCGCATTATGTCGAGCCTGCGCCGCATCCGGTGCGCGATGAAGAGCCAAAACTGTGAAGGTCTGGGTACTGCGCCATGGAGAGGCGCAATCCCGGGCACGCAGCGATGCCGAGCGTGAGCTGACGGCCCATGGCCGCGAAGAGGTGCTCAAGAGCGCCGCGCATCTGCAGGGCAAGCCGCTGCAAAGAATCGTGGCCAGCCCTTACGTGCGTGCGCAACAGACTGCCGAACTGGTTCGTCATGCGCTAGGGTTCAGTGAGCCGATTGTGACCGTGCCCTGGCTGACACCCGACAGCGATCCCCGTCAGGTCCTGAGTCACCTTGATCTTCAGGCTGACGATGACGTCCTGTTGGTCAGTCATCAGCCCCTGGTCGGCGCATTGATCGGTTTGCTGGCACACGGCAGCTATCAGCATGCCCAACCCATGAGCACCGCCAGCCTTGCCGAACTGGAAGGCGAATTTGCAACGGCTGGAGGCATGACACTGCTGAGTGTCCGCCACGTCTGAATCACTGACGCATGTGGAGCGACTTCAGTTGCGAGCCCCTTTCGCGAATAGATTCGCTCCCACACAGCATGATTGAGTGCATCTATAAAAAGGATCGAGCATGACCCTATGGCGTGAAACCCCCAATCTCGAAAGCCTCAATGCAGGTCAGAAGAACACCATTGGCGAAGTGCTGGATATTCGCTTTGACTCGTTCACCGACGATTCACTGACCGGCAGCATGGTGGTCGATCAGCGTACCCATCAGCCTTTTGGTCTGTTGCATGGCGGGGCGTCGGTGGTGCTGGCCGAATCCCTTGGGTCTGTGGCCAGTTTTCTTGTGGTCGACACCAGCAAGTTCTTTTGCGTGGGCCTGGAGGTCAATGCCAACCATTTGCGTGGTGTTCGCAGTGGGCGAGTGACGGGCGTTGTGCGTCCGGTTCATATCGGTCGCACGACCCATGTGTGGGATATCCGCATCAGCAACGAAGATGGCAAGCCCTGCTGTATCTCTCGCCTGACCGTCGCGGTCGTTCCTCATGGTCAGGAACCGCCTGCACGTTGAATGCCGACACTCCGGCCAGTTCCATGGCCGGAGTGTCACCTTCGATGGCACTTCCAAGCGTTGCCGTACCTTTGGCGCAGTGCGCACAATCGCCACAGATTCAGCCATTGGATGCGCCGGCATGTCGCAACATATCTTCTTTGCTCACGCCAACGGTTTTCCGTCGGCGACCTACGGCAAACTGTTCACCGCGCTGGCGCCGGAGTACTCGGTTGCCCATCTGGAACAGCATGCCCATGACCCTCGTTTCCCGGTCGATGACAACTGGCTGAATCTGGTGGATGAACTGATCCATCACCTGCGCGAGCAGCCGGGGCCGGTCTGGGGTGTCGGGCATTCCCTGGGGGGCGTGCTGCACTTTCATGCGGCACTACGCTGTCCTGAGTTGTATCGTGGCGTGGTGATGCTTGATTCGCCGGTCCTGAGCCTGGTGGACCAATGGATGATCCGCGCCGCCAAGCGTTTTGGTTTCATCGACCGCATCACACCCGCAGGCCGTACTCTGGGGCGCCGTGAGGCCTTCAGCAATGCCCAGGCGGCCCGTGATTATTTCTCCAGCAAGACGCTGTTCCGCCGTTTCGATCCAGACTGTTTCGATGCCTATCTGCAACACGGCCTGCAAGCCGATGGCGAACAGTTGCGCCTGCGTTTCGATGCCGCCACGGAAATCAGCATCTATCGCAGTATCCCGCACACGAGCCCCAAGCCGTCGCGACAGCTCAGCGTGCCGTTGGCCATGGTGCGTGGCAAGCACAGCCGGGTGGTATTGCCGCATCATGGCTATCAGGCCAGACGCCTGCGTGACGGTGAATGCCTGTCGATGCCGGGCGGCCACATGTTCCCGCTGGAGCGGCCCACCGAGACGGCGCAGATGCTCAAATCATTGTTTACCCGTTGGGATGCCCGACGCATCGAGGTCACCGGCCCATGAGCCATGCAGTAGAAGAAGTTCGCCTGAGTCTTGGGCATATCGAGCTGGCTGCGCATCTGTTCGGCCCTGAAGATGGTCAGCCAGTGATCGCCTTGCATGGCTGGCTCGATAACGCCAACAGCTTTGCCCGACTGGCACCCAGGCTTGAAGGCCTGCGCATCGTGGCGCTGGATCTGGCTGGTCACGGTCATTCCGATCATCGTCCCGCAGGCGCGAGCTACAATCTGGCGGATTACGTGTTTGATGTGCTGCAGGTGGCCGAGCAATTGGGCTGGCAGCGTTTTTCCCTGCTCGGGCACTTGCTGGGCGCGATTATCTCGGTGATTCTGGCGGCTTCGATGCCTGATCGGGTTCATCGTCTGGCCTTGATCGACGGCCTGTTACCGCTGACCGGCGAAGCTGACGAGGCGGTGGATCGCATGCGGATGTCCATTCAGGCGCAACTGGCCTTGCCCGGCAAGAAAAAGTCGGTGTATCCGGATCAGGAGCGCGCCGTGGAAGTGCGCATGAAAGGCATGGTGGCGGTCAGTCGTGAAGCGGCGCAATTGCTGGCCCAGCGTGGGCTCATGCCGGTTCCGGGCGGTTACACCTGGCGTAGCGACAGTCGCCTGACGCTGCCTTCGGCCGTTCGTTTCACTCAGCAGCAGGCCATGAGCTTTATCGACGGTATCCAGTGTCCGACACAATTGGTAATGGCTGAAGGCGGAATGCTGGCCAAGAACCGGGACCTGTTGTCGGGCCTGCCATTTCAGGTCTCGAGCTTGCCTGGCGGGCACCATCTGCATTTGAATGACGAGGCGGGCGCACGCTCTGTTGCAGACTGTTTCAATCGCTTTTTCGCTGCGTCTTGACTTGCAACAGGCAACTGTCGACGCTGCAAGGATTGAAACAGGAGTCAATCATGATGGACCAACCTATTGCCTTGTATATTCGCCTCAGCGGCGACGTTGCCCATTTCATTTCTCGCCTTGCAAGTCGATGAGAGCATCCATGCGTTTATCCAGTGCTCCATTTGTCATGTTGTGCGCTTCACTGTTCAGCGCCCTGGTGTCTGCCGCCGATGTGCCGGGTAGTCATGACCTTAATATCGTGCCGCGTCTGGCTGATGCGGAAATCGTCGATTACCGCCCAAGTGCTGATCTGGAGCGTATCTATCCCATGGGGTCTATCCGCAAGATCAGCGGCCAGTTACGTTTTGATGGTCAGGTCAGCGCCCGCGGCAGTCTCACTTCGGTGACCTACCAGTTGCCTGCCGAGCACGCTTCCGACGAAGCGTTCACGGCTGCCCGTGAAGCCTTGCAGAAACAAGGTGCCGAGCTGTTGTTCTGGTGTCAGGCCCGTGATTGCGGGGAAAGCAGCCTGTGGGCCAATGAGGTTTTCGGTAATTCCAAGCTTTATGGTGCCGATGACCGACAAGCCTATCTGCTGTTGCGACTGGCTGAGCCTGACAATGAAACCCTGGTGGCCTTGTACAGCATCACTCGCGGTAATCGCCGGGCTTATCTGCATGTAGAGCAATTCACGGCTGCCGCGCCTCTGGGTGAGTTGCTGCCGACATCCGCCACCTTGCTGCGTCAGCTCAGAAGCACCGGCAGGCTCGATATGCCAAGGCTGGGTGGCGAGCCGCAGGAGAGCTGGGTGACTTTGCTGTCCCGGGGGCTGAATCTGGACAGCACCTTGCGTGCGACGGTTTCGGGTGTTCATGCCGAAGCATGGCGTGAAGCTCTGGTTGCCAAGGGTGTACGCGCGGCACGATTGGAGACGGGCAGTGTCGATAAAGCGGGTCTTGTCATTGAAGTGATCCGCTAGTCTTTGTACAAGACATTCGCTGTTCTTATTTTCATAGGTGCCCTCCATGTTCAATAACGACCGCCTGCTGGTGCAGATCCTGTTGTTGGTGCTGTTTGGTGCCTGTCTCTGGGTGATGGCGCCATTCTGGTCGGCACTGGTCTGGGGGGCTGTGCTGGCGTTCGCCAGTTGGCCGCTGATGCGTTTACTGACTCACTGGTTCAAGGGCCGTGAATCACTGGCCGCGTTGGCGATGAGCCTGTGCTGGATGTTGCTGGTGGCGGCACCGTTGGTCTGGCTGGGTTTCAACCTTGCCGATCATGTGCGGGACGCAACGGCGTTCATCAAGGATGTTCAGGTCGACGGGCTGCCTGATCCTCCGGGCTGGCTGGCAGGCATTCCGTTCGTGGGTGAGCGGCTGGTGGGCATCTGGAACACCATCGATCAGCAAGGCGCGGCATTCATGGCTGCTGCCCGGCCTTATCTGGGCGAAGTCGGCAACTGGTTGCTTGCCCGTAGTGCGCAGATCGGTGGCGGCATTCTCGAACTGACCCTGAGTATCGTGTTCGCTTTCTTCTTCTATCGCGATGGTCCAAGGCTTGCGGCTTTTGTGCTCAGCCTGCTGGAACGCTTGATCGGCGACCGCGCCCAGTATTATCTGGATCTGGTTGCCGGGACGGTGCAGCGGGTGGTCAATGGTGTGATCGGTACCGCCGCAGCCCAGGCAATCCTGGCCTTGATCGGCTTCCTGATCGCGGGTATTCCCGGTGCGCTGGTGCTGGGCATCCTGACGTTCGTGTTCAGCCTGATTCCCATGGGGCCGCCGCTGGTCTGGATACCGGCTACCGCCTGGCTGGTCTGGCAGGGCGAGTACGGCATGGCGGTGTTTCTCGGTCTTTGGGGCACCTTCATCATCAGTGGGGTCGACAACGTGCTCAAGCCGTACCTGATCAGCCGTGGCGGCAACCTGCCGTTGGTGATCGTTCTGCTGGGGGTATTCGGCGGTTTGCTGGCGTTTGGTTTTATCGGCCTGTTCATCGGGCCGACGCTGCTGGCGGTTGCCTATAGCCTGTTGACCGACTGGGTCGCCGGGGAAAAGATCATCAAGACCAAGCGAGAAGATCCCGCCGCGTGATGTGCATCAGCGGCGGTTCTCGTGTCAGGCAGCAGTGTCGAGGTATTTACCGATAGGCTTGCTGCCTTCGGTGTCATAACGCTCGCCCAATGCGGCAATCATCTTGCTCAAGGCCTGGGCGGCCACTTGATTGGCATTGGTCTGTTCGCTATTGCTGTTGCTCTGGCTCAGGGCCGTGGCCAGTTCGGTGGCGCTGATGCTGTCGTCACTGTCCGTATCCAGGGCGCTGAACAGGGCTGCGCTGTCAGTGCTGCCGACATTGGCATTCTGTGCAGGTGGCGGGCCGGCCGGTGGCTGTTGCGGTTGCAGGCTGGCTGTCAGTTCTTCAAGGCTGACGGTGCCGTCTTCGTTGGTGTCCAGAGCATCGAACACTTTGGTGCTGTCGGCAGTGCTGCCCGCATTGGTCAGGCCAGTGGTCAGCTCGTCACTGTTGATCGAGCCGTCGCCGTCAGTGTCCAGCGAGCTGAGCAAGTCTTCGGCTATATCCGTGGCAGGTGGAGGCGGCGGTGGTGTCAGGGCTGCCAGCTCATCGGCATCCAGGCTGTCATCATCGTTACTGTCCAGGCTGCTGAACGCTTCGCTCAGGCTGACGGTAATTCCATCTTTCTTGTCGGAGGAGAGCGCCGAGCTCAGTTCGTCCTTGTTGATGCTGCCATCACCGTCGGTATCGAGCTTGGCCAGCAACTCTTCCTGAAACTTCTTGCTGTTTGTGCTTGAAGTCAAACTGCTTGAGCTGGTGTAGCTCGAATAACTACTGCTGATACCACTGATCATTGGGCTGACTCCCATGAGGTTGATAGGTCCGATGGCGGTGCACCGGCTTATGAAGCCTCAGGGCGTCAGTTGTCGTGGGGATGTGGGATTTGTATCGGGCGGGATACGCGCTCGTCAGGCCCGTGGCAGATCGAGTACGACCGTCAGGCCACCGCCGGGCGTCTCTGTCAGGTACAGCTCGCCGCCCATGCGCCAGGCTGCCTCGCGGGCGATGGTCATGCCCATGCCGACGCCGCCGGAGTTGCGATTGCGCGAGCCTTCCAGGCGATAGAAGGGCTCGAATACCGTCTCGTGAAACTCGGGCGCAATACCCGGCCCACGGTCGATGACCGAAATCTTCACACGACTGGCCTGGTCCTGAATATCGATGTTCACACTGCCTGCATAGCGCAGCGCATTGTCGATCAGGTTATGCAGGCAGGAACGCAACGCCATCGGTTGCGTCTTGAGTGGCTTGCACTGCCCCTGGTATTGCACGTCATCGCCGTTGTCCTGAGCGTTCTCGGCCAGGGACTCGATCAGTGCCTGCAGGTCTAGCTGTTGCAGTTCTTCACTCTTGCGATGCTCATTCAGGTAGCTCAGGGTGGCGTCGAGCATGTTGATCATGTCGTCCAGATCCTGAGTCATCTGGCCATGGAGTTTGGGGTCTTCGATTTTTTCGACACGCAGTTTCAGGCGTGAAAGCGGTGTGCGCAGGTCGTGGGAGACGGCTGCCAGCATGCGTCCGCGCTGCTGCATCTGCTCGCGAATCTTTTGCTGCATCAGGTTGAAGGTGTGAGCCGCATTGCGAGCCTCCCTGGGGCCGGTCAGCTCCAGAGGCGGGCTGTCGAGGTTTTCACTGAGGCGTTCTGCCGCTTCGCTCATGCGTTGCACAGGACGGCTCAGGGCCTTGGCCCCATACCAGGCGGCGATGACCAGCGTGATCAACTGAAAGCCCATGACTGTCAGAGGCCCCCGCCAGAATGATGGCCTGCGAGGGACGCGCTCCTGAGAAGTGCCGTTGGCGTCCTGCTGAGCGAAGGGCGGTGCCTCCCTTGGCGGTGGCGGGCCGTATTGCGTGAACCAGATGAATGCCAATACATGCCCGAGCAGGATCGCAATCAGCGCTCCACCGAACAATCGTGCAAAAAGTGTATCGGCTGATCTTATCAAGCGAGTTCCCTGGCATCGAAAAGGTAGCCTTCGCCGCGCACAGTCTTGATCAGTTGGGGATTCTTGGGATCGTCCCCCAGCTTCTGGCGCAGGCGCGAGACCAGCAGATCGATGCTGCGGTCGAAGGCCTCAATGGAGCGGCCGCGGGCGGCATCGAGCAGTTGCTCGCGGCTGAGCACGCGATGAGGGCGTTCCAGAAATACCCGCAACAGACGGAATTCGGCGTTGGAGAGCGGAACTACCAGGCCATCTGCGGCGATCAACTGACGCAGGACGCTGTTCAGGCGCCAGGCATCGAAACGTACGGTGGTGCGCTGCTCGCTGCGCTCGTCGCGCACCCGGCGCAAGACTGTCTGGATACGAGCGACCAGTTCGCGAGGCTCGAAGGGCTTGGCCATGTAGTCGTCGGCACCCAGCTCCAGCCCGATGATACGGTCGGTGGGCTCGCAGCGGGCTGTGAGCATCAGGATCGGAATATCCGACGTGCTGCGCAGCCAACGGCACAGCGACAGACCGTCTTCGCCGGGCAGCATCAGGTCCAGCACCACGACATCAAAGGTTTCCTCGGCCAGGGCCTGACGCATCTGTGTGCCGTCGGTAACGCCTTTGGACTGGATGTTGAAGCGGGACAGGTAATCGCAGAGCAGTTCACGAATGGCCACATCATCATCGACGATCAATGCGCGGATATTCCAACGCTGTTCTGGTGACGAGTTATCGGTATTGCTGTCGGGGATTGCTTGCATAGTGCGACTGCTGCCTTGTGATGCCGCCATCACTGGCCGCTATTGAAGATCAACGCTCCCGTCATGCTACTTCGCCACGGGACGCGGCGAAAGGGTGTCGCGGGAGAATGTCGTGGGCATGTCGTGAATGTATTCAAGTTGGTACAAATCCCCAAGGCCCCTCCCACAAATGACATCTATGCCTTAACCGATCGGGATTACTTCTAAAGAGTCGGCATTCTTTACGCCGTCTTTACGCCCCTCGCTACCTGTCGCTCTCGTTCCTTTACGCCTCTGCTGAGGACAATTGCTCCCAAGCGGCAACCGCCGTAGCGACGGAGAATCTTGATGAGCGTTCTGGATGGGGTGTCACTGCTGTTGGCAGTCGGGCTGTTCATTTACTTGCTGGTTGCGCTGCTGCGCGCAGGCCGGAACTAGGAGCTGCCATGCACAGTTATGACTATCTGCTGATTCTGGCTTTTCTGGTGCTGGTCGTATTGCCTGCGCCCTTGCTGGGGCGTTTCTACTATCGGGTGGTGGAAGGCGAGCGCACCTGGCTCAGCCCGCTGCTGAGGCCGGTGGAAAATATCTGTTATCGCCTGTCGGGCATCGACCCCAAGGTCGAGCAGAACTGGAAGGCCTACCTATGGGCTTTGCTGGCCTTCAACCTGGCCGGTTTCGTGCTGCTGTTCGCCATGTTGCTGGGGCAGGGCGCCTTGCCACTCAACCCGCAGCAATTGCCGGGGATGGAATGGTCGCTGGCGTTCAACACTGCAATGAGTTTCGTCACCAACACCAACTGGCAAAGCTATAGCGGCGAAGCGTCGCTCAGTTACCTGAGCCAGATGGTCGGCCTGACCGTGCAGAACTTTGTCAGCGCCGCCACGGGGATTGCCGTGTTGCTGGCGTTCTGTCGCGGCATCAGCCGTCGCTCCACAGAAAACCTCGGCAACTTCTGGACCGACATGACCCGCGTCACTCTGTACGGCCTGTTGCCGCTGTGTATCGTGCTGGCCCTGTTGCTGGTCTGGCAGGGCGTACCGCAAAGCTTTGCCCACTATATCGATGCCGTCACCTTGCAGGGCGCCGATCAAAGCCTGCCCATGGGGCCTGCTGCAAGCCAGATCGCGATCAAGCAACTGGGCACCAACGGTGGCGGCTTCTTTGGCGTGAACTCGGCGCACCCGTTCGAGAACCCGACCGCCTTGAGCAACCTGCTGCAACTGGTGTCGATCCTGCTGATTCCGGCTGCGCTGGTGTTCACTTTCGGGCATTACGTCAAGGACATGCGCCAGAGCCGCGCCATCATGGCCTGCATGCTGATCATGCTGCTGATCGGCGGCGCTGTTTCGCTGTGGGCCGAGTATCAGCCCAACCCGGCGCTGAACATTGCCGGTGTCGAGCAGACCGCGCCGCTCGAAGGCAAGGAAAGCCGTTTCGGCACCACTGCTACTGTGCTCTGGGCGACGGCGACCACTGCCGCGTCGAACGGCTCGGTCAATGCCATGCATGACAGCCTCAACCCGCTGACCGGCATGGTCGCGCTGGTCAACATGATGGTCGGTGAGGTGATCTTCGGCGGCGTCGGTGTCGGCCTCAACGGCATGCTGCTTAACGTGCTGATCGCCGTCTTCCTGGCCGGCCTGATGATTGGCCGCACCCCGGAATACCTGGGCAAGAAGCTGCAAGCGACAGAAATCCGCCTGCTGGTCGCGACCCTGTTGGTCATGCCTGTCGGCGTGCTGGTGCTCGGTGCCGTGGCTGCCAGCCTGCCAGGGCCGCTGGCTTCAGTGAGCAACCCTGGCCCGCATGGTTTCAGCCAGTTGCTGTATGCCTACACCTCGGCCACGGCCAACAACGGCTCGGCGTTCGGCGGTTTCAGTGCCAATACCGTGTTCCACAACCTGATGCTCAGCGTGGCGATGTTCCTGGGACGTTTCGGTTACATCGTGCCGGTCCTGGCACTGGCGGGCAGCCTCGCGATGAAAAAGGCCGCGCCACAGGGCCTGAACAGCTTCCCGACCCACGGCCCGCTTTTCGTGACCTTGCTGACAGTGACCATTGTGCTGGTCGGTGGCCTGACCTTCCTGCCAACCCTGGCACTTGGGCCGATTGCCGAACATTTGAGCCTGGGCTTCTGAGGAGCCGATGATGAATATGCAGATTCCAGTGACAAAGCCGTCTGAAGCGCCAGCAGTGGCCGAGTCGGCAAAAACCAGCTTCTCGTCGTTGTGGCGCGGTGCGCTGGTGCAAGCCTTCGTCAAGCTCGATCCCCGCCAACTGGCTCGTTCGCCGGTGATGCTGGTAGTGGAGCTGACCGCAATCCTGACAACCATCCTGTGCCTGATTCCCGACCCGGCCGTACCGACCGGCGTTGCGGTGCAGATAGCCTTGTGGCTGTGGTTCACCGTGCTGTTCGCCAACTTTGCCGAAGCCTTGGCCGAAGGGCGTGGCAAGGCGCGGGCCGACAGCCTAAAGGCGGGCAGCGAAGGGCTCAAGGCGCGGCGTCGCGATGAGTCCGGCGCGTTCAGCATGGTCAATGCCAGCGCCTTGCGTAAAGGCGATGTGGTGCGCGTCGAGGCCGGGGAAATGATTCCCGGCGACGGTGAAGTCATCGAAGGGATTGCAGCGGTCAACGAAGCGGCGATTACCGGTGAATCGGCTCCGGTCATCCGTGAGTCCGGCGGCGACCGTTCGGCCGTGACCGGCAATACCCGGCTGGTGTCCGACTGGCTGCTGATAAAGATCAGCACCAACCCCGGCGAATCGACCCTGGACCGCATGATTGCCTTGGTCGAAGGTGCCAAACGCCAGAAGACGCCCAATGAAGTGGCGCTGGATATCCTGCTGATCGGCCTGACCTTGATCTTCCTGCTGGTGGTCGTGACCTTGCAGCCGTTCGCCCACTTTGCCGGTGGCAGCCTGCCGCTGGTGTTTCTGGTGGCACTGCTGGTGACATTGATCCCGACCACTATCGGCGGCCTGCTGTCGGCCATCGGTATCGCCGGCATGGACCGGCTGGTACGCCTCAATGTCATCGCAAAGTCCGGGCGTGCAGTGGAAGCGGCCGGTGATGTGCATGTGCTGTTGCTGGACAAGACCGGCACCATCACTTTCGGCAACCGTCGTTGCAGTGCGCTGTACGCCGCCACAGGCGTGACGGCCAGGGAAATGAGCGACGGCACCTTGCTGGCGTCGCTGGCCGATGACACTGCCGAAGGCAAGTCCATCGTCGAATACTTGCGTAACCTGCATCCGATTACCGAGCCAAAACCTTCGGAACTGACGGCTGTGCCTTTCAGCGCCGAAACCCGTTTGTCCGGCGTGGATTATCAGGGCCACCAGTACCGCAAGGGTGCCGTGGATTCACTGCTGGCCTTCGTGGACTTGCAACGTCGCGACCTGCCTGCGGCTCTGGCCCGGGAAATCGACAAGATCGCCAAGACCGGTGGTACGCCATTGCTGGTGTGTGTCGACAAGAAACTGCTGGGCGCCATTCACCTCAAGGATGTGGTCAAGCCGGGCATTCGTGAGCGCTTCGCCGAACTGCGCAAGCTGGGGATTCGCACCGTGATGGTCACGGGTGACAACCCGCTGACCGCTGCGGCGATTGCCGCCGAAGCCGGTGTGGACGATGTGTTGGCCGAAGCGACGCCGGAGAAGAAGCTGGAGCGTATTCGCGCCGAGCAGAACGAAGGGCGTCTGGTAGCGATGTGCGGGGACGGCGCCAACGATGCACCGGCACTGGCTCAGGCGGACGTCGGCATGGCGATGAACGATGGCACCCAGGCGGCACGGGAAGCAGCGAACATGGTCGATCTGGACAGCGATCCGACCAAGTTGCTGGATGTGGTGCAGATCGGCAAGGAACTGCTGGTGACGCGCGGTGCGCTGACGACCTTTTCCATCGCCAACGACATCGCCAAATACTTCGCGATCCTGCCGGCCCTGTTCGCTGCGATCTATCCGCAACTGGGCGTGCTGAACATCATGCAACTGGCCAGCCCGCAAAGCGCGATTGTTTCGGCCATCGTCTTCAACGCCTTGATCATCGTGTTGCTGATCCCGCTGGCCCTGCGCGGCGTTCGGGTCCAGGCCGCCAGCGCGGCTCATCTGCTGCGCCGCAATCTGCTGATCTATGGCGTGGGCGGGATCATCGTGCCATTCGTGGGCATCAAGTTGATCGACATGCTGCTGGTTGGATTGGGGCTGGTGTAACTGACCCAGTCCGTAGGAGCGAATTCATTCGCGAAAGACCGATGCTGTATGGAATACCGCTTTCGCGAACAAGTTCGCTCCTACAAAAAGCGTTGCAACTCACTATGAGGAACTGATGATGTCCACTGTATTACGCCCGGCCTTGAGCCTGATTGTATTGATGACTGTGCTGACCGGTGTGGCTTATCCATTGGCGGTGACAGGTGTTGCTCAGGTGGCCTTCCCCGAGCAGGCCAATGGCAGCCTGGTGTACGACGCCAGCGGCAAGGTGCAGGGTTCGCAACTGATTGCCCAGGCCTTCAGCGGTGATGAATGGTTCCAGCCGCGTCCTTCGGCCGGTGCCTTCGCCACGGTTTCCAGCAGCGCGAGCAATCTGTCACCGAGCAATCCGGCTCTGGTGACCCGTGTCTCTGACGATGCCGCGAAACTGGCGGTCGCGGGGCAGGGCGCGGTGCCTCTGGCTTTGCTGACCACTTCCGGCAGCGGTCTTGATCCGCATCTGCCGCCGTCTGCCGTGGCCTATCAGGCCGCACGAGTCGCGGCGGCGCGCAAACTGCCGTTGGCGCAGGTAGAGGCCCTGATCGAGGCCAATACCGAGCGTTCCCTGATTGGCCCTCCGGTGGTCAATGTGCTGAACTTGAATCGTGGCCTGAATCAGTTAACGTCTGCACAACATCAGGCACAACTTTGAGTGAGTAGTAACAACCATGAGTGATTCCGGCCGTGCCGATGCCTTGTTAGCCGATATGCCCAGAGCCGGGCGTGGGCGTTTGAAAGTGTTTCTGGGCGCTGCGCCCGGCGTCGGCAAGACCTACGCCATGCTGCAGGCCGCCCATGGCCAGTTGCGTCAGGGCGTGAGGGTGCTTGCCGGTGTGGTCGAAACCCATGGTCGCGCAGAAACCGAAGCGTTACTGGGCGGTTTGCCGCAACAGCCTTTGCTGCGCTCGCAATATCGGGGCGTGACACTGGAGGAAATGGATCTCGACGGCCTGCTCAAACAGCGCCCGGAACTGGCGCTGGTGGACGAGCTGGCCCACAGCAACGCGCCGGGCAGTCGCCACGCCAAACGCTGGCAGGACATTCAGGAACTGCTGGCGGCGGGTATCAATGTCTACACCACCGTCAATGTCCAGCATCTGGAAAGCCTCAACGATCAGGTGCGCGGCATTACCGGTGTGCAGGTGCGCGAAACCCTGCCCGACTGGGTGTTGCAGGAGGCCTATGAGCTGGTGCTGATCGACCTGCCGCCCCGTGAACTGCTGGAGCGCCTGCGCGACGGCAAGGTCTATGTGCCGGAACAGGCGCGGGCGGCCATCGATGCATTCTTTACCCAGACCAACCTTACGGCCTTGCGCGAACTGGCGATGCAGACGGCTGCGGCACAGGTCGATAACGACCTCGCCCAAGGCTACCGCCAGTTGGGGCAGGACGCGCCAGCCGTGCGCGGTCGGTTGCTGGTCTGTGTGGATGGCGACATCCATGCCGAGCGTCTGGTCCGCCATGCCAGCCGCGTTGCACAGCGTCGGCATCTGCCCTGGACGCTGGTGCATGTCGATAATGGCCGGCCTTTTGACGAACAGTCCCGCGCCCGTTTGCAGCGAGCCCAGCAACTGGCCGAGCGGCTTGGGGGTGAAGTGGTGCAATTGCGCGCCGGCGAGGTGGCCAGAACCCTGATTCAGCATGCGGCCGAGCGCCGGGCCAGCGTGGTTCTGGTCGGTCAGTCGCAACCGCGCTTGCGTCGTCGGTTGTTCGGCGGTGGCGTTGCCGAGCGTCTGTTACGCGAAGCCCATGGCCTTGAAATCAGTGTGCTGGACAGCGAGCCGCTGCCGGATCAGCCACGGGTTCGCTCGTCCCGCTCTGCGCCGTGGTTCGACTACTTCCTGGCCCTGATGGCGACATTATTGGCCAGTGCCCTGGCCTGGGCGGTGTCGAACGTACTGGATTTGCCGAATATCTCGCTGGTGTTTCTGGCCGCCGTCCTGCTGGTAGCGATCCGTACCAGTGTGGGGCCGTCATTGGCCTGCTCGGTGTTGTCGTTCCTGGCCTATGACTTTCTGTTCATGCCGCCAAGTTTTTCCCTGACCATCCAGCGCGAAGAGGACGTGCTGACCTTGCTGTTCTTCCTGCTGATGTCTGCCCTGACCGGCAACCTGGCTGCTCGTCAGCGCCGGCAACTGGAAGCCCTGCGCGACACTCAGGAGCAGACCAGCGAGTTGCTGGATCTGTCCCGCAAGATGACCGCCGCGACGGATCGGCAAGCTGTGCTCAGTGCCGCCGAGCATCATTTGAATGGCTGGCAAGAACTGCAAGTCTGCCTGCTGGATCGTGACGGGCAGGGCGGCTGGAAACTCAGCGACGATATTGCTCCGTTGTCCGAACCGGAGCGTGCAGCGGCAGACTGGGCCTGGCAGCATGATCAGGCGGCGGGCTATGGCACCGGCACCTTGCCGTCCGGTCGCTGGTGGTGGTGGCCATTGTCCGGTGAAAACGGGCCGCTGGCCTTGCTGGGCGTGTGCCCTCGCGACGGCCAGGAATTCACCGCCCAGCGTCGCCGTCTGTTGATCGCTCTCAGCCAGCCGCTGGCTCAGGCGCTGGCCCGTGCGCGACTGGCCGAGGATCTGGAAGCGGCGCGTCTGCATGGTGAAACTGAACAACTGCGCAGCGCCTTGCTGGCTTCGGTGTCCCATGACTTGCGCACGCCCCTGACCTCAATGCGCGGCAGTATCGACAGCCTGCTGGCGCTGGGCGAAGCCATTTCCCTGGAGGATCGCCGCGAGTTGCTGGAAGGCACGCGGGACGAGGCCGAGCGTCTGGATCGCTATATTCAGAACCTGCTGGACATGACCCGGCTGGGACACGGCGCATTGAAGCTGGCGCGTGACTGGGTTTCGCCCGGCGATATCGTCGGCAGTGCCCTCAGTCGCTTGCGCGCGGTCATGGCGCCTTTGCAGGTCGAAGCGCAGGTGTCTGCCGAACTGCCGCTGCTGTATGTGCATGCCGCGCTGATCGAGCAGGCGCTGGTCAATGTGCTGGAGAACGCAGCGCGGTTTTCGCCACTCAATGGCCGCTTGCAGGTCACGGTCACGGTGGAGAGCGACGAATTGGTATTTGCGGTCAGCGATGAGGGGCCGGGGATTCCCGAGAGCGAGCGGGCGAAGATTTTCGACATGTTCTACACCGCTGCCCGTGGTGATCGTGGCGGGCAGGGCACGGGACTGGGGCTGGCGATCTGTCAGGGCATGGTCGGTGCCCATGGCGGACGTGTCAGCGTCGGCGCGGGCATTGACGGGCAGGGCACCAGCATCACCTTGCACCTGCCACTGCAAGCCCAGCCTGAAGCAGAAACGGAGTCGTTGTCTTGAGGACGCTTTACGTTAGGCTTATGGCCCACTCGGCCATTGCACACCCAGGGACATCATGAGTCAGACCGCGACCATTCTGGTGATCGACGACGAGCCGCAGATCCGCAAGTTCCTGCGCATCAGCCTCGTGTCGCAGGGGTACAAAGTACTTGAAGCGGCAACCGGCACCGACGGCCTGAGCCAGGCTGCGCTGAGCAAGCCTGACTTGCTGGTGCTCGACCTCGGTTTGCCGGATATGGACGGTCAACAGGTGCTGAGCGAGTTTCGCGAGTGGTCGAGTGTGCCGGTGCTGGTGCTTTCCGTACGTGCCAGCGAAGTGCAGAAGGTCCAGGCGCTGGATGCCGGGGCCAACGATTATGTGACCAAACCGTTTGGTATCCAGGAGTTTTTGGCCAGGGTTCGTGCTTTACTGCGTCAGGTGCCGGTGGGCGACAAGCCTGAAGCGGCAATCATTGTCGGCCCGTTGACCGTGGACCTGGCCTATCGGCGTGTGCTGCTTGAGGGCGTCGAGGTATCGCTGACCCGTAAGGAGTACGCGGTGCTGGCGCAACTGGCGCGCTATCCGGGACGGGTCATCACCCAGCAGCAATTGCTCAAGGATATCTGGGGGCCGACCCATACCGAGGACAGCCACTATTTACGGATCGTGGTAGGGCACCTGCGCCAGAAACTGGCCGATGACCCTACCGCCCCGCGCTTTATCGTGACCGAAGCGGGTGTCGGATATCGCCTGATGGGCACCTGACCCAGTAGGAGCGAATTCATTCGCGAGAGGCCGATACATCCAAAGAAAATGGTTCGCCTGAAATGCCGTCTCGCGAATAAATTCGCTCCTACATCATCCGCAAACACATGGCGGCGGGTGATCTTTCACCCGTGCTCGTTTTCATATCGATCCAGCGTATCCCTGGCAATCTCACGGCCTAGCGCGATCAGCTCCGGTGCCTTGTAAAACTCGAAGAACCGGCAGACCCGTTTTGGAACGTTGATCAGAATATCCGGCGGATAACCGGCGATCTTGTATTGCGCCAGGGACGTCTGCATCACCTCGAAACTCTGGTTGATCAGGTCCAGCAGTGAGGCCGGCCCCACATTGTCGATGATGACCGAGCCGCTGGCGGATTTCGGGGCACCCGATGCCTGGGGCGCGGCTGCCGGTTGTTGACTCAGCGGGTCGGCGGACTCCTCGCCCAGCCAGGGGTTGCCGATAAGTGCCGATGCAGGCTTCAGGCTGTTCGACTCGCCATCGGCCGTCTCGATCTTGCGACGAAACGGCAGGCGTGAGCCCAGTGAGCTGATCAGTGAGTCAAAACGCTTTTTCACGGCTGGTGGACGTTCAATCGTGGGTAGCTGATATTGCTGCTGGTTGGTTGCATTGAGGTTGATTGCCACGATCAGGTCGCAGTGGCTGGACACCACGGGCACGATGGGCAAAGGATTGAGCAGACCGCCATCCACCAGCATCCGGCCACCCTGCATGACCGGGGTGAACAGGCTCGGGATTGCCGCCGAAGCCCGCATGGCCTGATGCAGGCAGCCTTCCTGAAACCATATTTCCTGCTGATTGGTCAGGTCGGTCGCCACCGCCGTGTAGGGAATACGCAGGTCCTCGATATTGATTTCTCCGACGATGTCGCGGATCTGACCGAAAACCTTCTCGCCGCGAATCGCCCCCAGCCGGAAGCTCACGTCCACCAGACGCAGCACATCAAGGTAATCCAGGCTCTCGATCCATTGACGATACTGCTCCAGCTTGCCAGCGGCATAGATACCTCCCACCACGGCCCCCATCGAGCAGCCTGCAATGCAGGCAATTTCATAGTCGCGCCGTTCCAGCTCTTCGATCACGCCAATATGGGCATAACCACGAGCGCCACCGGAGCCCAGCACCAGTGCTATTCGTTTTTTCATCAGATCGCTCCTGATTTGTATCGATCCACGACCGGGTAATGCAGAATGCCATGCAATGAAAACAGTTGCTTACGGCACTTTTAGTGGCAAGTATCGTCAAAGTCGCACACTCTTTTTTTACTTCTGAGGTAACACCCCCATGAAAGCCTGGATCTGTTTGCCATTGTTCATCGTGGTCCTTGCAGGTTGCGCCGGCAAGACCGGGTATCGGGATAGCTGCGCCAGTCAGCTCGACAGTGCCTGGCAGGAGCTGGATCTGGCCAAGGCCGAGGGTTTTGCCGGGACGGTCAGTTACTCCAAGGCTTTGTCGCTATTGACCGGTGCCAAGACCCAGCAACAATTCGAGGCGTTTGAAGGTTGTACCCAAAAGGCCGAGAAAGCACGTTTCTATATTCGTGAGTCCCGAGCCGGTCGCTGACTCTGCTTTAGCGAATGAATCCGCTCCGGCGCCGTCGGCAGGAGCGAATTCATTCGCGAACAACCATCTCACATCTCCCGCAGCAATTCTCCTCTCTCCTCTGGCGAAAAGGCCTACGCTAACCGTAAAGTGTTTGTGCGTATGGCATCGTTTGCAGTCCCAATGGCTTGTAAGCAGTCGCCTGGAGAGGCTTTCAGATGGGCAGAAAACTCGATGCATGTCTCAGTGCCATAAATGAAGTGGTTCTGGGCAAGGAGGGGCAGGTACGTCTGGCAATGACGTGTCTGCTGGGTGGCGGTCATTTGCTGATCGAAGACTTGCCGGGTATGGGCAAGACCACCCTCAGTCATGCTCTGGCCCGGATACTGGGCTTGAGCTATCAGCGTATCCAGTTCACCTCGGACCTGTTGCCCGGAGATATTCTCGGCACCTCAGTGTTCGATCGCGATACCGGGCAGTTCACCTTTCATCCGGGGCCTGTCTTCGCCGAGCTGGTGCTGGCTGATGAAATCAACCGGGCAACACCCAAAAGCCAGAGCGCCTTGCTTGAAGCGATGGAGGAAGGTCAGGTTTCCATCGAGGGCGCGACGCGACTGTTGCCCGATCCATTCTTTGTGATCGCTACCCAGAACCCGTTCAGTTCGGGTGGCACCTTTGCCTTGCCCGAGTCGCAACTGGATCGTTTCCTGATGCGCATTTCCATGGGCTATCCGGCCCGCGCAGCAGAAAAAGCCCTGTTGCTGGGGCAGTCCAGGCGTGAGCTGATGCCGCGTCTGCAGCCGATACTCAACCATGCCGAACTGGGCCTGTTACAGGCCCAGGCGCGGCAGGTGAGGGTCAGCGATGCGCTGGTGGATTATGTCTTGCGTCTGGTGGACGCCACTCGCAGTCAGCCGCAGTTCGCCTACGGGCTTTCCCCGCGTGCAAGCCTGGCGATTCTGGCAGCGGCGCGGGCCTGGGCCTTGTTGCTGGGGCGAGATTATGTGATCCCCGAGGATGTGCAGGCGGTGCTGCCATCCGTGGTCGGTCATCGTCTTCGCGAGCGTAGCGACCCGACCGGTCATGGCGGCGGGGCGCTGGTGCAGTGGCTGCTGCGCGAGGTGCCGGTGCTTTGATCCAACAGCTCAAACCGCTCTGGCAGCGCTGGCTGGGGCGGCGGATTCCTCCGGCGGCGCGCATCAAACTGGATCATCGGCGCATTTTCATCCTGCCGACCCGTACCGGTGCCACTTTCGCGTTCGTGGTGTTCCTGATGCTGCTGGTTTCGATCAATTACCAGAACAGCCTGGCGTACGGCCTGACCTTTCTGCTGCTGTCGGTGGGAATACTGGCGATCCTGCATACCTATCGCAATCTTGGCGGGCTGGTGCTCAGTGCCGGTCTGGCACGTTCGGTATTTGTCGGTGAACCGGTGCAATTACGCCTGCGTCTGGAAAGCGCCGGTTATGCCCATCATGCGATTGGCCTGGGATGGGATGCGCAAGGCTTACAGCAGAGCGACGTGTCTGCCGAAGGCCTGACGGAAGTCGAGTTGACCTTGCCCGCCGAAACCCGAGGCTGGCTGCGTGCTCCTCGATTGCGCGTCGATAGCGTCTTCCCGCTGGGGATTTTCCGGGCATGGAGCTGGCTTGATCTTGAGCAGAGCGTCCTGATTTACCCTCGCCCGATACCCGGCGCAATGCCGCTGCTTCAGGGCGTGCAGCCTCATGCCCAGGACGATGGTCAGGCGACTCAGGGCGCGGGGGTTGATGATTATCAGGGGTTGCGCAGCTATCAGCCTGGAGATAACCGCCGACGCCTGCACTGGAAGGCGTATTCCCGAGGTCAGGGTCTGCTGGTCAAGGATTTCACCGACCTGAGCGGCCATGAGCTGTGTCTGGATTTCATGGCGCTGGGGGGCGACATCGAGGAGCGTCTGTCGCGCCTGTGTTACTGGGTGCTGGAGCTGTCGCAACGCCAACAGCCGTTTGCACTGCGTTTGCCGGGTTTCCTGTCGGCGGTGGACAGCAGCGACGCCCATCGCGAGGCCTGCCTGCGCGAGCTGGCGCTGTTCGGCAACCGCTCATGAACAGCATCAGCCTCGGGCAACCTGTCCCGCGTCCCGGCCTGATCTGGTTGTTACTGGCCCAGGCCCTGGTCATTCTGCCGTTCATCACTCATCTGCCGGTATCCATCATCCTGTTGTGGCTGGGGTGCATGGCATGGCGCGTCCAGGTCATGCGTATGCGAGCCCGCATGCCGGGTAACTGGGTCAAATCGGGCCTGTTGGTCGGTACGGCCGCAGGCGTGTATCTGGCGCGTGGCAGCCTGGTGGGGCTCGATGCGGGGGCGGCGCTGCTGATTGCTGCATTCGTGCTGAAGATGCTTGAAGTCCAGACCCGTCGCGATGCACTGGTCCTGATCTTTCTGGGGTTCTTTTGTGTGGTGGTGGGTTATCTGTTTGAGGACAACCTGCTTTGGGCACTGTTCAGCCTGTTGCCGATTACAGCATTGCTGGCGGCGCTGATCGGCTTGCAGCAGTCGGATCTGGCCAGCAAGCCCGTCAACAGCCTGAAGCTGAGCTTCAAGTTGATAGCCCAGGCCTTGCCTCTGATGTTGCTGCTGTTTTTGTTCTTCCCGCGTCTTGACCCGTTGTGGGCGCTGCCGCAGCCAAGCAACAAAGGGGTTACCGGCTTGTCGGACAGCATGTCGCCGGGTGATCTGACCGAGCTGAGCAAGTCGCCAGCCCTGGTGTTTCGTGCCAGTTTCAAAGGGCCGGTGCCGGCGCGCAATCAGTTGTACTGGCGCAGCCTGACCCTTGAACAGTTCGATGGCCGTCGCTGGTCGCAATCGTTGCGAGCCCAGACGATCCAGATTCCTCAGTGGCAAAAGCGCGGCGATGCGTTGACCTACAGCATCGTCATGGAGCCTAGCGGGCGTCCGTGGCTGCCAAGCCTTGATGTCGGCGAAACGAATCTGGCCGAGGTGCGCCAGATGAGCGATTTTCGTTTGCAGCGCAGACGTCCGGTCGATCAGGCCTTGATGTTCGCGGTGACCTCATGGCCACTGTCGGTTCGTGATGCGCAATTGAGCGAGAACATTCAGCGTCAGGACCTGCAACTGCCCGCCAAGGGCAATGATCAGGCCAGGCAGTGGGCCAGGGATCTGTTGCGCCGCTACCCCAAGCCCGATGCATTGGTCGAGGCCATGCAGCGGTATTTTCGCGAAGAGTCTTTTCATTATACCCTCAAGCCAACGCCTCTGGGCCTGGACAGTATCGATGATTTCCTGTTCGTCAGCAGGCGGGGGTTCTGCGGTCATTACGCTGGAGCCATGACCTTTGTGTTGCGGGCGGCGGGGATTCCGGCGCGCGTAGTGGCGGGTTATCAGGGCGGTGAATTGAACCCGGATGGACAATACCTGACCGTGCGCCAGTTCGATGCCCACGCCTGGGTCGAGTACTGGCAGCCGGATGTCGGCTGGCGCAGTGTCGACCCGACCGCTGCCGTGGCGCCCGAGCGTATCGAACAGGGACTGGAGCAGGCATTGGCCGCCGATGAAGCATTTCTGCAGGACTCGCCCATGTCGGCGTTGCGTTATCGGGACGTGGCCTGGATCAACTCATTGCGCCTGAGCTGGGACAACCTCAATTACGGCTGGCAACGCTGGGTGCTGGGTTATCAGGGACAGCAGCAATTGCAGGTGCTGGGCCGCTGGTTCTCGGGTTTTCAGGTGCCGGTTTTCGTAGGGGGTGTGCTGGGGGTTCTGGCACTGATAGCCTTGTGGCTGTTCAAACCCTGGCAACGGGAAAGCGATTCGCAGCTTCGTCTGTTCAAGGCGTTCGAGCGTTTGCTGGGGCGCCATGGGTTACACCGTCTGCCGGGCGAGGGCGCCGAGGCATTCTGTCGTCGTGCCGTGCTGTTTTTCCCTCTTCATGCCGATGCCATCGAAGCATTCGTTGCAGAGTTTCAGGCTCAGCGATATGGCGCAAGCGGGGCGTCGCTGAGCGAACTGCGTCGGTGCCTCAAGCAATTGCGCCGTCGTTTGCCATGGCGTCTGGCGCCCGTGAAGGGCAGTCATTCATAAACTGATGCCGATCAGTCAAGAGGCTGATTTCAAAAAAACGGGTGGCTGGGGTCACAATCCGTGGTAGGGGTCTTGGCCGCGACAGCCCGGTTTCAGGCGCTGAAAATGTGTTGTCTGTAAGCAGGTCGTTGCGGCCAAGGCCCCTCCCATAAAGTCTGCACAAGTCACAGGTATGCCTTGGCTGATCGGCATTAATCATTCATAAACCGTTTTTTCAGAGGGGGTAGGCATGTCGTCGATGGTGAATCATCTGATCGCCGAAGTCATTGCGCTGGACGTCAAGTTGATTGCGTGCCAGGCACGTGTGGCGGTATCCACCGACAGTGAAGCGCTGCACGACCTGCGCACCACGGTACGTCGTCTGCGCAGTGTGTTGCGTCCGTTGCGCGAGCTGTCGAGTGTCGAGCCGCTGGAGGAGGCGGCAAAGGCGGTTGGCCAGTTGACGACGCCCTTGCGCGACATGCAGGTACTGGCTGCGTTTCTTGCGAAAAAAGGCTTGAGCGAAGCGGCCAGCAAGCGCGATGAATATCTGGAAAAGGCCTGCCCGAAGGTGGCGAGGTCTGCGGAGTTGATCCGGTTGCTCACCATGCTCGATCAGTTCCCGGCCATGCTGCGCATGCAGGAGCGTCAGGGTGGTTTGGGTGACCTGCGCAAGACCATCGAGAAACGCATGGACAAGCAATGGCACAAGCTGCGCGTTGCCATGGCTGATCCGGGCCATGACCGTCACGATCTGCGTTTGCTCATCAAGCGCGTGCGTTACGCCGCCGAGGCTTATCCGCAACTCAGCCATCAGCCCAAAAAGTTGCAAGCCAGGCTCAAGGCTGCCCAGAGCGAACTGGGTAACTGGCACGATCATTTGCAGTGGCTGGCGCAGGCCGGACAAGAAGCGGATCTGGCGCCCTGCATTGCAGGTTGGCAGATCGGTATCGTACGGGCCGAGCGTAAAGCCGAAGTGGCATTGGAGCGGTTGGCCAAAGATTGTTTCTGATTCTGGGTATCTGTGTCATTCAGGCCGCAAATATGGCCGATACGGCGTATGTCAGCAGGCGACGGGGTCGTTAAGATCCTGTTCAGTCAGCTTTTTCCTACACCGGGGTGCCCATGAATTTTTCTGACCTGCTCAACGCGGTTCGCGACAACCCACAGTCTGTCACCATCCCGGCTCAATGGTCCCAGGGGCGTGCCTGTTTTGGCGGGCTGATGGCAGCCTTGCAATACGAAGCCATGAGCGCCCGCGTTCCACAGGACAGACCGGTACGTTCCCTGGCGATCACCTTTGTCGGGCCAGCCGAGCCAGAGATTCCGATCTCTTTCGAGGTGGAGATATTGCGTGAGGGCAAGGCGGTCAGCCAGGTGCTGGGGCGAGCGGTGCAGAACGGGCAGGTGATGACCCTGATGCAGGGCAGTTTTGGTGCCCCGCGTGAGTCGGTGATTGCGGTCGAGGCCGATCCGGCCCCTGAACTCAAGTCATTGGAGCATTGCCCGGCGCTGCCTTTCATCAGTGGCATGATGCCTGAGTATCTGCGCTTCATGGAGTTACGCTGGGCATTGGGTGGTTTGCCGTTCAGCAATACAAAGTCGCCAGCCATTGGCGGTTACGTACGTTTTCGCGTTGATGGCGAATCCGAGCCGCTGACGCATGCGCATATTCTGGGAATGGTCGATACCTGGCCGCCTGCTCTCTTGCCGCACTTGAGCAAACCCGCACCCGGCAGCTCATTGACCTGGACCATCGAGTTCGTCCAGCCACAACCCGCCTTGAACACACTCGACTGGTGCAGCTACCGTGCAGTGATCGAGCATGCCCGCGATGGTTATGGCCATACCGCTGCGATGCTGTGGGCACCTGATGGTGAGTTGGTGGCTATCAGCCGACAGACTGTGACGGTTTTTGGCTAAGCCCTGGAGGTGCGCAGGAATTACTTGCGATGCCTTTGCTTCCAGGCGCGCCACCATCCGCCACTCAGAACAAAGCGGGGGAAGGTCACGAACTGTTCGGTCAGCAGACGTTTTACTGCATCGTTCCTGTCGCTGAAGGGCTCGGGTGCCTGAGCTTCCAGCGAGTGGCCGTGACGCTGGAAGCCCAGTGCTGCGATCAGGCCGATGATGCCGATGGCAATCGAGGAAAAGCTCAGCGAGAAGATGCCATCGAGCAGTAACAGAACCGCGAGGATAAACAGCGGGACGGCAATCAGGTGCAGGACAAGATTGGCCGGGTGCTGATGGTTGTCGGCATAGCCACGCCACTGCCAGGTGGGGAGATTGGGGAGTCGCTTGCCCATACTGCTGTCCTCTTCAATACATATTTCAATGTGTGAAGAATAGGCTTGGCTCCGTTTGTCCGCGAGCCAAGCCTGACTATCGGTCCGATAGGCCTTTACAGCTTGAGTTGGCCGATGGCCTTGCTCAGTTCACCTGCCAGAGTGGCCAGATCGTCACTGGTGGAAGCCGAGTCCACGGTCTGGGTGACGGTGCGTTCGGTGACATCGCGAATACTGACCACTGCGCGATTCATTTCTTCGGCCACCTGGCTTTGTTGCTGGGCTGCGACGGCAATCTGGGTATTGCTTTCGCGCATCTGCGCCACGGCGCCGGCAATGGCGGCCAGCGCTTCACCGGCTTCCTGGGCTTGCTGCACGCATTCGTCGGCCTTGTAGGAACTGTCCTGCATGAAGTCCACGGCATCGCGGGTTCCGGCTTGCAGATCTGAAACCATGCTGGTGATTTCGTCGGTGGAGGTCTGCACACGCTTGGCCAGGTTGCGAACTTCGTCGGCAACCACCGCGAAACCGCGACCCATTTCCCCGGCGCGTGCAGCTTCGATGGCCGCGTTTAGTGCCAGCAGGTTGGTCTGTTCGGCAATGCTGTGGATCACGTTGACCACGCCATTGATCTTCTGGCTGTCTTCGGCCAGGCGCTGGATCATTTGAGCGGTCTGCTGCACACCGCTGGACAACCCGGCAATGGAAACCTGAACACGATCGACCACGGCCTTGCCACCACCGGCAAGATTGTCTGCGGTCTGGGACTGATCCCGTGTGGTGCTGGCGTGCTGGGCAATGTGATGGACCGTGGCGGTCATTTCATTGATCGCCGTGGCGACCTGATCGGTTTCGCTTTGCTGGCCGAGCATGCCGTGGCGCACATCCTTCATGCCGGAAGCCAGGTGAGCTGCGCCTTCATCCAGACGTGTGGCAGTCTGCGAAACGGTATTGACCACTCGCTGATAGCCCGCCTGCATGGCATTGAAGGCCTTGGCCATCTGGCCCACTTCATCGTCGCTGCCATTGGGGACGCGGGCAGACAGGTCGCCGCTTTTCTCCACATGCAGCATCACATCCTTGAGGGTGTTGAGCTGGGTGAGGATGAAGCGAATCAGCAATTGCGAAGCGCAGAGCATCGCAATCATCAGCACGAATACCGCGATGGCGTAGTTGGCAAAGCGATCCTTGAGCACCTGCACGGCAGTAGGTGCAACGGCCAGTACGGCGATGCGCTGACCGTCGGCGCGGCTGACGACCTGTGCGCCGATCACGGACTGTTCGCCTGCCTGTTTGTCCAGCGTGACCCAATCCGTTGCATTGCTCAGCTCGGGCAATGGCAGGTTTTTCAGGCTGGGTGTCTGGCCCTGCGCGTAGACCAGGGTATTGACGGAGGAGGGCAAAGGCTGCGCGGCGGGCCATGCGGCAATCAGGCGGGCCTGCGCCTGGGCTGCGTCTTTGGCGGTTTCCTGCCGAGCCTGTTGCTCCAGCTCGACGGCGTACACCACCAAGAGCAGGGTGGTGATGAAAGCGACCGCGTTAACGGCCCAGAACTTGTACTTCAGTGAGAGGTTGCTAAGCAATGAGCCCATAAGTGGTCTTCTTTTGGTTGATCGTTAGAGATGTGCAGCAAGGTGCCATCACGATGCCTTAGCCATTAAACAAACAGTTGATGCGGGTCAAGGTAACATCACATTTCTTTCACTGAAGCCTCGAAATCGGGCAAGCGAAAGAAATTACGCGCACAGGCTGTGGTATGGCTGGCGAGGTCATCCTGACTCTCGTTGCGGTGCAAAGCCACTTCCCGCAGGACTTCGGGCAGATAGGCCGGTTCGTTGCGACCGTTTTTCGGTTTGGGCCGCAGGCTGCGTGGCAGCAGGTAAGGCGCATCGCTTTCCAGCATCAGGCGACCACGAGGAATATTGTGGACCAGTGGATGCAGATGGGTGCCACGACGTTCGTCACAGATCCAGCCGGTGATGCCGATGTGCAGGTCCATATCCAGATAACTGAACAGTGCGCGTTGCTCGCCGGTAAAGCAGTGAACCACTGCCGCAGGCAGGCGATCACGGTAGTCGCGCAGGATTTCCAGCAGACGCTGGCTGGCATCCCGTTCATGCAGGAACACGGGCAGTTGCAACTGCACCGCCATGGCCAGATGAGCCTCAAGAACCTTTTCCTGCTGGGGACGAGGCGAGAAGTCCCTGTTGAAATCCAGCCCGCATTCACCGACTGCCCGCACGCGAGATTCCTTGAGCAGGGCCAGCAACTTTTGCTCGGTGTCCTGTGTCCAATCGCTCGCCGAATGGGGGTGAACCCCAGCGGTGCTGAAGAGTTGCAAGGCGCTTTCATCCAGTTCATGGCAAAGCTCCAGGGCCTGCTCGCTGCCCTCGACACTGGTGCCGGTGACGACCAGTTGCGACACGCCAGCAGCGTAGGCCCGGTCGAGGACCGCTTGTCGCTGAGAGTCGAAGCTTGCGTTGGTGAGATTGACGCCGATGTCGATGAGTTGCATGGTGCTACCTCCAGCCGAAGGCTGCCGAGGATATCAGAGCTTCGGTAATAAAAAGAAAATGCAATGCATTCAGCAGGTTAGGCCGAAAGGTTTAACGTTTTTAGTGATAGCGCTTCCTTGAACAACCCTTTTTTCTGTCTTTTCTGGCATTTCCCCGGAGAGTGAATGACCGTCCGAGCCCTGCTTTTGCCTATCGTTTGCCTCATGGCGCTGTCGCCTTTGTCAGCGGCTGCCCGTCAGGCCGGTCCGGAGGCTGCGCAGCATAAAACCCAGGTTCGGGATCTGGCGGAAATTCGCAGCAGTAAAGTGCTGCGGGTGTTGGTCAATCAAAGCCGCAACAGTTCGGGAGACGTCAAGGGGCAGGAAATCGGCATTGAATATCAACGCCTGCAAGCGTTTGAACAATACCTCAATGGTCATTCACGCAATGGCCAGAAAGTGACCTTCAAGGTCATCCCCAAAGCCAAGAATCAACTGCTTGCCGCCTTGCAGCGTGGCGAGGGTGATCTGGTCGCGCCCGGTGAACTGCTCGATACCGCCAGCGCCAAGGGTATCAATGCCGGCGAGCCGATCATCCGCGACGTGCCGCTGATTCTGGTGGGTGTCAGGGGCGGGCGCAGCTTCAAGAATGTCGATCAGCTTTCAGGGCGCACCCTGAGCCTGCCCGCTGGCAGCATGGCCGATGAAGCATTGCATCAAGTGAATCAGCAGCTGGCATTGCGCAAACTGGCGCCGGTGCGAATCGAGTGGGTCGATCCCAGTCTTGCCGTTGAAGATGTACTGGAGATGGTCCAGGCGGGTATCTATCCCCTGACACTGGTGGAGCAGCCGATTGCCGAACGCTGGGCCAGGGTCATGCCCAGGTTGCGTCTGGACCGAAACCTGACGCTGCGCACCCATGACGACATCAGTTGGTTCGTACGCCAGGACGCAGCCATGCTGCGTGCCAGCATCGATGACTTCCTCAAGACCTATAAGCCTTCCGCCAATCAGGACGTGGCCTTCGAGAAGGCCTACAAGAACATGTATCGGGTCAACAACCCGTTGGTGCGCACCAATCTTCAGCGTCTGGAAAAACTGCGGCCCATGCTGCAACGCCATGCCGACGCGCAGAATATGGACTGGCTGGACCTGGCAGCGCTGGCTTTCAAGGAATCGAAGCTGGACCCGCAGGCCAAAGGCAGTGGCGGTGCCACGGGGTTGTTGCAGATCACTCCGTCGGCGGCAAAGCGGGTCGGTGTTTCCGATATCCAGAATGCGGACAAGAACGTACAGGCCGGTGCGCGTTACATGGCGTTGATCCGCAGCAAGTATTTCGCCAGCCCCAGGGTCAATGAGCGTGAGCGCATGGCTTTTGTCCTTGCGGCCTACAACCTTGGGCCGGAGCGGGTGCAGAGCATGCGTGAAGAGGCGCGTCGTCGCGGGCTCAATCCCAATCAGTGGTTCTTCCAGACCGAGCGCATCGCCATGGAGCAGGGTGGCGCTGGTGTAGTCAGCTTCGTGAACAGCGTGAACAAGTACTACCTGGCGTTTGATCGGGAAAGGGGAGCGCTGGAGAAAGAGGGGTCTGAAAAGTACGTCATCAGAAGATAGATCGAATAATTCGATTGTTATGCAGCGTTTTTTGCGATTTTCATATTGGTTGATTTGATTATGATGGCGCCACTCCCACTTAATCAGTAACGGAACAACTCACCATGAACGCAACCATCAAATCTGTACTCTCCACTCGCGCTGGCTATGGCCTGACTGTATTGCGCATCATCGTCGGTATCATCTTCATCGCTCACGGCAGCCAGAAGCTGTTCGGTGCATTTGGTGGTTATGGCCTGGAAGGTACGGCGCAGTTCATGGCAAGCCAGGGCCTGAATCCGGGCTACCTGATGGCGCTGCTGTCGGGCAGTGTCGAGTTCTTCGGCGGTCTGGCCGTGCTCATCGGCCTGCTGGCCCGCCCGGCGGCACTGGGCCTGGCGGTATTGCTGCTGGTAGCGATTTTCTCGGTACACATCGGCAATGGCCTGTTCATGTCCAACAATGGCTATGAGTTCGCATTGGCCTTGCTCGGCGGTGCTATCGCAATCCTGATCGAAGGCGCAGGCAAACTGTCGGTGGATCGCGCTATCGCCAAGTGAAGAGCGGCATGCGCATCAAGAAGGGCTCGCCTTGTGAAAGGCGGGCCTTTCTTGCTGATGGCATTTGACAATTAGCCAGCGGCTTCTCTAGGATGCTGACCAGGCGCCGATTTAACAACTACTTGCGGGGCGCCAGGCAAGGCACAGACCTTGTCGAAATACCGCTAAAACGTTGGTTCGGTGTTGCCTCCCACCGCTGCCCAGCGGACCATCCGAGGCTGAGACAAGACACCATGAACAACCTGCGCCCCCTCGCTCGCCTGTCCCCGATCACTACCGTGCTGTCCCGCAAGAATCCTAAAATCCTGCTGGGTGGTTCGCATCAGCCGACGTTATTGCGTTATCTGGACGGCTGGCCACGGCGTCGCGGCGGCTCTTGTGCCTTTCTTATTCAATTTGCCGATACGACCCAATCGCTGGCTCACTATGCCAACGACCAGTTCGACCTGGCCGTGATCCAGACACCCGATGCCGGCAATGTCGAACAGATGATTCATGATCTGACACGGATTGCCCGACAGGGCCTGATTACACTGGGTTAATACAAACCGGGCCACTTGCTCATCAATTAAATGGAATTACCGGGTAGGAGCGAATCAATTCGCGAGACGCACGTATATCCAAAGCAAATTTATCTCCATCAATAACGTCTCGCGAATAAATTCGCTTCTACGGTATAAGGCGTTTCAGTCTGGTTCTGCACTGTAAATCCCCTACAACGCTTTGGTGCGCGGGAACCAGAGCGTGACTCCGGCCACTCATTGCCTGTCTTTGCATTGTCTATTGCAGCTCACCGACTTTTCGTACAAAGCCTGACGTACCGATTTTTCGAATAAATAATTCAACATAAACGAGAAAGGGATCGTCTCAAGAGGGCGCTGAACGGTTGTCGCTAATAATTTAGTGGACGAGAACCCGATGAATATTTTGACTCCTGCCGTTTACGTAACAAACCGAGTCCGTTTTCCCATGAAGTTTTTTATCCTGGGAATTATTGTCCTCATACCTCTGCTTTTTCTCGGTACCCGAGTCATGCAGACACTCAACACCAGCATCGATACCTTGAGTCATGAACAAGTGGGCCAGCATTACCTGCTGGATGTTACCCCCGTGTTGCGAATGTCCATGATGCAACGTGCGCTGACCCACAGCATGCTCAGTGGCAATGAAAGCGCCAAAGCCGATGTCGCTCGCAATGCCGAGAAGCTTGAGCAAGCGTTCAACGACCTGGCAACTCTGGATGCCAAGGTCGGCCAGCAACTGGAAACAGCCGGTCGGGTGCAGAAACTGCGTGCCGACACCCGTGAACTGATAGAGCGCGCCAAGGCCCCCGGCGCGGAACCATTGGCTATTTTCAGCGCCTGGAACGATCAACTGACCAACGTGCTGG
The DNA here is from genome assembly GCF_057809175.1 of Pseudomonas sp. FG43. Lineage (NCBI taxonomy): Bacteria > Pseudomonadati > Pseudomonadota > Gammaproteobacteria > Pseudomonadales > Pseudomonadaceae > Pseudomonas > Pseudomonas sp. FG43. The sequence continues at coordinate 89,542 of NZ_JBMDJL010000023.1, forward strand.
GCTTCATCTATTACATCTCGGCCACCTCGGGAATGATTCTGGATGAAGACTATGGCTCGCTGTTCCTGATCGACCTGAGCACGTTGCGACTGCCGCGGCAAATCAACGTGGTCGGGCAGATTCGTGGTCTGGCCAACGGTTTCAGCGTTGACCGTCAGGTTGACGAAACCACTCGTGCCTTTGCCTTGAACCTGATGAAGCAGGAAGCCCAGATCCGTCAGGAGTTGCAGCAGAGCCTGCGTCTGCTGCGTCGTGAGGAGCCGGAACTTGCCGATGTGGTGGAGCAACCCGTCACCGTGGCCTTTACCGATCTGGAAAACCTGAATCGCGACCTCATGGACTACCTGGACCCGAGCAAGAGCCCGAACGCAAGCGCCAATACTCTGGGCGAGCGTGGCAATGCCGTGGTCGCGCAGTTCTACAAGGCTCAGGAGCAGATGCAGGCTTCGTTGCAGGGCCAGCTCGCAACGCGCCTTCATGACCGTAACAATGAGCGTCTGTTCTTTATCGGCTTGTTCGTCGCTCTCGGTGTCTTGCTGCTGTATGCCTTTGCAGGCATCTACAATGCGTTGCGCAGCGCCGTGGAAGAACTGCTCAGCGTGACTGCACGCATTGCTCAAGGCGACCTGAGCGCACGGGTGCAGGTTGGCAGTCGTGACGAGATCGGGGATGTCGGCACAGGCCTGAACAGCATGGTCGAAGCGTTCTCCCATTCGTTGAGCCAGGTCGAGCGCAGTTCGCATTCCGTCTCCGAGTCCGCACAACGTCTGGAGCGCTCGATCAGCCAGGCCAAGCAATCCATGGATGCCCAGCAGGCCGAGACGGAGCAGGTCGCCACGGCGATCAACGAAATGACCACCAGCGTGGCCGACGTGGCGCACAACACCGAAGGTGCTGCCAGTGCCGCCGAAGCAGCCAGTAATGCTTCGGCCAAAGGCCTCCAAGTCATGGGTGAAACCCGTGCAACCATCGAAGCACTGGTCAATGAAGTGCAAATCAGCGGGCAAAAAGTCGAAGCCCTGGCCACCCACAGCATGGAAATCGGCGGCGTGATCGAAGTGATTCGCACCATCGCTGACCAGACCAACCTGCTGGCCCTGAACGCGGCCATTGAAGCGGCGCGAGCAGGTGAGCAGGGCCGAGGCTTTGCCGTGGTGGCAGACGAAGTGCGCACTCTGGCTTCACGCACACAGAACTCCACCGAGGAAATCCGCCGCATCATTCAGCAACTGCAAGGCGCTACCGACGAAGCCGTGCAGCAGATGAAAGCCGGTCAGGACCGTGCCCATGCCTGTCTCGATGCTTCTGAGCAGGCTTCAGGCACCCTTAAACAGATCAACGAAGCCGTGGACGGAATCGTTGGCATGAATACCCAGATCGCCAGTGCAGCCATACAACAGCACTCGGTTTCTGAGGACATCAACCGTAACGTCATAGGCATACGCAACAGCAGTCTGGTGGTCATGGACGGTGTGAACGATAACGCAGTGACGGCGGACGAACTGTCATCACTGGCCAGCGAACTGCGCACCGTGGTCGGCCGCTTCCAGTTCGCCAGGTAAGCTTCACAGGCCTTTCAGTCACCAGATACTGAAAGGCCTGCTCCTTCCTGCTCTTGCTTGCAGCTTGCAGCTTGCAGCCTGCAGCCTGCAACTTCTACTATCATCCCCCTCTGTTTCCCTACCCCCGCTGCAAACACTGCCTGCGAGATTCCTCTTTTGCCTACAAACATCATTACAACGGAAGGTCATGAGGCTCTGAAAAAGGAGCTGGATTACCTGTGGCGAGAAAAGCGTCCCGATACCACCCGCAAAGTCACCTGGGCGGCGTCGTTGGGGGATCGCAGTGAAAATGCCGACTACCAGTACAACAAGAAACTGCTCCGCGAGATCGATCGCAGGGTTCGCTACCTTCGCAAGCGGCTTGAGGATGTGCGGGTCGTCGCCTATTCCCCCGAGCAGGAAGGCAAAATCTTTTTCGGGGCCTGGGTCGAGATTGAAAACGAGGCGGGAGAGATCAAGAAATTCAGGATCGTGGGGTATGACGAGATCTACGGTCGCAACGACTACATCTCCATCGACTCACCCATGGCTCGTGCGCTGCTGAAAAAGGAAGTGGGCGACGAGGCGGTGGTGCAGACACCTGGCGGAGAGGTGTTGTGGTGGATCAATGAGATTTTTTACGGCCAATAATGTTCGCGAATAAATTCGCTCCTACGCAGATTGTGTAGGAGCGAATTCAGTCGCGAAGGGTCTCAACCCTCGCGCAGCACCGTCAGCGGGCTGGCATTCAAGGCGCGACGTGTACCGAACACACCGGCGCCGCCCACCAGCAGGGCACCGATCAGTGGCAGCAACAACAGCCATGGATGCGGTTGCCAGGCCAGATCGAAGGCGTAGCGGTACAGGACCAGACTGACCAGTTCGCAGCCCAGCGCGGCCAGCAGGCCACTGGCTGCGCCAAGCAGGCCGAACTCGATGCGGCGAGACTTGATCAGCAGCTTGCGTTCGGCCCCCAGGGCGCGCAGCAAGGCACCTTGGCGGATACGCTCATCAAGAGTCGCCTGCAAGCCCGAGAACAGCACGGCAATGCCGGCTGCCAGCACGAACAGCAGCACGAACTGCACCGCCAGGGTCACTTGATCGAGGATGCTGCGCACCTGAGCCAGCAGGGCTTCCACGCCCAGGATGCTGATGGCCGGGTAGGCACGGGAAAGCTCGACGATCTGCTTGTCCTGGCCGGGCGGCAGATAGAAGCTGGTCAGGTAAGTGGTCGGCAGGTCGGTGAGGGTGCCGGGCTGGAAGATCATGAAGAAGTTGGGCTGGAAGGTATCCCAATTCACGTCCCGCAGGCTGGTGACCACGGCTTCGCGAGTCAGGCCGCCGACGATGAAGCTCAGGTTGTCCCCCAGCTTGATTCCAAGGCTGTCTGCCAGCTTGGCTTCCACCGAGACTCCAGGCTTGGCGTCAGCAGCAGTGGCAGGTGCCCACCAGTTACCGGCAGTCAGCCTGTTGCCTTCGGGCATATCGGCCGCCCAGGTCAGGCTCAGATCGCGGCGGGTCGCATTTTCGCCGCGTGAGTCCTTGGTCACGAAGTTGCCGACCGGTTCGCCGTTGATGTTCACCAGACGGCCCGGCACCACAGGGTAGAGCGGGGCAGAGTGGGTCGACAGGCGGCTCAGGGTCTGGGCGAAGTTTTCTTTCTCGGAAGGCAGGACGTTGAGCACGAAATAGTTCGGTGCGTCCTTGGGCAACTGGTTCTGCCAGGTGTCGAGCAATTCACCGCGCAACAGGGCTATCAGCCCCATGGACAACAGGATCAGCCCGAATGCCAGCGACTGACCGGCTGCGGCCAATGGATAGCGTAGCAACTGGCCCAGCCCCAGCCGCCATGGCAGCGAGGCACCGGAAAGCAGGCGACGCAGGCTCTTGAGCGCCAGCAGCAACAGGCTGCCCAGCACCAGCGCGGCCACGATGCCGCCACCCAGCAGGGCGAAGGTCAGGACCAGATCCAGGCTCAGACGCCACATGATCAGACCAAGCGCCAGCAAGGCCGCGCCGTAGACCAGCCAGGAACTGGCCGGAATCGGCAGCATGTCCCGGCGCAATACGCGCAATGGCGGTACGCGGCCCAAGGCTGCCAGCGGCGGCAGAGCGAAGCCGGCCAATGCGACCAGACCGGTACCGATCCCGGCAACGGCGGGCAGCAGACCGCCAGCGGGTACGGTGGCCGGCAAGAGATTTTGCAACAGGGCAAACAGGCCCAGTTGCGCCAGCCAGCCCAGCAAGGCTCCACTCAAACTGGCCAGCAGGCCGATGATCGCCAGTTGCAGGCTGAACAGGGTCATGGTTTCGCCACGGGACAGGCCCAGGCAACGCAACAGCGCACTGGAGTCGAAGCGTCGGGCGGCGAAGCGCGATGCCGAGAGTGCGACCGCGACACCGGCCAGCAGTACGGCCACCAGACTCGCCATATTCAGGTAACGCTCGGCCTTGCCCAGTGCGCCGCCGATCTGCTGGCTGCCGTCCCGGGCGTCCTTGATTTCCTGATGAGGTTCAAGGCCTGGCTCTATGGCTTTACGGTAGGCCGCCAGAACCTCGGGAGGCCCGCTCCACATTTCCCGGTACTCGACCCGGCTGCCCGGTTGCACGACACCGGTGGCGGCAAGGTCTTGCAGGTTGATCATCACCCGTGGCGTCAGGCTGTAGAAGTTGCCGGCGCGATCAGGCTCGTAGGTGAGGATGCGGGTCAGCTTCAAGGTCTTGGAGCCGACATCGATGTTGTCGCCGATCTTCAGGTTTACCGCCGGCAGCAGTCGTGCCTCGGCCCAGGCTTCTCCCGGTTCGGGACCGTTACCGATCTGTTCAGGCTGGTAGAGGTCGGGAGCGCTTTTCAGGTCGCCACGCAGCGGGTAGACGTCATCCACTGCCTTGATGCTGGAGAGCTGAATACCACTATCGGTAGCGATTACGCTGGAGAACAGCACGATTTTCGCGTGGTCGAGCTTGAGCTGCTCGCCCGCTTCTATCTGTTCCGGGCGGGCAGGGCTTGAGCCTTCGAGGATCAGGTCGGCCCCGAGGAATTCTGTAGCCCGCAGCATCATGGCGCCATTGAGGCGTGCGCCGAAGTAGCCGATGGCGGTGCTGGCGGCTACAGCGACCAGCAGCGCGAAGAACAACACCCGCAACTCGCCGGCGCGGGCATCGCGCAGCAGTTGTCGGGCAGCAAGGCTGAGCAGGCGAACAAAGGGCAGGCGTGCCATCAAGGCTCCAGAGGGGCGACCAGACGCCCACCTTCAAGACGGATCAGGCGTCGGCAACGATGGGCCAGGCGCTCATCATGGGTGACCAGTACCAGCGTCGTATTGCGCTCCTTGTTCAACTCGAACAACAGATCGCTGATGCGTTCGCCCGTGTGGCTGTCCAGGTTGCCGGTCGGTTCGTCGGCGAACAGCACATCCGGATCGGCAGCGAAGGCGCGTGCAATCGCGACCCGTTGCTGTTCGCCACCGGACAACTGGCGCGGCGTATGGGTCAGGCGCTTGCCCAGACCGACGCGCTCCAGCAGGCTGCGCGCTTTTTCACGTGCATCCTTCCGGCCTTCCAGCTCCATGGGCAGCATGACGTTTTCAAGGGCATTGAGGCTGTCGAGCAACTGGAACGACTGGAAGACGAAGCCGACGTGTTCGGCACGAACCCTGGCGCGCTGATCTTCATCCAGCTGGCTCAGGTTGCGTCCCGAAAGGGTCACGGCACCGGCACTGGGAAGATCCAGCCCGGCCAGCAGGCCCAGAAGCGTCGATTTGCCGGAACCTGAGGAACCAACGATGGCCAGCGTATCTCCCTTGTTTAGTTCCAGAGAGAGTTCGTGCAGGATAGTCAGGTCACCTTCGGTGCTGGGGACCACTTTACTGAGGCTTTGAGCACTGAGAATACTTTCACTCATGGAGAGTCCGATGCGTGCGTGGTTTTTAAGTGCTGGCCTGGGTTTGTTGCTGCTGTCACAAGGGGCAGTGGCGGGCACGGTATTGATCGTTGGAGATAGTATCAGCGCGGCTTTCGGCCTGGATACCCGTGTCGGCTGGGTCAGCCTGCTCGAGCAGCGCATGCGCAGCGAGGGACACACCGATAAAGTCGTCAATGCGTCGATCAGTGGCGACACCAGTGCCGGAGGCCTGGCGCGGCTGCCTACGCTGCTTGCAGAGCATAAGCCCGAGCTGGTTATTCTCGAATTGGGCGGCAACGACGGGCTGCGCGGGCAACTGCCAGCCCAATTGCAACAAAACCTTACGAGCATGGTTCAGCAGTCCAAGGGGGCCGGTGCCAAGGTGCTGCTTCTGGGGATGAGGATACCGCCCAATTACGGCCCTCGTTACACCACGGCCTTTGCCGAGGTGTACCCCAAGGTTGCTCAGGAAACCGACATCCCGTTGGTGCCTTTCATGCTTGAAGGTGTAGGTGGTGTGGCTGCGTTGATGCAGGACGATGGGCTTCACCCCAACGCCAAGGCACAACCCATGCTGCTTGATAATGTCTGGCCGAGCCTGAAACCGCTGCTTTGAGGCTTTTCTAGGCGGGGTCTTTCGGCTAATGTGGCGCCCCCTATCTGGAGCCCCCCATGCCGCGTCCCGCCTGGTCCCTATATGCCTATCAAATGATCGAGCCCGATGAACAGCTCGATCTGTTCGCGTGCCAGGAAGTCAGGGTGCATCTGATTGCGCGACAACTGGAGCTGGGCGGCTCCATCGATCGTACCTTGTGCGGCACCTTGCTCCCGGCGCAGCCACGCTGGTCGGGGGTCGAGCAGCAGGCCTTGACCGATGAGCGGCTGTGTCCGTTGTGCAAGGCGATTCTCGACGCTCAGCGACGCGGGATGCATCCGATCTGGCCTGAACTGTAGCTGTCTCTGTCCTGCGCCTGTCTCCCGGTTCTGTAAGCGCCGGTGTACACTTCATTACTTTCCCCATTCGCCGTTTAGCCGAAGGATTTCCCCGGATGTTGTCGCGCATTCCAGCCGTTACCCGCTGTCTGTCGCTTGCTGCTCTCTGTGTGGCCAGCTCTGTCAATGCACTGGAGTTTCCATTGCCTGCGCCTGGAGAGGACATCATCGGGCAGGTTCAGGTGATCAAGGCTCGCTACGAGGATACCTTTGCCGATATCGGCACAAAGTACGACCTGGGTTATCTGGAGATGATCGCGGCCAACCCTGGCGTCGATCCATGGTTGCCGGGCGCTGGCACCGATATCGTGTTGCCGACCCGCTTCATTCTGCCGCCGGGTCCGCGTGAAGGTATCGTCATCAATCTGGCCGAATACCGCATGTACTACTACCCCAAGGGCCAGAACGTTGTACATACCTATCCTCTGGGAGTGGGGCGCGAAGGCTGGGGGTCGCCGATCGGTGTGACCAAGGTGATCGCCAAGACGCCGAACCCGACCTGGACACCGCCGGCGTCGATTCGCGCCGAGCACGCGGCCGATGGCGACATCCTGCCCAGCGTCGTGCCTGCCGGTCCCGATAACCCTCTGGGGCCGTTCAAGTTCGGGCTGGGCATGTCCGGTTACCTGATCCATGGCTCGAACAAGAAGTTCGGCATCGGCATGCGCACCAGCCATGGCTGCTTCCGCATGTACAACAACAACGTACTGGAGCTGGCAGACATGGCGCCGGTGGGCACGACGGTGCGAATCATCAGCGAGCCCTACAAGTTCGGTATCAGTGGCGGCAAGGTGTATCTGGAAGCCCACACTCCGCTGGACGATCAGGGCAATCCGTCAGTGGTCGACAAGCACACTGGCGTCATCAATGCCTTGCTCAAGCGTGAGGATCTGGCCAACAACCTGCGCATGAACTGGGATCTGGTGCGTGATGTGGTCGCTGCCGAAGATGGCATGCCGGTCGAGATCGCGGTTCCGGGCACTGCGCCAGCGGCTGCCGAAGCCCCGGTGATCTTTCAATAAGCTGTCTTGAGTCCTGGCCAGCCTGAGCGGGCTGGTCAAGGCCTGCATACTGAATCGCAGGCAATAAAAAGGCTGACCCGTGCGAACGGGTCAGCCTTTTCAACAATCCCGAGGGATTATTACTTGCGGCTAGCTTTGTCCAGCATGCGCAGAGCGCGCTCGTTGGCTTCGTCAGCAGTTTGCTGAGCTTTTTGAGCAGCAGCCAGAGCTTCGTCAGCCTTGCGATAGGCTTCGTCGGCACGTGCTTGCGAACGAGCTGCTGCGTCTTCGGTAGCTGTCAGACGAGCTTCGGTTTCTTTGGAGACGCTGCTGCAACCGGTGGCCAGAACTGCGGCCAGAGCCAGAGCAGAGAATTTCAGAACGTTGTTCATCGTGTTCCCCTTCAAGGACTTTTCTTCAAATTAGTCATCTCTCGAAAGTGAGAAAATGACCGGCGTACATAGTACCCATTGTTTGTAGTAAGTAAACTGACGAAGCGCAAGAAGGGATAAAATTCTTGGCTTTGAAAGTGTTCCGTACTACTTCTCATGCAATCTGTATAAAAACTATCCACTTTGCCGCGTCAGCGTGGGACAGTGGCTCTGACGAACGCCTGGCTCAAGAAGACACGTGCCGCCATGACCCGGAATCCGGGTGCTGTGGCTTCATATCGGCCACTTCATGTCCAATGTCGCGCCTTGCTCTTGAGCAGGCTCGTTATCTAAAAGGACTGCGGTGACTTTCAATGTTCATGGACGTCTCAATCGACAACATCCGGCGAGGACTGGTTCAACCGTGCCCGTAAATATTGGGTCGAACATGCATTTTATGATCGATAGGCTTGAGCATCTTCTGTAAGGACGCCTACTATTTGGAGGTGCTGTTTGTTGGAGATCTGCAATTCTTTTCTCGGTGTCCAGGCAGGCACGGGGTGGCGTAGATATTCCTTCGCCGGAAAAACATCGGTAAGGTAGGGGTCAAAATCCAAGACCCGCGAGGAGTAGTGATGAGCGAGGCGTTGTCCATCCACCATGATAAGACTGGCCATCAATTTGAAGTCAACGTTGAAGGTCATCGTGCCTACCTGACCTATATGGACCTGGGAAAACAGACCCTGGATTTCTACCGGACCTTCGTGCCGGACGAGCTGCGTGGCAGGGGCATTGCGGCTGCCCTGACCGAACAGGCGCTCAATTATGCCGACAGCATGGGGTACACCGTGATTGCATCCTGCTCGTATGTTGAGCGCTACATGGAGCGCCACCACCGCCAGGCTGCCAAGATCTGAAGGCACATCCAGCACTATGAAAAACGCCGGGCATATGCCCGGCGTTTTCGTTGGTGCGTGACCGTTAACCGCGATTGCGGGCTGGCAGTACACCCTTGAGCTTGGCATGCATGCTGCGCAGGGTTTTTTCGGTGCTTTCCCAGTCGATACAGGCATCGGTGATCGATACGCCGTATTGCAGTTCCGACAGGTCTTTGGGAATGGCCTGGCAACCCCAGTTCAGGTGGCTTTCCACCATCAGGCCGATGATCGACTCGTTGCCTTCCAGAATCTGGTTGGCGACGTTCTCCATGACCAGAGGTTGCAGGGCAGGGTCCTTGTTGGAGTTGGCGTGGCTGCAATCGACCATGATGTTCGGACGGATATTCGCCTTGTTCAGTGCCTGCTCGCAAAGAGCGACGCTGACCGAGTCATAGTTCGGCTTGCCGTTGCCGCCGCGCAGTACCACGTGACCATAGGCATTGCCCTTGGTGGTCACGATGGAAACGCCGCCTTCCTGGTTGATACCCAGGAAGCGATGCGGGCTGGAAACCGATTGCAGGGCGTTGATTGCAACCGTCAGGCCGCCATCCGTGCCGTTCTTGAAGCCCACGGCCGACGACAGGCCGGAAGCCATTTCGCGGTGGGTCTGGGATTCGGTCGTGCGGGCGCCGATGGCAGACCAGCTGATCAGGTCTTGCAGGTATTGCGGGGAGATCGGGTCCAGCGCTTCGGTAGCGGTTGGCAGGCCCATTTCCGCGAGGTCCAGCAGCAATTGACGGCCGATGTGCAAGCCATCCTGGATCTTGAAGGAGTCATCCAGGTACGGATCGTTGATCAGGCCTTTCCAGCCGACGGTGGTACGTGGCTTCTCGAAATACACGCGCATGACCAGATACAGGGTGTCCGAAAGTTCGGCAGCCAGAGTCTTGAGGCGTGCGGCGTATTCTTTTGCTGCCTTCAGATCATGAATCGAGCATGGCCCGATCACGATGAACAGGCGATGATCCTTGCCGTCGAGAATGTTGCGGATCACTTCCCGGCCCTGGCTTACAGTGTGCAGGGCTTTCTCGGTAAGAGGAATTTCGTGCTTGAGTTGATCCGGCGTGATCAGAGTCTCGTTGGATGCAACGTTGAGGTCGTCAATCGGTAAATCAGCCATCGTGTTACTCATCAGGTCACGGGTATTGGCCGCACGCAGTGTTTCTTGCGGCGGTGCTCAGCATGGTTGAGCGTATCGGGGAGCCGAACCTTAGCGCGTTACCCTGTTGCTCGACAATGGGTAAACGTGGCTTTGAGGCTGTCGGGCTGTAATAAAGACAGTACTTGAAGCAAGGATAGCCGCTTGCTCTCGCCGTGAATTTGCAACCGGTCGGCATGCATCGGATAGTGTGCGGACAATCAGAACTGCCATGAGGCAGACGATATTGAGAGGATGAGTATGACCCGTGATACGCAACGACCAAGGATCGGCATTATCGGCACCGGTGCTATTGGTGGTTTTTATGGCCTGATGCTGGCGCGTGCCGGTTTTGACGTGCATTTCCTGTTGCGCAGTGAATTCAATGCAGTGGTTCGCAACGGCCTGCAGGTGAACAGTGCGGTGCATGGTGATCTGTCGCTCAATCCGGTCCAGGCTTATTGCTCCGTTGCAGACATGCCGCCTTGCGACTGGTTGCTGGTGGGCACCAAAAGTACCGGCAATGGCGGCCTTGCGCCTGTCATTGCCCGGGCTGCGGCGCCGGGAGCCAAAGTCCTGCTTTTGCAGAATGGCCTGGGAGTGGAGGATCAGTTGCGGCCCTTGCTGCCCGAGAGTCTGCACCTCCTGGGTGGTTTGTGTTTTATCTGCGTGCATCGTGCGCAGCCCGGGGTTGTGACCCATCAGGCTTTTGGTGCCGTGAGTGTCGGGTATCACAGTGGCCCGGCCGTTGATCAGGAAAGCCGTCAGGCAGTGGTCGAAGAATGTACGGCGCTTTTTCAGAGGGCAGGAGTCGAATCCCATGCCATGGCCGATCTGCAGCAGGCCCGCTGGCAGAAGCTGGTCTGGAATGTGCCCTATAACGGTTTGTCTGCCCTGTTGCAGACCAGCACTACGCCATTGATGGTCGATCCTTGCAGTCGTGAACTGATCAAGGCATTGATGGATGAGGTGGTGCAGGGCGCCGAGGCTTGTGGCTATGTCCTGCCCGAAGGGTATGCTCGTCAACTGTTCGAGGTGACCGGGAAAATGCCGGATTACAAACCCAGCATGCACCACGACTTCGTCGAGGGGCGACCGCTGGAGCTGGAGGCCATCTATGCCAGGCCGCTGGCCGCCGCGCTGGAGGCTGGATACGACATGTCGCGGGTCAGGGTGCTCTATCAGTCTCTGGCGTTCATCGGACGTCGAAACGTTTGATTCGATCAGTCAACAAGGAGGCGATCATGGCAGACCGTGATGAGCATAAACTGGTGCTGGCGATTTCCTCGCGGGCACTGTTCGATCTGCGTGAAAGCCATGCGGTGTATATGGCGGACGGGGTCGAAGCCTATCGCCAGTATCAGATCGATCATGAAGACGAAGTGCTGGAGCAGGGCGACGCTTATCTGCTGGTGGAAAAGCTGCTGAGTCTCAACGCCAGCCTCAGCAAGGCGCGGGTCGAGGTCATACTCGTTTCGCGCAACAGCGCCGATACCGGGTTGCGGGTCTTCAATTCGATTCAGCATTACGGGCTGGATATCACCCGTGCCGCTTTTGTCGGCGGGCGCAGTCCCTATCCTTATCTGGCGGCGTTTGGCTGCCACCTGTTTCTTTCAACCCATGCCGAGGACGTACGCAGCGCTCTGGATGCCGGATTCGCTGCGGCAACCATTCTTTCCGGTGGCGCACGGCGGGCGGCCAGTGCCGAGTTGCGAATCGCGTTCGACGGCGATGCGGTGCTGTTTTCCGACGAGTCCGAGCGCATCTACCAGACCGGCGGGCTGGCGGCCTTTCAGGCCAGTGAACGCGAGTCGGCGCGTGAGCCTTTGCGCGGCGGACCTTTCAAGCCGTTTCTGGCAGCGCTTAACCTGTTGCAGCGCGAGTTTCCCGAGGAAAACTGCCCGATTCGTACGGCCCTGGTCACGGCCCGCTCTGCTCCGGCCCACGAGCGGGTGATCCGCACCCTGCGCGAGTGGGACATTCGTCTGGACGAGTCGCTGTTTCTGGGTGGTTTGCAGAAGTCTGCTTTTCTTGAAGCGTTCGCGGCCGATGTCTTCTTCGACGATCAGCCCGGCCATTGCGAAAAGGCCCGGGAGGTTGTAGCTACCGGCCATGTTCCCCACGGCATCAGTAATGAAATAAAGCTTTGACAGCACAAGGCGCAATAAGCCGTATTCGTAGTCTTGGGTGCGCTGCTAAGCTGAATCAATCTCCGTCATTCCGGTTGTTCGGGAGGTTATATGATTCGTTCGATCCTGTATGCCACAGACCTCGGTCTGTATGCGCCTTACGTGGTGCAACATGCGCTGGCAATGGCTCGAACGTTCAATGCCGGCCTTTACGTCATTCATGTTGTCGAGCCCATGGGTCTGTTCGCCGAGTCGGTATTGCAGAGCTACCTGGGGGAGGATGCGTTGAAGGACCTTCACGGCAAGGGCGTGAGTACATTCATGGATGGAATAGAGCAAAGGATGCTCGACGGGTTTCGTGAAGAACTAGGAGAAGGTCATAAAGACCTGTCTTTCATCCGCGCAGTGAGGGTCGTTCAAGGGGAGCCATGCAATGTGATCCTTGAGCAGACACGCGAGCTGGCAGTGGACTTGCTGGTGCTAGGTAGTCATAGCCATATGGCGAAAGAGGGCGCGCCGATAGGTCGTACGGCCGCCAGGGTTTTACAGCTTTCTGATGTACCGGTTTACATGGTGCCCATGATGCAGAACAGAGGACGGGGGTAGGGTGGGGGTGTAAATGATGGTTTAAGTGAAATCGAGCGTGCGATTACCTCTCAAAGGTGATAAAAAGTTCTAGCGTTATTCACCAGACCATTAATCCAGTTATATACCGTCGCTGATACCCCTAGGGTTTATCTGCTTTGAGGGATACATATGAAGCTCCAACAATTGCGCTACATTTGGGAAGTGGCGCACCACGACCTCAACGTTTCCGCGACGGCACAGAGCCTTTACACCTCGCAGCCCGGCATCAGCAAGCAGATACGCTTGCTTGAGGACGAGTTGGGGGTCGAAGTTTTTGCCCGCAGCGGCAAGCACCTGACACGGGTCACGCCAGCCGGTGAACGCATTATCACCACTGCTGGCGAGATTCTGCGCAAGGTCGAAAGCATCAAGCAAATTGCCCAGGAATTCTCCAACGAGAAAAAGGGCACCTTGTCGATCGCAACCACCCATACCCAGGCGCGTTATGCCTTACCGCCTGTCATCAGTAATTTCATCAAGCAATACCCGGACGTTGCATTGCACATGCACCAGGGGTCACCGATGCAGATCGGGGAAATGGCGGCTGACGGGACCGTTGACTTCGCCATTGCTACCGAAGCGCTGGAGCAGTTCGGTGATCTGGTCATGATGCCGTGCTACCGCTGGAACCGCTGTGTAGTGGTGCCTCAGGGCCATCCCCTGACCAAGGTACCCAAGCTGACCCTGGAGCTGCTGGCCGAATACCCGATCGTGACTTATGTATTCGGGTTCACCGGGCGCTCCAAGCTTGATGAAGCATTCAGCCACCGCGGGCTGGTGCCCAAGGTCGTTTTCACGGCGGCGGACGCAGACGTGATCAAGACTTATGTGCGCCTGAATCTGGGGGTCGGTATCGTTGCCAGGATGGCAGTGGATGAAGAGCTCGACAGTGACCTGGTCATTCTTGATGCCAGCGACCTGTTCGAGTCAAGCATCACCAAGATTGCTTTCCGTCGCGGTACTTTCCTGCGTGGCTTCATGTGCGACTTCATCGAGAAGTTTGCCCCGCACCTGACTCGCGAAGTCATGGCCAAGGCGATTCACTGCCACAACAAACAGGAGCTGGAAGAGCTGTTCGAGGGTGTGGAACTGCCTGTGCATTGATGTCTATCGCGGATGAATCCGCTCCCACGCAATCTGTGTAGGAGCGGATTCATCCGCGAAACGACCATCAACCCTTGGTAATCAGATTCCCGGCGTGCAACCCGCATTCCTTCTGCGTCGCCTCTTCCCACCACCAGCGGCCTTCACGTTCGTGCTGGTTCGGCAATACCGGGCGCGTGCAGGGCTCGCAGCCAATACTGATGAAACCGCGTTCGTGCAGGCTGTTGTAAGGCAGCTCAAGCATGCGGATATAGCCCCAGATTTCTTCGCTGCTCATCTGTGCCAGAGGGTTGAACTTGTACAGCGTGCGTTCGGGCGTCGAGAAGGCGCTGTCGACTTCCAGGGCGGCTACCGCGCTCCGGGTGCCAGGGCTCTGGTCGCGACGCTGGCCGGTGGCCCAGGCCTTGACGTCTGACAGCTTGCGGCGCAGGGGTTCGATCTTGCGAACGCCACAGCATTCGCCATGACCGTCCTTGTAGAAGCTGAACAGGCCCTTTTCCTTGACGAAAGGCTCAAGCTTTTGCTGGTCCGGGGAGATCAGTTCGATATCGATCCTGTAATGCTCGCGGACCTGCTCGATGAAGCGATAAGTCTCTGGATGCAGGCGACCGGTATCCAGGCTGAACACCTTGACGTTCTTGTTCAGCTTCCAGGCCATGTCCACCAGCACCACATCTTCGGCACCGCTGAAGGAGATCCACAGCTCGTCACCGAAATGTGCGAAGGCCAGTTTCAGAATGTCCTGAGCAGACTTGTTGGCATACGTCGCGGCGAGTTCAGCGACGTCGAAGGGTTGGCTCATCAGGCGGCTTCCTAGGTACAAGAGTGGCGCTTAAGCGCTCGTGATGGCGGCAATGGTAACAAAATCCATCGCTCAATGGCCTGTCTGACGTGTTCTGGGTTTGTGCCAGTACGGCTTGCGCTGAAATGGCAACAGACTCTAGAGTGCCGCTTCGCTTGATCTTGAAATCCCATTGAGGAGTGTTCTGTGGAAATTGCCTGTCTCGACCTGGAAGGGGTGCTGGTCCCGGAAATCTGGATTGCCTTTGCCGAAAAAACCGGCATCGAATCGCTGCGTGCGACCACTCGGGATATTCCCGACTATGACGTGCTGATGAAGCAGCGGCTGCGCATCCTCGATGAGCATGGCCTGAAGCTGTCGGATATCCAGGAAGTGATCGGCACCCTCAAGCCGCTGGACGGCGCGGTCGAATTCGTCGACTGGCTGCGCGAGCGTTTCCAGGTGGTGATTCTGTCGGATACTTTCTACGAGTTTTCCCAGCCGCTGATGCGCCAACTGGGTTTTCCGACCTTGTTGTGCCATCGACTGATCACCGACGAGACGGATCGCGTCGTCAGCTACCAGTTGCGTCAGAAAGACCCGAAGCGTCAGTCGGTACTGGCTTTCAAGAGCCTGTATTACCGCATCATCGCTGCTGGCGATTCCTACAACGACACCACCATGCTGGGCGAGGCCGATGCAGGCATCCTGTTCCATGCCCCGGAAAACGTCATTCGCGAATTCCCGCAGTTCCCGGCGGTGCATACCTTTGAAGACCTGAAAAAGGAATTCATCAAGGCCTCGAACCGGGATCTGTCGCTGTAGATCCATTCGCGAATGAAGTCGCTCCTGCACATACCGTAGGAGCGACTTCAGTCGCGAATAAAGTTCTCCAGTGTCCTGAGCAACACCCGCACCTTGGTAAAAGACTCCTGATACTCCGACTCCCAATCGGAGTCTGCCACGATTCCACCGCCACCCCAGCAGGAAATGCTGCCGTCTTTCACCAGCAGGCTGCGGATGGCGATGGAGCTGTCCAGTTCACCGCGCACATCCAGGTACATCAGCGAGCCGCAGTACAAGGCGCGGCGTGTGGGCTCAAGTTCGTCGATGATCTGCATGGCGCGGATCTTTGGGGCACCGGTAATCGAGCCGCCGGGGAAGCTGCCAGCGATCAAGTCCAGAGCATCCTTGTCTGCCGCCAGTTCGCCAGTCACGCTGCTGACCAGGTGATGCACATTCGGGTAGCTTTCCAGGCTGAACAGCTCCGGCACTTTCACTGAACCGGTGGTGCAACTGCGGCCCAGATCGTTACGTAACAAATCGACGATCATCAGGTTTTCGGCGCGGTCCTTGATGCTTGAAAGCAGTTCCTGCGCATAGGCCTCATCTTCGATTGCATCGCGACCCCGTGGGCGGGTGCCTTTGATCGGGCGGGTTTCGACTTCCCGATGGCTGACTTTGACGAAGCGCTCCGGCGACAGGCTCAGGATCGCATCGCCGTCGGGCAATGACTGGTAGCCGGAAAACGGCGTTGGGCATGCTTCGCGCAGAGCGCAGTAGGCAGTCCATGAGTCGCCTTCGCAGCGAGTCTGAAAGCGCTGGGCAAAGTTGACCTGATAACAGTCACCCGCCTGGATGTAGTCCTGAATACGGGTAATGGCTGTGCGGTAATCCAGTGCGCTGAGGTCGGCCTGGAAAGGGCTGCTCAAGCGGAACTCGCTCGGGACCGAGTCGCTGCCCGGCTGCTGAAACAGCTCCAGCAACCGCAAGCGTTCAGATTCCGGCAGTGCAGGGTGACAGACCAGTTGCGTGGTGCCTGCCTGATGATCACTGATCACCGCCCAGGCATACAGGCCCAGGCGAGCATCCGGCAGTTGCAGGTCATCGATAGCCAGGGTTGGTAACGGCTCAAGGCGACGACCGAAGTCATAGCCCAGATAGCCGATCAACCCACCCGCAAAGGGCAGTTCGCTGTCATAGGGCAATTGTGCAACGCCCAGACGCTCAAGGCCGTCGCGCAACCGTTGCAGAAACGCCGTACCGGATTCACCTGGCTCTACAACCAGATGCTCCAGCGGCCATGCGCTGAGCAGATCAAACCTTCCGCGATCCGCCTCAGGACGACCACTGTCCAGCAACACGGCGCCCGGTGCGTGACGGACCCGTTTGAAGTATTCAGCAGGGTCAGATGAATAGCGCAAGGGGTAAAGGGTGCAGGTCGGCATTCGCAGAAATCGGTCGGCAGTATCGGGTGGGTGATTCTAAGGCTCAAGTGCCAGTATCTCCTAGTACTCTGTTTGGGAAACGGGCTGTATTCTTGTCCTGAAGAAGTATTTTGATGGAAATGATCATTTGACTGTAAAGGCAGCTTTACAACTAATTCCATCGTGTCCCAGGTCGTGATGTACAAGTGCTTTATCGCTGATTTGAATAGCTTGTATGAATCTAGGAAGAGAATGTTAATGAAATGATTTAGTTATTCTTGAAAGGGATAAGCCTGCTTTTTTTATTGTGAATTGATTGGCTCTTCATCGTTTATTTATCTTTTGTTCGTGGGAATAAGGCTACATTCCTCTAGGAAAGGTCCTACATGATTATAGGTTTTGTATTGTTATTCTTCGGCGCCGTTGATGACGTACGCATTGTCGTTGTCGCTTTTATAAAACGAAGGAATAAGTCATGTTTTTTTATAATTCGTCGAAGTCTGCTGCTTCAGGCAGAGTATTGCGAACACTGTGGATTACTCCGTTGGTGTTATTTGGCTATCATGGTGCCGCTCTGGCGGAAACCGTTATTGGAGGCCCCAGGTATATCGATAGCACTTACTATAAGACTGAGTGGTTTGTCATGAATGGAGGGGTGCTTAATGCCGATGGTGCCAAGGCTACTTACATAAGAGTGGAGCACGGCGGTGCGCTGAACTTTACGGATACGCAGGTGACGGGTGAGGGGGCTATCTTAGGTATTGCCATCAGTTTTCTGGGCGGTGCAGGGAACTTCATTGGCGGCAGTATCGGGGGGGCAAATGCACTTATTGGCATGCGCGTAACTGCCGCCAATGCGCTGATGAATGGCACTATCGTGAGCGCAAATGAAATAGGCATTGATATGTTGGCAGGGAGCACTGTGACGCTCTCGGGAAGTCAGGTCAGTGGCACGGGTGCCAATGGCGTTGGGGTTCACATGTTCAACGGGGAGTTGAGGGCCACTAACGGTACGGTCATTTCCGGGGCCGTAAACGGTATCAACGTCACTCAAAGTCGTGATGTTTCGGGCCCTGGTAATCCTTTCATCGAACTGGACAACAGCCAGGTCATTGGGCAGACAGGTGCTGCAATCGTTGTTGATCCCCCTTTTGGCAGCACTGACTTGACGAACATCATTGTAAAGAACGGCTCAAGTCTGACGGGGGGGAACGGGAATATTCTCGAGGTCAATGGCGCTACGGCCACAATGGATGTATCAGGCAGTGCGCTTGCGGGAAATGTTCAGGTCACTGACAGTGGCAAGCTGGATTTGAGCCTGGACCAGAGCACCCTGACGGGCGACGTGATCGCTGAAGCGGGCAGTACTGCAAATGTTGCACTCTCCAATAACTCCGTTCTGACGGGCCGTCTTGAAAACCTCAGCAGCCTGGCGATCAATAGTGCTGCGAGGTGGGTGATGGTTGAAGACTCCACGGTCAGCAACCTGACCATGGATGGCGGCTTCATCAAGATGGGTGAGCCGGATGCGTTCTACAGGTTGTCGGTGGGCAATCTGTCAGGTAATGGCACCTTTGTCATGGACGCCGATTTCTCCCAGGGCAAAGTCGACTTTCTCGATGTGACTGGTACTGCAACCGGCAATCACTCCTTGCTGGTGGGGGCGACCGGTTCCGATCCGCTTGCCGACTCGTCCATGCATGTGGTGCATACCGCCAGTGGTGACGCACAGTTCTCGTTGCTCAACGGGCCGGTAGATATGGGCACCTACACTTATGAACTCAGCCAGCAAGGTGGTAACGACTGGTATCTGGTCAATACCGGCAAGGTCAGTTCGAGCACTGGCGCGGTACTGGCATTGTTCAATACGGCGCCTACTGTGTGGTATGGCGAGTTGTCCACCCTGCGCAGCCGTATGGGTGAGTTGCGTTTCAAGGGCGGGCAGCCAGGCGGCTGGATTCGTACCTATGGCAACAAGTTTGACGCCAAGGCCGCGTCCGATGTCGGTTACAAACAGACACAACAAGGGCTTTCCTTTGGTGCCGATGCCCCATTGCCATGGGGTGACGGGCAGTGGCTGGTCGGTCTGCTGGGTGGTTACAGCAAGTCGGACCTGAACCTTGATCGCGGTACCACCGGGCAGGTCAACAGCTACTATGTCGGCGCTTATACGACCTGGCTCGATCAGGACAGCGGCTACTACTTTGACGGTGTTCTCAAGCTCAACCGCTTTCGTAATGAAGCCGATGTCAGCCTGAGTGATGGTTCCGAGTCGAAGGGCGATTACGACAACAGTGGTGTGGGGGCTTCCGTCGAGTTCGGCAAGCATATCAAGCTCGATGATGGCTATTTCGTCGAGCCTTACACGCAACTGGCAGGCTTGATGGTTGAGGGCAAGGATTATTCTCTGGACAACGGCATGCGGGCTGAAGGTGATGATACCCGGTCACTGGTCGGCAAGCTGGGTGCTACGGCAGGTCGTGATTTCGATCTGGGCGAGGGCCGGATTGCCCAGCCTTATATTCGTGCCGCTTACGTGCATGAGTTTTCTCAGGACAATGGTGTAAAGATCAATGGCAACGACTTCAATAATGATCTTTCCGGGGCGCGAGGTGAACTGGGTGCCGGTATTGCCGTTTCAATGTCGGATCGCCTGCAACTGCATGCCGATTTCGATTACAGCAATGGCAAGAAACTTGAGCAGCCGTGGGGTGCCAATATAGGGTTGCGTTATAACTGGTAAGGGTTGTCATGGATCATGAGGGAAGCGAAAGCTTCCCTTTTTTATTCGTGAAACGAATATCGGAAGGTTTAATTCATCTGCCGGGTACTGGCAGTTCTGACAGTATCCAACTCTTCACGGGGGGCGTTTAATGGTGTTCGAGCAGGGGCGGTGTTAACAGGAGGCTCGGCCGCTCTTGAACGAATCATTCCTGCTCGCCTTATGTATACAGGTTTTTTGTTGAACTCAAGGAGAGTGAAATGTCGAATGCTCATAAAATTGCGGAAGGCATACAGAAGCGTCGCGAGTATATGCGTTCACAGGTGAAGAGAGGGGGAGGTAATCCCTCACCGGATGCCTTGCTTGATCCTGCGCTGGTAAGCGCTATTATTGCAGGCTTGCCGCCGGGGTTACTCCGTGTCAAGGATTTAGTGGGTGATCTTGATGTGCAAATTCCTTATTGGCATCTTCCGATTGTCAGTACGGGTTATGTAGATGTTGTTTTAACACTCACTAATAGTGAGGATTATATCATTTATGTCAATTCAAAGCGATTCATGGGGCCGCTGGACGCAACTGATTTTCCGCTGGAGAAGAATATTCCGCATGATAATATCCCTCATGAGGGTGTATTCACGATTGCATACGAAATTTTTACAAACGAAGGGACTAATAACAGTTCCAGTCCTCTCACTATTACGATTGACAGGACTCCGCCTTATTTCAATCCGGATCCAGCCCTTGCATTCCCCACGGCATTGATTGTCCCGGCAGACTTTATTACTGACGAGACTTTTGCGGGGGGAGTGACTGAGTTTGTCTGTACGCTGCCGGACTATCCAGGGATTACCGACGAGGACCAAGTCGTGGTGTATTGGGGGCCGGGAATGCCAGATTCGCCTAACGCTCCGAACCCAGCTTTCGGCCCGGTGGTGATCCCGGCGGACCGGAAAATTCCTATCCAGAAATCCTTTATCGAAGACAAGGTCAATGGCCCTACGCTGGCTGTGTACTGGTTGACAGACAAGGCCGGAAATGTGAGTGCCGTTTCCCAGATTACTGTAGTGGATGTGCAGCTGGGGGCGCTGCCTGCCGATCTTCAGCCACCGGAGGTTCCATTAGGGCCATTGGTGGACCTGGCCGATGCGCATATGGGTGTCACCGTGCTTGTTCCTGCGTTCAATAATCCTGCAAGTACGCTTGTTCGAGTGAAATGGGGTGGAACTGATCTGGCTCCTGTTGAGCCTGGGTCCATGCCTCGTGATGTGTATGTCACTGTGCCTTGGGGGACTCTGAAGGCTGAGTATCTGGGGCCTGGCGAAAAACCTTTGGAGGTCAGTTACCAGGTCAGTCGTGGGACGCTGTTATTCCCCGATGCACCCTTGACTCTGGGTATCGATGTTGACTTTTCGACCATTGGCCCGGGGAATCCCGATGAGCCCGACCCCGTTAATCCGACACTTGCGCAAGTGCATCTGACCGGGGCCGATGGTGGGCAGGATCACCTTACACCCTCCGACGACGGTAAGGACATTAATGCAACCACGACGTTATATACGCCTGTATTGCCTACTGAGGTATTGAAACTGTATTGGGGCACTCAGGAAACTCCGGTGTATGAGTTCACGGTAGCAAATGAAAAACCAGGGGACCCGATCAGTTTTACCATTCCCTGGACAGCCATTGAACCCCAGGCCAATAACCCGGCACTGCCGATGTATTACACCATCAACAGTGATAACGGCAATAACCCCCAGAGTTCTCCTCCTACGCCAGTCAATGTCGATGTCTTGCGGATCAGTTTCGAGCCTGCCACTTTTCCCGATGTCTTCGTGGATGATCTGGGCAACGGGACGCTTTCATGCATTTCCCTGCGCTCGGAAGATTATAACGATCCGACTGCAAAGTTTGGTTTCAGGGTGCAGATTCCAGCAGATAAAGACCTAGCCGTCGGTGATGAGGTGATTGCGGTATGGCAGGGGTATGAGCTCGATGGCACCACGGCCATTCCTGCTACCCGATTTACCCATGTTCATCCGCCGTTGAAGCAGGAGGAGGTGGACAATGGTTTCCTGTTTCTTGTGGAACCCTATGTTGATCATATCTTGCCGATCAAAAGGGGGTTTACGGAAGTTACTTATACCGTAACACCCGCGGGCGGTGGTACGCCTGTCCCGGCTAATCCAATGCCTGCGAAGCAGTATGTTTCGCTTCTTATCCCGGGTGAGGATCTAACGTGCGTAGTGCCGCCGCCAGAACCCAAACCATGAAGTGTGAGGCCGACAACTTGCGTGTCTGCGCGCAAGGGGTGTGGCCGATTATATTCCCTGGCAGGTTATATGGGAGAAACGCGATATGGATGCGACTGATTTTTTAGCGAACTTGAGCCCGCCAGTAGTGCCAGAGACTTTACCGGACATTCCGGGAGGAGAAACCAATCTTCTGCCTCTGGCGGCATTGCAAAGAGACCTGAAAGTGACATTTCCCTTATGGGGCGGAAGCGATCCAGCACCGGGCCGCAATGAAAGGGTCGTGCTGAACTGGGATGGCCGGGAAGTGGCTGTAAAGACATTCACGACGCCCATCACTGATCCAGACACTCTGTTTGCGGAGATTCCTCTGGCTGAATTGATTGAAGGTACGCACCAGTTGTTTTACAAGGTCACGCTTTCAACCGGCAACACTAACGACTCCGATCCCGTCACCCTTACCATCGACAGGACTCCTGCCACGCTTGCCGGCAATAAAGACCCGCTGGCTTTTCTTCCCGATCTGATCGGTAACAGGGTCACGGCCCGTTATCTGGAGGAGCACAACAATACACTTCCGGCCACTGTCCCCACCTATTCCCCCCATCGGCCCGGCGACACCATCAGTTGGTATTGGGAGCAGGCACCGGTTGGCTCTCTGCTGGCGGGTGAAAAGACCCTGAGCCAGGCCGATATGAGCCTGGACATCGCAATCGATGGCGATGTGATTGTTGCCGGTGGCGATGGCCAGCGGTATGCGACCTATGAAGTTCAGGACCGGGCCGGAAACCTCAGTGTATTGTCTCGCGCCGCACTGCTGACCGTTGATGCGCAGCCGATTCCGTTGCTGATGCCTTCGGTCAGGAAATCGCTGCCAGCTGGCGGTGGCAAGGGAACACTGGACCCGATGCTGGTCACGGATGGAGCCGTGGTGGTCATCCCCTCGGAAATCGATCTGCAGCCCTCCGACCTGCTCACGGTCTACTGGGCCGGTATTACTCCCGAGGCCAGCCACGTCACAACTACCCCCATCGCGGCGGGTGGTCTTGAGTATGGAATACCGGCTATCGCAGTACCCGGCAATATAGGTTCAGGCAGAGAAGTCGAGGTGTATTACACCTTGACCCATCAGGGTGGCAAGGTTGAAGAGTCCGGGAAGTACCTGCTGACCATCCTGCCGATTCCCGATGCCCGGTTTCCCCAGCCACAATGCGAACAGGCAAGCGGGACACCGGAGACACTTCGTCTTTCTGCAGTACCCGCCGGTGGAGCAGACTTCTTCACCCGGGCATGGGTGTTTATGGCCGAGAAGCAAAAGATGAATATGCGGGCAGAGGGAGTGGACAAGAATACGGGGGGCGATCTGTACTTCGATATGTTCAAGGCGCGTGAGGTAACTTCAAGTGAGATCGTTGCAGAGAGAGTCGACGCCGTGCTGGTTCGTTCGTTTCTGGAACAGTTGAAACTCAATGCAGTCTTTGCGGTATATATCGAAGTGAGTTTCGATGGAGGGTTATCGTACAGGGTGTTCAGGCCGCAGGAGTTGACATTGGTGGCTTGAGAGATCAGCCCCGACTTTTGGTCGGGGCTGACTGGTTATTTTGATTTTTATATGACTCTTAGTGCTCTGATGTTGGTAACTAATCTGCTTGGTGCACTTTCAAATGTCAAGAATCTTCCGAACCTACTGCCATTAGCTTGAAAGAACTTGAGAAGTGGTGGAATGTCTGGATCTGTAGTGCTCGGAGAAGCTTGTAATGTCGTACTGCTAGTGCTTCCCCGTCTGGAGAGTGATGCTGTAGCAGAGATGGAATCTCTCAATGGTGTTGCTGCTGGCGGTGGTGAGGGTGGAGGTGGAGGTGGAGGTGAAATGGAACTTCTGGTTGAGGCTGGTAATGATGCTGAAATTGAATTACTGGTTGAAGCTGGTAATGAGGCTGGAGGTTGAACACCTAATACGTTTGCGTTTGTGCCTTCGGGTAAGGTTAATTCAGGAAATTGAAAGGCGTTATCCCCGTTATATAAAGGGTTTTGTTGCATTCTGAAGTTGTTTGTGAGGTCAGGAAGGCTTTCGGAAGCCCTGGAGGCTGCAACAGGAGCTACTCCCTCAGGTGCTGCTTCTGACATCCCGACGGAAAACCACTTTGACTCCTTCGTAAAAAGGGTCGCCGCACCCGCCAGAGTCGATATGATCCCCAGCACAGTGCTTGTTATACCCAGCACTTTCTTGGCCTGTGTATCCGGGGTATAAGCTCCGATCCCGCCTGTCACCACCGCCGCAACCCCCGCCGTCTGGGCAACCGCGAACATGCCGAACTGCATGGTCAATGCCGGCGCAGCCACTCCACCGGTCGCAACGGTGCCAATGATCCCCAGCACCAGGCCTGCGATATTGAGCCCCAGAAACAGACCACGGGACATATGCCCGGTGGGGTCGACGAAGCCGATCGGGTCGCCCAGGCAATAGACATAAGGGTTGAGCCCGCCAGCGCCGAACGGGCTGAGGCTGTCGGGGCTATGGAAACGCATCAGTATCGGGTTATAGGCTCGGTAGCCACGGCCCAGCAGATACCAGCCGCTGACCTCATCGCGCACTTCACCATTGAAGCCCAGCAGGTTACGCATGCCATCGTCACTGCTGCGTTCCCCATAGGCGCTGTACACCGCCGTGCGCAGATCGGCCTGCTGGCTTTCGCCGAGCAGGCTTTGCTTGGCGTCGGTCATGAATAACAGGGTCTTTGCCCCATCGCCGAGGGTCTGCTGCCCCAGCGGTTGATTGTCGCCATACAGATAACAGGTGGTTTCGTTGCCCTGAATACTGCTGCTCAAGCGTTCGCCCTGATAGAAACGCAGCGCCTCGATTTGACTGCCTTGACTGACGCCAACCAGCTGGTTGTGCGAGTCATAGCGGTATTGCGCTGCCGCTGTGCCATCTGTTGCTGTTACACCCAGCAAGCGGCTCTGAGTGTCATAAGCCAGTAGCTGAGCATTTTCGTCGTGCAACAGATTGCCATCGGCGTCGTAATCCAGCGTGATGCTGGCAGGGTAGTCCGGGTGAGTGTGGGTGATGCTGACCAGTTGCGTCGGATCATCAATGGCAAAGCCGAACAATGCCTGATCGGTGCTGCCATCGATAAAGGTGCTGAGTACTGCAGTGATATTGTCCAGCGCATCGAAATCGAAATGTTGTTCGCTGATCCCGTTGCCATAACGATCCTGTGGCAGCGTTTCTCCGGTACAGGCATGCAGCACGAGGCGGCCGCGTTCGTCGTAATCGAAGGTTTCATCGAGCAATGAGCGGTCGGCGGTTTTCAGATGCCTGGACGTCAGCCTGCCGTCCTTGCGCCATGTCTGGGTAATCGTGCGGGTATCGTGGCCGCTCAGTTCAAGGGTACGCTCGGTTTCCTGTCCCTGATCGTTGTATTGCAGGCTGGTCTGTAACGTGTTGCCACTGCCTGTATCCGTCGTGAGAGTACTCTGCAACCGACCCAGGCTGGACCAGGTGAATCCGGCCTGCAACTGTCCCTGTTTCACTGACCTGGCGCGGCCGAGCTGATCGTACTCATAGACTGACGTCAGCCCGCCTGGCTCCTGGCGGCTCAACGCCCGTCCGCCAAAGGAAGCCGTATGCAGGGTTTCCCGTGTCACTCCGTCTTCCACGCGGCGTTCCGCTTTCAATCCGCCGTTCAGGTTGTAATCGAACTCGGTGCGGCTGCGACTGTTTTGCGAGGTCATCAAGGCGGCCGTCTTGAAGTCATAGGTAAAGTCGGCCTGTTCACTCTCGGCGATGGTGCGCACTGGCTGATCGCTCAGGCCCAGGCTGTATTCATAATGAATGGAGTGCCTGGCGGGAGTGATGCATTCATCCACCTGCATCTGTCCGCCCTTGTAGACCAGGGTGGTGGTACGAGGGCCGACGCTGACGTGTGTCGCGCGATTCAGTCCATCGAACCGTTGTTCACCCAGCAGGATGGATTCTGTTGCCTTGTCTGGCCTGGCGCAGATTCTTGTCGGCAAGGCATCGCTGCTGTGTAACGCATAATCCTTTTCGATCACGGTCAGGTCGGGGAGGGTGGTGCTGATGACCCGTGACAGGGCGTCGTAACCGAAGCTTGTGCTGCGTCTGAGCGCATCGACTTTCTGGATACAGCGCCCCAGGCCGTCATAGGCATAATCCGTCTGGCCTATAAGGATGTCAGCAGCATCCAGTGTTCTGGACCATTCGGGTTTGCCGAACCGGTTGCTTTTGGTTTCAGTCAGGTTACTGATCTGTGCTGGCGTATCGCTGCTCTGCACCCAGTTACGCACGGTCTTGCGTATCGGATCCGTTTCGGCAATCCGGGAAATCCCGTCCGGGCCGGTGATACTGCGCTGTTCACCCCAGTCATCGTATTGATAGG
>NZ_JBMDJL010000024.1:0-112970 GCF_057809175.1 Pseudomonas sp. FG43
GGTCACCAGCACCTGAAGCTGGCGTGTCTACCAATTTCACCATCTGGGCAGCATCAGCAGCGTTGCACGCCGTTGATGGGGCGCACTATACGGAGAGCGTTTCGATCTGTAAACCCCTGTTTTGGTTTTAATAATCAAAACCCTGAAATGCAAAAACCCGCTTTCGCGGGTTTTTGTGGGAGTCTGAAGATTGCTGTAATCTGCAGCTCTGAATTGGTGCCCAGAAGAAGACTCGAACTTCCACGACCTTGCGGTCACCAGCACCTGAAGCTGGCGTGTCTACCAATTTCACCATCTGGGCAGCATCTAGAGGCGTTTGCCTGTCGATGGCGCGCACTATACGGAGCGTCTTTTGAGCTGTAAACCCCTGTTGCCAAAAATAATTGGAAAATTTCGCAAGCGGTGTCCAGTACGGTTCTGCGCGCTATCCAGAGGTTTTTTTAGTGGGCAGCGTGAGTCTGAAATTTCCCGTTTCAATAGGTGTATGCCAAACTAACCCACATATAGACAAGGTGAAAACTCTCTAATGGCCGATTGGCAGTCCCTCGATCCCGAGGCCGCTCGTGAAGCGGAAAAATACGAAAACCCTATTCCCAGCCGTGAGCTGATTCTGCAGCACCTTGCCGAGCGCGGTTCGCCGGCCAGTCGCGAGCAACTGGTCGAAGAGTTCGGCCTGTCCACAGAGGATCAATTCGAGGCCTTGCGTCGTCGTCTGCGGGCAATGGAGCGTGACGCTCAATTGATCTACACCCGTCGTGGAACCTACGCACCGGTGGACAAGCTGGACCTGATCCTGGGTCGTATCACCGGGCACCGTGACGGTTTCGGTTTCCTGGTCCCTGACGATGGCTCCGACGATCTGTTCATGAGCCCGGCGCAAATGCGTCTGGTGTTCGACGGTGATCGTGCTCTGGCACGTGTTTCGGGGCTTGACCGCCGCGGTCGCCGTGAAGGCGTCATTGTCGAAGTCATCTCCCGTGCCCATGAAACCATCGTGGGTCGCTACTTCGAAGAAAGTGGCATCGGCTTCGTCATTCCGGACAACCCGAAGATCCAGCAGGAAGTGCTGGTGACGCCTGGGCGCAACAACAACGCGAAGATTGGCCAGTTCGTCGAGGTGAAAATCACCCACTGGCCGACGCCGCGCTTCCAGCCGCAGGGCGATGTGGTTGAAGTGGTGGGCAATTACATGGCGCCCGGCATGGAAATCGATGTCGCGCTGCGCACCTACGACATTCCTCATGTCTGGCCTGAGGCCGTGCTAAAGGAAGCGGCGAAGCTCAAGCCGGAAGTCGAAGAAAAGGACAAGGAAAACCGCGTCGATCTGCGTCACCTGCCATTCGTGACCATCGACGGCGAAGATGCTCGTGACTTCGACGATGCCGTTTACTGTGAAGCCAAGCCTGGCAAGCTGCGCCTGTTCTCGGGTGGCTGGAAGCTCTACGTGGCGATTGCCGACGTATCGAGCTACGTGAAGATCGGCTCGGCGCTGGATGCCGAATCCCAGGTGCGCGGCAACTCGGTGTATTTCCCCGAGCGCGTGGTGCCGATGTTGCCTGAGCAGCTTTCCAACGGCTTGTGCTCGCTGAACCCGCTTGTTGATCGTCTGGCCATGGTCTGCGAGATGACCATCTCCAAGACCGGCGAGATGACCGACTACGTGTTCTACGAGGCGGTGATCCACTCCCATGCGCGCCTGACCTACAACAAGGTCAGCACGATACTGGAGCAGCCGAAAACGAGCGATGCCAAGGCCCTGCGTGGCGAATACGCCGACGTGGTTCCGCATCTCAAGCAGCTTTACGCCTTGTACAAGGTGTTGCTGGGCGCGCGTCATGTGCGTGGTGCAATCGATTTCGAGACTCAGGAAACCCGGATCATTTTCGGCTCCGAGCGCAAGATCGCCGAAATTCGTCCGACCACTCGCAACGATGCCCACAAGCTGATCGAAGAGTGCATGCTGGCTGCGAACGTGGCCACGGCCGAGTTCCTGAAAAAACACGAAATACCTGCGCTCTATCGTGTTCACGATGGTCCGCCGCCAGAGCGTCTGGAAAAGCTGCGCGCTTTCCTGGGCGAGCTGGGCCTGTCGCTGCACAAGGGCAAGGAAGGGCCTACGCCGAAGGATTACCAGGCGTTGCTCGAAACCGTGCGTGATCGCCCGGATTACCACCTGATCCAGACCGTGATGCTGCGTTCGTTGAGTCAGGCGGTCTACAGCTCTGACAACAACGGTCACTTCGGTCTGAATTATGAAGCGTATACACACTTCACTTCGCCGATTCGTCGCTATCCCGACCTGCTCACGCACCGCGCTATCCGCAGCGTGATCCGCTCGAAACAGGATACGCCGCACGTCCGTCGTGCAGGTGCTGCCACGATTCCGAAGGCGCGCATCTATCCTTACGACGAAGCCACGCTGGAGCAGTTGGGCGAGCAGTGCTCGATGAGCGAGCGCCGTGCCGACGAGGCCACGCGCGACGTGGTCAACTGGCTCAAGTGCGAGTTCATGAAGGATCGCGTAGGCGAGTCGTTCCCGGGTGTGATTACCGCTGTGACCGGCTTTGGCCTGTTCGTCGAGTTGACCGATATCTACGTCGAAGGTCTGGTACACGTTACGGCCTTGCCGGACGATTACTACCATTTCGATCCTGTGCATCACCGCCTTGCGGGTGAGCGTAGCGGTCGCAGCTTCCGCTTGGGCGATACGGTCGAAGTGCGTGTCATGCGCGTCGATCTGGATGAGCGCAAGATCGACTTCGAGATGTCCGAGAAGACTGCCAGTGCGCCTGTCGGTCGCAAGCGTCGCGGTCAGGAAACGGCACCGGCACCTGCTGCCGAGAAGGACAAGTCCGTTTCGGCCAAGCCGTCCGGGCGTCGTGGTTCTTCGGCCAAGGAAGCGGTATCCGAAGCCTATCGTCCCAGTGATGCCGCAGCGAAAAACGCTGAAGTGCGCAAAAGTCGGGAAATGAAAAAGGCTCTTCTGGAGCAGGCAAAGACCGGTGGCAAGGCCTCGTCGGGTAAATCCGACAAGCCTGGAACTGCTGCGTCGAAACCCAGTAAACATCGTAAGGGCCCGTCCAAGTCGGGTTCTGCTCCAGCCGCGAAAAGTGGCGGGGCGCGTAAACCCAAGGCCAAGTCATGAGTCAGTTGGAAAAAATCTACGGCGTGCATGCCGTAGAAGCGTTGCTGCGTCACCATCCAAAGCGGGTCAAGCATATCTGGCTGGCTGAAGGCCGGAATGATCCGCGTGTGCAGGTTCTTGTCGAGCTGGCTGGTCAGAACCGCGTCACCATCGGGCAGGCCGAGCGTCGTGAAATGGACGCCTGGGTCGAGGGTGTGCATCAGGGTGTGGTTGCCGATGTCAGTCCGAGTCAGGTCTGGGGCGAGGCAATGCTCGATGAGCTTCTGGATCGTACCGAAGGTGCGCCGCTGATTCTGGTGCTGGACGGTGTTACCGATCCGCATAACCTCGGCGCGTGCCTGCGCACCGCCGATGCGGCTGGCGCGCTGGCGGTGATTGTGCCCAAGGACAAGTCGGCGACCCTGACGCCTGCGGTGCGTAAAGTGGCGTGCGGCGCGGCGGAAGTCATTCCGCTGGTTGCCGTGACCAACCTGGCTCGCAGCCTGGAAAAACTACAGCAGCGCGGCCTGTGGGTTGTCGGTACTGCTGGCGAAGCCGAGCAGGAGCTGTATCAGCAGGACCTCACCGGTCCGACCATCCTGATCATGGGTGCCGAAGGCAAGGGCATGCGCCGCCTGACCCGCGAACACTGCGATTATCTGGTGCGCCTGCCGATGGCCGGTAGCGTCAGCAGCCTGAACGTTTCAGTCGCGACCGGCGTCTGTCTGTTCGAAGCGATGCGTCAACGCAGCGTCAAAGCGGCCGCCGCACGGAAGTAGGCGTTAGCTGCAAGCTGTCGGAGTGCGGCTTGCAGCTTATGGCTTGCCGCTTGAAGCTGCTTCTTTCCCTTGCAGCTTCTTTCCCCCTTCTCTACAATTGCGCCCCTTGCTGTCACGGCAGGCGCTTTCGTGTCTGTCCCTGAGCAAGACTAACAGTGTCATTCACTCCTTGTCTGACCGCTTTGGCGGCAGGCTACAACCCGTAAGGAGCATTCATGCGTCATTACGAAATTATCTTTTTGGTCCACCCGGATCAAAGCGAGCAAGTCGGCGGCATGGTTGAGCGTTACACCAAGCTGATCGAAGAAGACGGCGGCAAAATCCACCGTCTGGAAGATTGGGGTCGTCGTCAACTGGCCTACGCAATCAACAATGTTCACAAGGCTCACTACGTGATGCTGAACGTTGAGTGCACTGGCAAGGCCCTGGCCGAGCTGGAAGACAACTTCCGTTACAACGATGCTGTGATCCGTAACCTGGTCATCCGTCGCGACGAAGCCGTAACTGGCCAGTCCGAGATGCTCAAGGCTGAAGAGAACCGCAGTGAGCGCCGTGAGCGTCGTGACCGTCCTGAGCACTCCGACAGCGCCGATGGCGATGACGGTGACAACAGCGACGTTAGCGATAACGCTGACGAGTAATCCACGGACCTTTTGAGGAGCCTATTACATGGCACGTTTCTTCCGTCGTCGTAAATTCTGCCGCTTCACCGCTGAAGACGTGAAAGAGATCGATTACAAAGATCTCAACACTCTGAAAGCTTACGTATCCGAGACCGGCAAAATCGTTCCAAGCCGTATCACCGGTACCAAAGCACGTTATCAGCGTCAGCTGGCCACCGCTATCAAGCGCGCCCGCTTCCTGGCCCTGCTGGCCTACACCGACAGCCACGGCCGCTGAGACCGGGCAGTCGACAAAGTAGTAAGGGATCGAATGTATGCGTGCCTTAGCTGAATTCATCATGCGGGGACGTGTGCAGGCCACGCTGGTTGTGGCCGGATCTGCGGCATTGCCGCTGTTGTTCTGGTTGAGTGCCGCTGCGGCTAGCCTTGTGCTGCTGCGGCGCGGTTCGGACGCCATTGGCGTCGTCGGTGTGGGAGTGCTGTCAGCATTGGTTTGCTGGTACTTCCAGAAAGATCCCACTGCCCTTCTGGTGCTGCTGGGGTCTTGTGGCCTGTCGCTGGTTTTGCGCGCAGGTCATTCCTGGAATCGCGTGCTGCTGGTCAGCGTGGCAGTCGGAGTGTTGTGTGCAGTGAGTCTCGGGACGTTATTCAGTCCCATGGTCGATAGTCTGGCGCGTGAGTTCGAGAGAGTTCTGCCCCAGGCTTTCGGTGAGGTCTACGAGAAGCTCTCGACAGACCAGCGAGCGTCCCTCGCTTCACTGACTACACCCCTCGTTATCGGTTCGATGGCGGTGATGTTTCAGATTTTCAGTGTGTTGTGCCTGATTCTTGGGCGCTATTGGCAAGCGTTGTTGTACAACCCGGGTGGTTTTGGTCGTGAGTTTCGTCAGATCAGAATCCCCAGGGGACTGGCGTTGTCGCTGTTGGTAGTCATGTTTGTAGGGCCGTCCTTCGGCACACAAATGCTGATTCTGTTGCCGTTATGCAGCGTACCGCTGGTCTTCGCCGGGCTGGCCCTGATTCACGGGCTGGTGGCGCAAAAAAGACTGGCCGGTTTCTGGCTGGTGGGGTTGTACGTCACGCTGATGCCATTCATGCAGCTGATAGGTCCGTTGCTCGTGGTTACGGCCATTGTCGACAGCCTGATTGATTTTCGCGGTCGTCTGGGGTCGAAGGACTCTGATAACGCGAACGGTGAAGGTTAAAAGTTAAGAGGATTTTCACATGCAACTGATCCTTC
The DNA here is from genome assembly GCF_057809175.1 of Pseudomonas sp. FG43. NCBI lineage: Bacteria > Pseudomonadati > Pseudomonadota > Gammaproteobacteria > Pseudomonadales > Pseudomonadaceae > Pseudomonas > Pseudomonas sp. FG43. The sequence goes on from NZ_JBMDJL010000024.1 coordinate 5,767, forward strand.
TGGAAAAAGTCGCGAACCTGGGCAACCTGGGCGACAAAGTAAACGTTAAGGCTGGCTACGGTCGTAACTACCTGCTGCCATACGGCAAAGCAACCGCTGCAACCGCTGCCAACCTGGCTGCGTTTGAAGAGCGTCGTGCAGAGCTGGAAAAACTGGCTGCCGAGAAGAAGGCTTCTGCCGAAACTCGCGCTGCCCAACTGGCTGAGCTGGAAGTGACTATCACTGCCACCGCTGGTGACGAAGGCAAGCTGTTCGGTTCGATCGGTACTCACGACATCGCTGATGCACTGACCGCCTCTGGCGTTGAAGTTGCAAAAAGCGAAGTTCGTCTGCCGAACGGCACTATCCGTAACGTCGGTGAATACGATGTTGCCGTGCACCTGCACAGCGACGTTGAAGCAACCGTTCGCGTTGTCGTGGTAGCAGCTTAAGCAGTACGCAATCGTCTGGCGGCTAGTCCGTTAGAGGGTTAACATCGGGCACGATCCTGTTTTACAGGTCGTGCCTTTTGTCTTTCTGCTAGCCCCTATTCTGTAAATCTCGAATTCAAGTGGCCATGAACGATATTTCCGCCCCCGAGCAATACGATCTGCAAACCGCTGCCCTCAAGGTGCCTCCGCATTCCATCGAGGCCGAACAGGCTGTACTCGGTGGCTTGATGCTGGACAACAACGCCTGGGAGCGTGTGCTCGATCAAGTTTCCGATGGCGATTTCTATCGGCATGACCACCGCCTGATCTTTCGCGCCATTGCCCGGCTGGCTGATCAGAACAGCCCGATTGACGTGGTCACCCTGTCTGAGCAACTGGACAAGGAAGGCCAGACATCCCAGGTCGGTGGTCTGGCATATCTCAGTGAGCTGGCGAAAAACACGCCATCGGTCGCCAACATCAAGGCTTATGCCCAGATCGTTCGTCAGCGGGCGACCTTGCGCCAGTTGATCGGCATCAGCAACGAGATTGCCGACAGTGCGTTCAACCCCGAAGGCCGTACCGCCGAGGAGATTCTCGACGAGGCCGAGCGGCAGATCTTCCAGATCGCCGAGGCGCGTCCGAAGACGGGTGGGCCGGTGGGGGTCAATGACCTGCTGACCAAGGCCATCGACCGTATCGACACGCTGTTCAACAGCGATAACGCGATTACCGGCCTGTCTACGGGCTATACCGATCTGGACGACAAGACCAGCGGCCTGCAACCGGCCGACCTGATCATCGTTGCGGGTCGTCCGTCCATGGGTAAGACCACCTTCGCCATGAACCTGGTGGAAAATGCGGTTTTGCGCAGCGACAAGGTCGTACTGGTCTACTCGCTGGAGATGCCAGGCGAATCGCTGATCATGCGTATGCTTTCCTCGCTGGGGCGTATCGATCAGACCAAGGTGCGTGCCGGCCAGCTGGACGACGATGACTGGCCGCGCCTGACGTCGGCTGTGAACCTGCTCAATGACCGCAAGCTGTTCATCGACGATACGGCAGGTATCAGCCCGTCCGAGATGCGTGCCCGTACTCGCCGTGTTGCACGCGAGCACGGCGAGATTGCGATGATCATGATCGACTACTTGCAGTTGATGCAGATTCCGGGCTCGGCCGGTGACAACCGGACCAACGAGATTTCCGAGATTTCCCGCTCGTTGAAAGCTCTGGCCAAGGAATTCAACTGCCCGGTCATCGCGCTCTCGCAGCTCAACCGCTCTCTGGAGCAGCGTCCCAACAAGCGCCCGATCAACTCCGACTTGCGTGAATCCGGAGCGATCGAGCAGGACGCCGACGTCATCATGTTCGTTTACCGTGACGAGGTTTACCACCCGGAAACCGAACACAAGGGTATCGCCGAGATCATTATCGGCAAGCAGCGTAACGGCCCTATCGGTACGTCCCGTCTGGCGTTCATCGGCAAGTACACCCGCTTCGAGAACCTGGCGCCGGGCAGTTACAACTTCGATGACGAGTAGGTGCGAATTCATTCGCGAATGAATTCACCCAAACCTGTACTTTGTGCATGATTAATCCGACCACTATCGTCGGATTTGATCATTTTTTGTGCTATATTCCGCGCCCGCGATTTTTCCAACGTGCAAACGTAGGTCCTGACATGCAAGCAGCCAAGCCGTTATTTGACTATCCCAAGTACTGGGCCGAATGTTTCGGACCAGCTCCTTTCCTGCCGATGAGCCGGGAAGAAATGGATCAGCTTGGCTGGGATTCCTGCGACGTCATCATCGTCACCGGCGATGCGTATGTGGATCACCCGTCTTTTGGCATGGCGATCATTGGCCGCCTGCTCGAATCGCAGGGTTTTCGCGTCGGGATCATCGCGCAGCCTGACTGGCAGTCCAAAGACGACTTCATGAAGCTCGGCGAGCCGAACCTGTTCTTCGGTGTCGCTGCTGGCAACATGGACTCGATGATCAACCGCTACACCGCGGATAAGAAGATCCGTTCCGACGATGCCTATACACCGGGCGGTATGGCCGGCAAGCGTCCTGACCGTGCGAGTCTGGTCTACAGCCAGCGCTGCAAGGAAGCCTACAAGCATGTTCCGATCGTGCTGGGCGGTATCGAGGCCTCGCTGCGCCGCATCGCGCATTACGATTACTGGCAGGACAAGGTCCGCAACTCGATCCTGATCGACGCCAGCGCCGACATCCTGCTCTACGGCAATGCCGAGCGTGCGATTGTCGAGGTCGCTCAGCGTCTGTCCTACGGCCACAAGATCGAAGACATCACCGATGTTCGCGGCACGGCTTTCATTCGCCGTGATACTCCGGCGGGCTGGTACGAAGTCGACTCCACGCGCATCGACCGTCCGGGCAAGATCGACAAGATCATCAACCCGTACGTGAACACTCAAGACACCCAGGCCTGCGCCATCGAACAGGAAAAAGGCCCGGTAGAAGATCCGAACGAAGCCAAGGTCGTGCAGATCCTGGCAAGCCCGCGCATGACCCGTGACAAGACGGTCATTCGCCTGCCTTCGGTCGAAAAAGTCCGCAACGACGCAGTGCTCTACGCCCACGCCAACCGCGTCCTGCACCTGGAAACCAACCCCGGCAACGCCCGTGCGCTGGTGCAGAAACATGGTGATGTGGATGTCTGGTTCAACCCGCCGCCCATTCCGATGACTACCGAAGAAATGGACTACGTGTTCGGCATGCCTTACGCGCGTGTTCCGCACCCGGCGTACGGCAAGGAGAAAATTCCGGCCTACGACATGATCCGTTTTTCGGTCAACATCATGCGGGGCTGTTTCGGTGGCTGTACTTTCTGCTCGATCACCGAGCACGAAGGGCGGATCATCCAGAACCGCTCCGAAGATTCGATCATTCGTGAAATCGAAGAAATTCGCGACAAGGTTCCAGGTTTTACCGGCGTTATTTCCGATATGGGCGGCCCGACCGCGAACATGTATCGCATTGCCTGCAAAAGCCCGGAAATCGAGTCGGCCTGCCGCAAGCCGTCCTGCGTCTTCCCCGGTATCTGTCCTAACCTGAACACCGACCATTCGGCGCTGATCCAGCTGTATCGCAGTGCCCGTGCCTTACCGGGTGTGAAGAAGATCCTCATCGCTTCCGGCCTGCGTTACGACCTCGCGGTCGAGTCGCCGGAGTACGTCAAGGAGCTGGTGACCCACCACGTAGGTGGTTACCTGAAGATCGCCCCGGAACACACCGAGGAAGGTCCGCTCAACCAGATGATGAAACCGGGCATCGGCAGCTATGAAAAATTCAAGCGCATGTTCGAGAAGTACTCAAAGGAAGCAGGCAAGGAGCAGTACCTGATCCCTTACTTCATCGCCGCCCACCCGGGCACCACCGATGAAGACATGATGAACCTGGCGTTGTGGCTCAAGAGCAATGGTTTCCGTGCCGATCAGGTGCAGGCGTTCTATCCGTCGCCAATGGCTTCGGCGACTGCCATGTATCACTCGGGCAAGAACCCGCTGCGCAAGGTCACGTACAAGAGCGATGGTGTGACCATCGTCAAGAGCGAGGCCCAGCGTCGTCTGCACAAGGCATTCCTGCGCTATCACGATCCCAAGGGCTGGCCGATGCTGCGCGAAGCCCTGGAACGCATGGGCCGTGCCGACCTGATCGGCCCTGGCAAGCATCAGTTGATCCCGCTGCATCAACCGGCGACCGACAGCTACCAGAGCGCCCGTCGCAAGAACTCGACGCCTGCTGGCAGTCACAAGGTCGGCAAGGCTGCCAAGACCAACCTGATCCAGACCCAGCACACTGGCCTGCCGCCACGTGGCAGTGATGGCAGCAAGCCTTGGGACAAGCGTGAGGAAGCCAAGGCTGCCGCGCTGGCCCGCAACAAGCAGGCCGCCAAGGAGCGTATGGAAGCGGCCAAGGGCGGGAAGGGCAAGAAGCCAGCCCGCAAGCCAGTGGTTCCCCGCTAACGGCTCATCCCTCTCCCTTGTAGGAGCGAATTCATTCGCGAAAGGCTTCGCGAATAAATTCGCTCCTACGCAGTTGTACCCCTACCGCCTCATTTCCGTGCGACCCTTGCACCGCTAATCTGAATTGGCGCGATTTTGGTGCTGTGCTTAGCTGATCCAGTCACTTCAATATCGCTGGCGCTGGCTTTGCCCCGCATGGCATAAGTCTTGCGCGGTTCAATTACCGTCCAGGCCGCAGGAGGCACGCCGTGTCGATTCATATTGCCTTGCACCATGTCACGCATTACCGCTACGAACGTGCGGTTGAACTGGGTCCCCAGATTGTTCGCCTGCGTCCGGCCGCTCATAGCCGAACCCGCGTGTTGTCGTACTCCCTGAAAGTATTGCCCGAAAACCATTTCATCAACTGGCAGCAGGACCCGCAGGGCAATTACCTGGCGCGTCTGGTATTCCCCGAGAAAACCAAAGAGCTGCGGGTTGAAGTCGATCTGGTTGCCGAGATGGCCGTGTTCAATCCTTTCGACTTTTTTCTTGAGCCCTACGCGGAAAAGATTCCGTTTTCTTATGCCAGCGAAGAACAGCGCGAACTGGCGCCGTATCTGGAAAAACTGCCGCTCACACCGCGATTTACGGCTTATCTGGAAAGCATCAGCCGTGAACCTGTGCCGGCCATCGACTTTCTGGTGGGGCTCAACCAGCGTCTGAGCCAGGACATCGATTACCTGATCCGTATGGAGCCTGGGGTTCAGACGCCTGAGTTCACTCTGGAAAACGCTTCCGGCTCCTGCCGCGATTCGGCTTGGTTGCTGGTGCAGTTGCTGCGCCACCTGGGCATGGCGGCGCGTTTTGTGTCGGGGTATCTGATTCAGCTCAAGGCCGATGTCGAGGCGCTGGACGGGCCGTCCGGTACGGATGTGGATTTCACTGACCTGCACGCCTGGTGTGAGGTCTATCTGCCGGGCGCTGGCTGGGTCGGGCTGGATGCGACGTCCGGGCTGTTTGCCGGGGAAGGCCATATTCCTCTGGCCTGTAGCCCGGAGCCGTCTTCTGCTGCGCCGATCAGTGGGCTTGTCGAGCCTTGTGAAACCGATTTCAGCCATGAAATGTCCGTGGAACGGATCTGGGAGGCGCCTCGCGTCACCAAGCCCTATACCGAAGAGCAGTGGCAGGAGATTCAGGCCCTAGGCCATCAGATCGACGCTGATCTGGTCCGCGATGACGTGCGCCTGACCATGGGCGGTGAGCCCACGTTCGTTTCCATCGATGATCGTGATGGCAGTGAGTGGAACACCGCCGCCCTCGGGCCGAACAAGCGGGCGCTGTCGGCCGAATTGTTTCAGCGCATGCGCGGGCATTACTCCCCCAAGGGCATCGTTCATTTCGGGCAGGGCAAGTGGTACCCCGGCGAGCAACTGCCGCGCTGGTCGCTCAACAGTTTCTGGCGCAAGGACGGCAAGCCGGTCTGGAACAACGATGCGTTGATTGCCGATGAAACCCGGGATTACGGCGCGACCGGTGAGCTGGCTGGACGTTTTTTGAGCAGCGTTGCCGAGCGCCTGAAACTGCCGACCCGCTTCGTCTTCCCGGCTTACGAAGACAATCTCTATTACCTCTGGCGCGAAGGCGCTTTGCCTGTGAACGTCACGGCTGAGGATTCCCGGCTGAGCGACGAGCTTGAGCGGGCACGACTGCGCAAGGTGTTCGAGCAAGGTCTGGATAAAGTCATAGGCCAGGTGCTGCCCCTGGCGCGCACGGCTGCGGGTGATCGCTGGCAGAGCGGGCGCTGGTATCTGCGCGGTACCCACTGCCGTCTGGTGCCGGGTGATTCTGCGCTCGGCTATCGACTGCCTCTGGCTTCGCAGCCATGGGTCAAGGCGGCGGAATATCCGTTCATTCATCCGACCGATCACAACCAGGATTTCCCCGAGCTGCCTGAGCGCGAAGAACTGCACTCCGACGACCCGGTCGACACCGATCGGCCGCAACCGGTCATTGATCAGTCCGCCGACTGGCTGACTCGTACGGCCTTGTGTGCCGAGGCGCGTGGTGGGCGCTTGTATCTGTTCATGCCGCCACTGCAGAAGCTGGAGGAATATCTTGAGTTGGTTGCGGTGATCGAGGCCACTGCCGAAGAACTGCAATGCCCGGTCCTGCTGGAGGGCTATGAGCCGCCGAGCGACCCGCGCCTGAGCAACTTCCGGATTACGCCTGATCCGGGCGTGATTGAAGTCAACGTGCAGCCTTCTTCTTCCTGGGATCAACTGGTGGAGCGCACCGAGTTCTTATACGAGCAGGCGCGCCTGACGCGCCTGACCACCGAGAAGTTCATGATCGATGGTCGCCATACCGGCACGGGCGGTGGTAACCACTTCGTTCTCGGTGGTGCGACTCCGGCGGACTCGCCATTCCTGCGTCGCCCCGATCTGCTGCGCAGCCTGATCAGCTATTGGCACAACCATCCGTCGCTGTCGTATCTGTTTTCCGGCCTGTTCGTCGGCCCGACGTCTCAGGCGCCGCGGATTGACGAGGCGCGCAACGATTCGCTCTATGAAATGGAAGTCGCCTTCGCACAAATGCCCAAGCCGGGCGAGGAGGTTGCTCCGTGGTTGATCGACCGCCTGTTGCGCAACCTGCTGATCGATGTGACCGGCAACACCCATCGCGCTGAATTCTGTATCGACAAGCTGTATTCGCCGGATGGTGCGACAGGGCGTCTCGGGTTGCTGGAACTGCGAGCCTTTGAAATGCCACCCCATGCGCGTATGAGCCTTGCCCAGCAATTGCTGTTGCGTGCGCTGGTTGCCCGTTTCTGGCGCGAGCCCTATGCACCCGCGAAGCTGGCGCGTTGGGGGACAGAGCTGCACGACCGTTTCATGCTGCCGTATTTCATCGAGCAGGACTTCGCGGACGTCATTGCCGAGCTCAATGACGCCGGTTATCCAGTGCGGGCCGAATGGTTTGCCGCGCATCTGGAATTCCGTTTCCCGAAAGTGGGCGATTACGCGGTCAACGGCATTGAGCTGGAGCTGCGTCAGGCGCTGGAGCCCTGGCATGTGCTGGGCGAAGAAGGTTCGGGCGGCGGTGCCGTGCGTTATGTGGACTCTTCTCTGGAGCGCCTGCAGGTGCGGATCAATGGTTTGCCGCCTCAGCGCTACATGCTGACCTGCAACGGCATTGCCGTGCCTTTGCAGCCCACCGGTCGTGTGGGGGAGTTCGTCGCAGGCGTGCGTTATCGAGCCTGGCAGCCTGCCAATTGCCTGCAACCGACCATCGGCGTTCATGCGCCTCTGGTCTTCGACCTGGTGGACACCTGGATGCAGCGCTCGCTGGGCGGCTGCGAGTATCATGTCGCCCATCCGGGCGGCCGCAACTATGAAACATTGCCGGTCAACGCCAACGAAGCGGAAAGCCGGCGCCTCTCACGGTTCTTCCGTGTGGGGCATACCGCAGGCAAATTGGAGATTCCATCGCTCAACATTAGCGATGAATTGCCGATGACGCTGGATATGCGCCTGCATTAATAAAAACGGCTCAGTCAGTTGGATGCACACGGACGTGTCCACATCGGTGTGACATCTGACTGCGCTAACCTGAAGCCCTTATGCTGTTTGCCGAGCCTTCCATGCCTGACCTGCTTGACCGTTACCCGCTTTCCGAGGGGACCTATCACGAGATGCTCGATGCCAGTGGGGCCGTTCGGCCGCACTGGCAACGCCTGTACGAATACATGCAGCGCAGCACCTCTGCACAGATGATCCAGCGTCAGGCCTTGTTGACCCGGCAGATCCAGGAAAACGGCGTGACCTATAACGTCTATGCCGACCCCAAAGGAGCTGACCGCCCGTGGGAGCTGGATCTGCTGCCGCACATCATCCCGGCGGACGAATGGCAGCATGTCTCTGCCGGTATCGCCCAGCGCGCTCGCCTGCTCAATGCCGTACTCGCGGACCTGTATGGTCCGCAGACCTTGATTGCCAATGGCTTGCTGCCTGCCGAACTGGTGTTCGGGCATAACAACTTTTTGTGGCCATGCCAGGGCGTCAAACCGCCTGAAGATATTTTCCTGCACATGTACGCCGTCGATCTGGCGCGTACGCCGGACGGGCGCTGGTGGGTGACTGCTGACCGGACCCAGGCGCCTTCGGGGGCCGGTTATGCTCTGGAGAACCGGCAGATCGTCGCTCGGGCGCTGCCGGAGGCTTACCGGGACCTGCAAGTCAGGCACTTGTCGGGGTTCTTTGGTGCCTTGCAACAGACTCTGGCCCGTCAGGCACCCACCAGCAACGAAGCGCCGCTGGTGGTGCTCCTGACGCCAGGTCGCTTCAATGAAAGCTATTTCGAGCATTTGTATCTGGCTCGCCAACTGGGTTATCCACTGGTCGAGGGCAGCGACCTGACCGTGCGTGATGCCACGGTCTATCTGAAGACCCTCAGCGGCCTGCGCCGGGTTCACGCGATCATGCGTCGCCTGGACGATGACTTCTGCGATCCGCTGGAGTTGCGCACAGATTCCGCGCTCGGTGTGCCTGGTCTGCTGGAAGCGGTACGCCAGGGCAATGTGCTGGTGGCCAATGCGTTGGGCAGCGGGGTTCTGGAATCACCGGGCTTGCTGGGCTTCTTGCCTAAAATCAGTCAGTACCTGTTTGGCGAGGACCTGATCCTGCCATCGGTGGCTACATGGTGGTGCGGTGAGCCTCCGGTGCTGGCTCAGGCGCTGGAGAAACTTCCGGAACTGTTGATCAAGCCTGCGTTCCCCTCGCAACGATTCGCTCCGGTCTTCGGTCGCGATCTGAACGAAGAGCAGCGTCAGGCACTGGCTGCACGCATGCAGGCCCGGCCTTACGCTTATGTCGCACAGGAACTGGCGCAACTGTCCCATGCGCCGGTCCTGCAATCCGATGGTCAGGGCCTGCAACCGCGTGCCATTGGCATGCGGGTGTATGCGGTGGCGGGGATGGATGGTTATCGCGTGCTGCCGGGTGGTTTGACCCGCGTTGCCGCCGAGGCCGATGCGGATGTGATTGCCATGCAGCGCGGTGGCGCGAGCAAGGACACCTGGGTGTTGGGCGAGCACTATTCTCATCTGGGAGAGCCGTGGAAGGGGCAGCGACCGCTGGGTGTCTATGACCTGATTCGTCGCGACCCGTATCTGCCGTCGCGAGTTGTGGAAAACCTGTTCTGGTTCGGTCGTTATTGCGAGCGCTGCGATGACAGCGCCCGTTTATTGCGGATCATGCTGACACGCTATATCGACGGCGATGATCCATTGGCCTTGCAGGCCTCCGTCGAGCTTGCCGAAAGCCTGAACCTGTTGCCTGAAGCCGAGGAGGACGAAGAGTTGCCTGAGCGGCTGCTCACGGCCTTGCTGGGGGATGACTGGGTGTTCAGCCTGCGCTCCAACCTGCAACGCATGCAGTGGGCCGCGTCCCAGGTGCGGGGCAAGCTTTCCCGTGAAAACTGGCAGGCGCTGGTGGAGTTGCAGCGCGAAGCCGCGAGCCTGGAAACCAAGGAGCCGGATTTCGGTGAGCTTCTGGATTTCCTCAATCGTCTGGTGATGTCTCTGGCTGCCTTGTCCGGGTTTGCGCTGGATGACATGACCCGTGACGAAGGCTGGAGCTTCCTGATGATCGGGCGACGCATCGAGCGTCTGAAGTTTCTCAGTTCCAGCCTGGCCGCTTTCCTGCGTGCGGCGGCGGTTTCCGATCACTCGGGGCTGGACTGGTTGCTGGAGCTGGGTAACAGCAGCATTACCTACCGTTCACGTTACATGGCCGTGCCGCATCTGATTCCTGTGCTGGACCTGTTGCTGCTCGACGAGCAGAACCCTCATGCCGTGCTGTTCCAGCTGAAACAGGTGGAGCGTTCGTTACGGCGCTTGAATGACGATTTCGGTGCGCCGTGCGACAGAAGCCTCGCAGTCCTGATTCAGCGTCTGTCCAACTTCGATCTTGGCAGCCTGGAAAATCCATTGTTTGGTGAAAGCAGCCTCAAGGCTGTGCTGGAAGGGCTGGCTGATCTGCTGCAAAACATTGGCGATACCAGCGGGCAGGTTTCCGACCGCCTTGCTCTGCGCCACTTCGCCCATGTCGATGATGTCAGCCAACGTACGGTATCCGTTTGATGAGTGCCCATTACCAGATTCTCCACGACACCCATTACAAGTACGACAGCCCGGTTTCCCTGGCGCAGCAGCTGGCGCATCTGTGGCCGCGCAGCAGCCCTTGGCAGCGTTGCACCGAGCAGCATCTGGAGATTCTGCCGACGCCCACGACGCGCCGCGATGAGCTGGATGTCTTCGGCAATCCATTGACCCGTCTGGCTTTCGAGCGCCCCCATGACGAATTGCAGGTCAATGCCCGGTTGCGGGTGGAAGTGCTGGAGCGGCCACAACTGGACTTCAATCTTTCACCTGAGTGGGAAGTGACGCGCAGTGCTCTGACCTACAGCGCACAATCGATGACTGCCGATATTCTTGACGCCTGTCGGTATCGTTTCGAGTCGCCCTATGTGCATCTCAAGCGTTCGTTTGCCGAGTTCTCGCAGGAGTGCTTTGCGCCGGGGCGCCCGTTGCTGTTGTGCGTGCAGGCCTTGATGGAGAAGATCTTCGAGGAGTTCACCTTCGATGGCGAAGCCACGCAAGTGGCGACACCGCTGGTGGAGGTGCTGGAAAGGCGTCGCGGGGTTTGTCAGGACTTTGCCCATCTGATGCTGGCGTGCCTGCGTTCTCGCGGTCTGGCGGCACGTTATGTCAGCGGTTACCTGCTGACCCAGCCGCCGCCCGGCCAGCCACGGCTTATCGGGGCTGACGCTTCCCATGCCTGGGTTTCAGTGTTTTGCCCGGCATCGGGCTGGGTCGATTTCGATCCGACCAACAACATTCAACCGGCGCTGGAGCACATCAGCCTGGCATGGGGGCGTGATTTCTCCGATGTCTCTCCTTTGCGCGGCGTGATTCTGGGCGGCGGCAGTCATGATCCCGAAGTACGGGTGACGGTGATGCCCCTCGGCGAATAGCTCATTCGAGCGTGATCATTAATTCCTCAAGCCCATGAATCGTTCATTAAGCGGCGCACTCGATTATCGGGCAGTGCGCCGCGCCTGATCGCAGGCATCGTGTGGGCAACTGGCGCTGGCGCCGCAGGCATAAGCAGCAAGCAAACTGCGAAACAGACTATTGAGCTGCATGATGAACACTCCGTGGGTAACAATGTGCCGATGGTAGAGTGGCCTGCGCTGACTGGCTGTTTGATTGTTTCGATGATGGCGATAGTCGGCATCATTCTGCACCGTTGATCGATAAGCCTTCCTTGAGAGTCACGTTGACGCAGGTCATTGGAACCTGGCCCTGAATGGGGCAGTCTCTCATCACATTAATGAAGCACCCTGCCTTGGAGATTCATATGATCCGCAAGCTTGTAGCTATCTCTCTGTTGACGTTGGCCAGTGGTCAGTTGTTGGCTGCCGAATGCTCCACCACCGTCGATTCGACCGATCAGATGATGTTCAACACCAAAGCCATCGAGATCGACAAGAGCTGCAAGACGTTCACCGTCAACCTCACTCACTCCGGCAGTCTGCCGAAGAACGTGATGGGCCATAACTGGGTATTGAGCAAAACGGCTGATTCGCAGGCTATCGCCACTGATGGCCTGAGCGTTGGTATCGACAAGGGATACCTGAAGGAAGGCGACCCTCGTGTGATCGCTCACACCAAGTTGATTGGTGCCGGGGAAACCGATTCTGTGACCTTTGATGTGTCGAAGCTGGATCCGGCTGGCCAGTACCAGTTCTTCTGCACCTTCCCGGGCCACATCAGCATGATGAAAGGCACGGTTACGCTGAAGTAAGTTGATGCTTTCGCGAATGAATTCCCCGTAGGAGCGAATTCATTCGCGAAGTGCAGGTGCCCATATCGTCAGTTCCACCGCCTTCCCGGATAAATCCGGTCCTACTTAAGGCGCGTAAGGCAATTCACGCTTGTGCTGGGTCTTGGCATAGGTGTCGCAAATGATCCTGAACGCTTCTTCGCGTACCGGCTGGCCATGCAGGAAGGCGTCGATTTCTGCATAGGTCACGCCATGGGACGCTTCGTCCGGTTTACCGGGAACCAGGTCTTCCAGATCCGCTGTCGGTACTTTCTCGACCAATGATTCCGGCGCGCCGAAATGGCGGGCGATGGCGCGCACCTGATTCTTTACCAGGCCGCTGAGAGGAGCCAGGTCGCAGGCACCGTCACCGAACTTGGTGAAGAAGCCCATGACTGCTTCTGCCGCATGATCGGTCCCCACTACCAGCCCTTGATAAGCACCGGCGATGGTGTATTGCGCCACCATGCGGATGCGCGCCTTGGTGTTGCCGAGCACGAAGTCCACAGTGCTGGCCGCCTTGCCGTCGAAGGCTTTTACTTCAGCGGCCAGAGCCTTGACGCTTTCGCCGATATTCACGGTATGACGTTCGTCTGGCTCGATGAAGTCCACCGACGCCTGGGCTTCGTGTTCGTCGTGTTGCACCACATACGGCAGGCGTACGGCGACGAAGCGATAGCCGTCGTCGCCTGTGCTGCTGCGCAGTTCCTTTACAGCGCGCTGACACAGCAGGCCTGCGGTCAGTGAGTCGACGCCGCCGCTGATCCCCAGTACCAGCGTCTTGAGCCGTGCATTGAGCAGGCACTCCTTGATGAAGTCCACGCGACGGGCCACTTCGGCCTGCAGAGCGTTGTGGTCGGCGAAGGGCGGTTGGACATTGAGCTGTTCAGCAATCTGCAGTTGTACGGCGTGCATGAGTCACTCCTTGTAAGTGGGGACAATTCAAACGGGTTTTTCAGGGGCAGTCAAAGCGGGCACCTTGAACACGTGTCGCAGGTACGAGACGAAGTTCGGGTCCTTGCATTGCGCCTTGCCTGGCTCATCGGAAATCTTTGCCACGGGTTGCCCGGCGCATGCGGTCATTTTCAGCACCATGTTCATCGGCGCTATGCCTGGAATATCGGCTGTCAGGTTAGTGCCGATGCCAAAGCTGACATTGATGCGGCCACGCAAGGCCCGAAAGATTTCCAGCGCCTTGGGCAGGCTCAGGCCGTCGGAGAAGACCAGGGTCTTGCTCGTTGGATCAATGCCCAGCCTCTGATAGTGCGTGATGCATTTTTCAGCCCACTTCACCGGATCTCCCGAGTCATGGCGCAAGCCATCGAACAGCTTGGCGAAATACAGATCGAAGTCGCTCAGGAAGGCATCGGTGGTGATGCAGTCGGTCAGGGCGATACCCAGTAGCCCGCGATACTCTCGAACCCAGCAGTCCAGCGCTGCGATCTGGCTGTCGATCAGGCGCGGGCCGAGTTGCTGGTGCGCCATGATCCATTCGTGAGCCATGGTGCCCAGCGGCTTCAGATCAAGCTCGCGGGCCAGATGCACATTACTGGTACCGACAAACTGGCCGGGGAAGTCACGCTTGAGCACTTGCAGGATCGCTTCCTGTACGCCGTAGGAAAAGCGACGGCGGGTGCCGAAGTCGGCGACTTTCAGCTCTGCCAGCTCGTCCGGGCTGGCGTTGCTGGTCAGCCACTCGAACTTGTCGTAGAGACGTTCCCGAGCCTGGCTGAGCATGATGTCCGGGTAACGATGGCGGTTACGAACTTCGCTGACGATGGCCAGCAAGGGGACTTCAAACAGGATTACATGCAGCCACGGACCGTTCAGGCGAATGCACAGCTCATCGTTTTCGATGCTGGTTTTCACATAGCGGGTATTGAAGCGGAACAGCCCCAGGAACCTGAGAAAGTCCGGTTTCAGAAAGGTGATGCGCTCCAGGAATGCCAGGTGCTCGTTGCTCAGCGACAACTCGCAAAGCAACTCGATCTGATGCCTGATCTCGGCCAGATAGGGCCGCAGGTCTTCGCCGTTACGGCAGCGGAACTCCCATTCCACATCGGTGTTGGGATAGTTATGCAGAACCGCCTGCATCATGGTGAGCTTGTAAAAATCGGTATCGAGCAGATTTTGCACGATGCGATTCGAGAAGGCGCTCCCACTCATTGATTCGGGTCTCCAGAGCAGCCGATAACGTTTGGCTCGCGAACTTCGTGTTCTGAGTGCTCGCGGCCTGCCGGGTTCGCATTGTCACCCTTAACTTGCCGGATGATCCAACGGTTCCCGCATTCAATGCAGAAAATCCTTGGGGCGGCGTGTTTCAGGCATCAGGAATAAATGGAATGACGTTTGGCCGAATGGTCGTTTGATCGCTGGTCCCAAGCCGGTTATTAGTAGATGCCCGTTCATCTGTTACGTCCGTTTGAACCTGCACCAGTAACAGACCCGTGGATGCGCATCGCCAGACCGGCATTGCACAGGCCGGGCCTTGCGGGCTGAGTTTGCTCATCATCGACAGCGTTTTCCTGTGCTTCCACTAACCTCAAATGGTGCGTCTCGTAGCGCATGCGCACCGGGGGTGTGCACTTCGGTGACGTGCCCGGTTACAGCCGGGTTGCACGTTGGGGAGTGTGTCGGTTGCTGTTTCTGATTTTTAAGGTTGCGCCTGTTTTGTGTCTGGTTGCACCTTTCGCGCGGTAGACGGTTGCACGGCCTTTTTGCAAGGGCTGGCGACTGGTGGTGCGCCTCCCTGAGCATCACGTGTTCCCGAATGAAAAGTGATGGCACGCCCCTTGCTCTAAGCAACTCTTGTAGTTGCAGTGCTAATTAAAAAATCTCAGGAGCACCACTCATGTCGCATACGTTTTACAGGAAAGGTTTTCTGGCAATCGCAGTGGCAACTGCATTGGGCGTGTCTTCGTTTGCTCAAGCCGACGTGAAGATTGGCGTCGCAGGCCCCATGACTGGCGCCAACGCATCGTTTGGCGAGCAGTATATGAAGGGCGCTCAGGCGGCAGCGGATGCAATCAACGCGGCAGGTGGGGTCAATGGCGAGAAAATTGTTCTGGTTCGTGGCGATGATGCCTGCGAGCCGAAGCAGGCTGTGGCTGTCGCCAACCGTCTGGTCGATCAGGACAAGGTTGTCGGCGTCGTGGGGCACTTCTGTTCTTCTTCCACCATTCCGGCTTCTGAGGTTTACAGTGAGGCAGGTGTGATTGCCATCACCCCGGGCTCCACCAACCCGACGGTTACCGAGCGCGGTCTGGGAGAAATGTTCCGCATGTGCGGTCGTGACGATCAGCAAGGCGTGGTCGCCGGCGATTACATCGTCGATGTGCTCAAAGGCAAGAAGATCGCTGTTATCCACGACAAGGACACCTACGGTCAGGGGTTGGCCGATGCGACCCGTGCCCAGTTGGCCAAACGCGGCGTGAAAGAGGTCCTCTACGAAGGCCTGACCCGTGGCGAGAAAGACTTCAGTGCTCTGGTTACCAAGATCCGTTCGGTGGGTGCCGATGTCGTCTACTTCGGTGGTCTGCACCCGGAAGCCGGCCCGCTGGTTCGTCAACTGCGCGAGCAGGGCCTCAAGGACGTCAAGTTCATGTCCGATGATGGCGTCGTGACTGATGAACTGGTGACGACCGCAGGCGGCCCACAGTACGTGGATGGCGTGTACATGACCTTCGGTGCCGACCCGCGCCTGCTGCCGGAAAGCAAGGCGGTGGTCGATGAGTTCCGCAAGTCCGGCTACGAGCCTGAAGGCTACACCCTGTATGCCTACGCTTCCGTACAGGCGCTGGCTGCCGGCTTCAACGGTGCCAAATCCAACAAGGGCGATGCTGCGGCTGTATGGCTGAAAGCCAACCCGGTCAAGACTGTCATGGGCGAGAAAACCTGGGATGCCAAAGGCGACCTGAAAGTCTCCGACTATGTGGTTTATCAGTGGGATGCCACTGGCAAATACAAACAGCTCGAAAAACAGAAGTGAAATAGACGCATCGTCAGGCCTGCCTCTTGAGGCGGCCTGGCATGGTAACGGGCTCACACCTCAGCGGGCCTGGACTCTTCTGTAGCCGTACGGCCTGCTCGTTATGCCTGATGAGGGTATGGCGAGCAGGACCCTGAGCGGCCTTCAAGTTTGTGAGCGTGCGTGATGGACGGTATTTTCCTGCAGCAAATGGTCAACGGACTGACTCTCGGGTCTGTCTACGGCCTCATTGCCATCGGCTACACGATGGTCTACGGCATTATCGGCATGATCAACTTCGCCCATGGCGACGTTTACATGATCTCCGCCTACCTGGCCGCAATCGGCCTGGCGGTTCTGTCTTTCTTCGGTCTGGAGTCGTTTCCATTCCTGATTCTCGGGACGCTGATCTTCACTGTCGTGGTGACAGGTGTCTACGGCTTCGTCATTGAGCGGGTGGCTTACAAGCCGCTGCGCAACTCGACCCGGCTGGCACCGCTGATCAGCGCCATCGGCATTTCCCTGATCCTGCAGAACTACGCGCAGATCAGTCAGGGCGCACGGCAGCAGGGCGTTCCAACGCTTCTCGAAGGTGCCTGGCGCTTTGAAGTCGGTACCGGCTTCGTGCAGATCACCTACACCAAGATCTTCATCCTCATCGCCGCTTTTGCCGGCATGGCGTTGCTGACGTACATCATCAAGTACACCAAGCTCGGTCGCATGTGCCGCGCCACGCAACAGGATCGCAAGATGGCGTCGATTCTGGGGATCAACACTGACCGGGTCATTTCCTACGTGTTCATCATCGGTGCTGCAATGGCTGCGCTGGCGGGTGTGCTGATCACGATGAACTACGGCACATTCGATTTCTATGCAGGCTTTGTCATCGGTATCAAGGCGTTCACTGCTGCGGTACTGGGCGGGATCGGTTCGCTGCCGGGCGCGATGCTGGGTGGTTTGATCCTGGGGGTTGCCGAGTCGCAGTTCTCCGGCTTGATCAATTCCGATTACAAAGACGTGTTCAGTTTCGGCCTGTTGGTACTGATCCTGATTTTCCGTCCCCAAGGCCTGCTGGGTCGCCCACTCGTGGCGAAGGTATAAGTATGTCTGCTCCTATCGCTAAACCTATCGATATCAAGAAAAGCCTGATCGACGCCGTGGTTGCCGGCTTGCTGGCGCTGATCGTCTTTGGCCCGATTGTCGGCATTGTGCTCGACGGCTACAGCTTCAACCTGCAACCGACCCGTGTCGCCCTGCTGGTGGCGGTGGTCATGGCGGGGCGTTTCCTCATGAGCCTGTTCCTGCAAACGCCCAAGGGCATCCGCATTGGCCAGAGTTTCGAGAGTTCCGCTTCGGGTGTGCATGTGCTCAAGCCCGATCACAAATCGAGCCTCTACTGGATCATTCCGCTGTTGATCGTGATTGCCATCGTGTTCCCGATCTTTGCCAACAAGTACCTGCTGACCGTGGTTATCCTCGGGCTGATCTACGTTCTGCTCGGGCTGGGCCTGAATATCGTGGTCGGTCTGGCCGGGTTGCTCGACCTGGGTTATGTTGCGTTCTATGCCATCGGTGCCTACGGTCTGGCGCTGGGTTATCAGTATCTGGGCCTGGGCTTCTGGTCGGCGCTGCCTCTGGCGGCGATTGCTGCCGCGCTGGCCGGGTGCATTCTGGGTTTTCCGGTATTGCGCATGCACGGTGACTATCTGGCCATCGTGACCCTTGGGTTCGGTGAAATCATTCGTCTGGTGCTCAACAACTGGCTGTCCTTCACCGGCGGCCCGAATGGTGTTCCCGTGCCTTCGCCAACTTTCTTTGGCCTGGAGTTCGGGCGTCGCGCCAAAGAGGGCGGCATTCCGATTCACGAATATTTCGGCTTCGATTACAACCCGGATCTGAAATTCCTGTTCATCTACACCGTGCTGTTCATCGTGGTGCTGGCCGTGCTGTTCATCAAGCATCGCCTGACTCGCATGCCCATCGGCCGTGCCTGGGAAGCGCTTCGTGAAGACGAGATCGCCTGTCGTTCGATGGGGCTCAATCATGTGCTCGTCAAGCTGTCGGCGTTCACCATCGGGGCTTCGACGGCCGGTCTGGCTGGTGTGTTTTTCGCCAGCTATCAGGGCTTCGTCAACCCGACTTCCTTTACCTTCTTCGAGTCGGCACTGATCCTGGCTATTGTGGTTCTGGGTGGCATGGGCTCGACGGTGGGGGTCGTGATCGCGGCTTTCGTGCTGACGGTTGCGCCCGAACTGCTGCGCAGTTTCTCCGAGTACCGGGTACTGCTGTTCGGAATCCTGATGGTATTGATGATGATCTGGCGGCCACGCGGCCTGATTCGTATCAGCCGCACTGGCGTGGTCCCGCGCAAAGGCTCACTGGTTAAAGAAGGAGTGGCGTCATGAGCAATGAAGTCATTCTCTCGGTCGAGCATCTGATGATGCATTTTGGCGGCATCAAGGCGTTGAGCGATGTCAGCCTGCAAGTTCGTCGCAACTCGATCTTTGCTCTGATCGGCCCAAACGGCGCGGGCAAGACCACGGTCTTCAACTGCCTGACCGGTTTCTACAAGGCCACGGGTGGACGTATCGAGCTGCATACCCGTGGCAAGACCACCAATGTGATCAAGCTGCTGGGTGAGTCGTTTGCCGCAACAGACTTCGTATCCCCCAAAAGCTTTTTCAGCCGCGTGTACTACAAGATGTTCGGCGGCACCCACCTGGTCAACCGGGCCGGACTGGCGCGCACCTTCCAGAACATTCGGCTGTTCAAGGAAATGTCGGTGGTGGAAAACCTGCTGGTGGCTCAGCACATGTGGGTCAATCGCAGCCTGATCAGCGGCATTCTCAATACCAGGGGTTATCGCAAGGCTGAGGAGGATGCACTCAATACGGCGTTCTACTGGCTGGAAGTGGTGGACCTGGTGGACTGCGCCAACCGCCTTGCGGGTGAATTGTCCTACGGTCAGCAACGCCGTCTGGAGATCGCCCGGGCCATGTGTACACGGCCTCAGGTGATCTGCCTCGATGAGCCGGCCGCAGGTCTCAACCCGCAGGAAACCGAAGCCCTGAGCGGCATGATCCGCCTGTTGAGGGACGAACACGACATGACCATCGTGCTGATCGAGCACGACATGGGCATGGTCATGAACATTTCCGACGATATTGTGGTGCTCGACCACGGCAACGTGATTGCCGCAGGCGGGCCGGAGCAGATCCGCAACGATCCGAAAGTGATCGCCGCGTATCTGGGCGCTGATGAAGAGGAATTGGTATGAGCAAACCGATCCTCGAAATGAAAGAGATCGATGTGTTTTACGGGCCGATCCAGGCCCTCAAGAAGGTCTCGCTGCATATCAATGAAGGTGAAACGGTGAGCCTGATCGGCTCCAACGGCGCGGGCAAATCCACGCTGCTGATGTCGATCTTCGGCCAGCCGCGAGCTGCCAGCGGGCAGATCATCTACCAGGGCATCGACATCACGCAGAAGTCGTCGCACTACATTGCTTCCAACGGCATCGCGCAATCGCCGGAAGGGCGCAGGGTGTTCCCCGACATGTCAGTCGAGGAAAACCTGCTGATGGGCACTATCCCTATCGGTGACAAGCATTCGGCTGAAGACATGCAGCGCATGTTCGATCTGTTTCCCAGGCTCAAGGAGCGCCGTAACCAGCGCGCCATGACCATGTCCGGTGGCGAACAACAGATGCTGGCCATCGCTCGTGCCCTGATGAGTCGTCCGAAACTGCTGCTGCTCGATGAGCCGAGCCTTGGTCTCGCGCCGATCATCGTCAAGCAGATCTTCTCGACCCTGCGCGAGCTGGCGGCCACCGGCATGACGATCTTCCTGGTCGAGCAGAATGCCAACCATGCACTCAAGCTGTCTGACCGGGCGTACGTGATGGTCAACGGTGAGATCCGTCTGTCGGGCTCTGGCCAGGAATTGCTGGTAAATGAAGAGGTCAGGAACGCTTATCTGGGTGGGCACTGATTCAGTCAGAAAAACAGCGTTTATCCACGCGCCCCGGGTGTTTTTCACTCGGGGCGCTGTTTTTTCCCGATTGTGGAAAACAATTTTGACATGCCCTTGAAACGCGACATAAAGCCGCTGCAAACGGTTGTTTTGTCACGGTTTTGACTTGTTCAGGTTTACTGTGGAACTGGCTGTTAATAACTTGGGAGTATTTGGCTGGAGGCCTTTAGATATAAGGGCTATAGCGTGGTGGTTGTTTTTTGATCAGCTGTTTTTGGATGTTCTTTACAGGCTTTTGTCAACGTCCAGATACCTGTTTGTTCATACAGTTGGTTTGTGCGCGCAGCCTGTGGATAAGTCTGTGGGCAAGCGTTGGAAATAGTCGGGTAGGCGGCATCTTCATTGGGCTGGCGGGCAGCACAGGGTTTTACCTGCTATTACAGGGCCTGGGTGTTGGTTACAAAGTCAAGGGGAAAACTTCTCTCGATGGGCTACAGCCCTTTAAATGCAAGCCATGCGGGGTTTTACACTTGCCCCCAGAGATTGTGGGCCTGACTGTGGATAAGGTGGGCAAAACCGCGTGTAGCCCTTGTAGAACGTGGCTTCGCTGGTGTTGTTCGTTTTTTGTACAGTTATGGTTTTCTGTGAGCAGCTTTGTCCACATGCTTGATCCAGATGGCTCCGGGCGGGCATCCTGCCGGTCTTGCTGTGAACTTATTAACAGGCTGCGCTTTTATTGCGCCATGTCAGGAGAACGAAATGACTTCCACCGTATTCATCACGGGCGCTACTTCCGGGTTTGGCGAAGCCTGTGCCCGTCGCTTTGCAGAGGCCGGTTGGTCGCTGGTGCTGACCGGTCGCCGCCAGGAGCGTCTGGACGCCTTGAGCGCCGAACTGTCGAAGAAAACCAGGGTTCACACGCTGACGCTCGATGTACGTGACCGCGCCGCCATGGAAAGCGCCATCGCCGATCTGCCGGAAGAGTTCTCGACCATTCGTGGACTTATCAACAACGCTGGCCTGGCGCTGGGGATCGACCCGGCACCCAAGTGTGATCTGGATGACTGGGACACCATGATCGACACCAATGTCAAAGGTCTGGTCTACACGACGCGCCTGCTGCTGCCGCGTCTGATCGGCCACGGTCGTGGTGCCAGTATCGTCAACCTGGGCTCTGTGGCGGGCAACTACCCGTATCCGGGCGGTAACGTCTATGGCGGCACCAAGGCATTCGTGGGCCAGTTCTCGCTGAACCTGCGCAACGACCTGATCGGCACTGGCGTGCGTGTGACCAACCTGGAGCCGGGCCTGTGTGAAAGCGAATTCTCGCTGGTGCGTTTCGGTGGTGATCAGGCCAAGTACGATGCGACCTATGCCGGTGCCGAGCCTATCCAGCCGCAGGATATTGCGGAGACGATCTTCTGGATCATGAACACCCCGGCACACGTCAACATCAACAGCCTTGAGCTGATGCCCGTCAGCCAGACCTGGGCCGGCTTCGCGATCGACCGCAACCGCGGCTGAGCGAAACCTCTTCGCGAATGAATTCGCTCCTACCCACGGCTGCGTAGGAGCGGATTTATCCGCGAGACGTCATTGAAGTCGATACATGCTTTTCGGATGTACGGCCCTCTCGCGAATGAATTCGTTCCTACAAGTGTTCAGCCAGGCCGATGTAGCAGGTTGCCAGATGGTAGGGGGTCGTTGACGGCATATCGCTGCGGCTGACCTCGCCATCGGTGTCCAGGCATTCATGCCAGCCACCGGCATGCAGGAATCGCTGTTGCAGCGCTATCAGTTGGTCATTCAGGCGGCTCAGGCCGTCAGGACGCAACGCCAGCGCCCGCAGGTATTCGGCCTGTGCCCAGATTCTCTGGGTGCCATCACGTACAACACCGTCACATGTCAGCATCGCGGTCACAGCACCGGTTTGCTGATCGACACCCTGAGTCTCTGCAAGAGTGAACGCCCGGTTCAACGAGGCATACAACGGAGTGCTGCGCAGTTCGGCAGAGGTGTGCAGCAAGAAAAACCACTCGAACTGGTGCCCCGGTTCATACCAGTTATCCACAGCCCCCAGCGGTTTCTCCAGCATCACACTTGTCGCCGGGTCGATGAAACGGCGCTGCATGTGAGTGACCAGCCCATTCAAGGCCGATTGGGTCCTGGGATCCGGGCGTACCGACAGCGTTGCCAGAAACGCCTCCGCCAGATGCATCAACGGGTTCTGCAAAGGGCCGCTACCCAGCGTGGACCAGTCTTCGTCCAGGCTCGCTTCGTAAAGACCTGCGCCATCGTCGAAACGCTCGGCGACGACATTGAGCGCGGCATTGAGTGCCGACTCGGCCAGAGGCTCTTTTACCCTGGCCCAGTAATGGGCGAAGGCAAAAATGATAAAGGCGTGGGTGTAGAGATCCTTGCGGCGGTCCAGCGGTTGGCCTTGTGGATCGATGCTGTAAAACCAGCCGCCGTGTTCGGCGTCATGAAAGTGTTGCTGCATTGAGCGAAACAGCGCGCCGGCGCGAGTCGCGGCGTCCGGAAACTCCGGATGACCGATCAGGCTGGAAAACAGGAACAACTGCCGGGCGCAGGCCATGGCTCTGTAGCGCTGTGGCGGCAGAGGATGGTGCTGTGCATCGAGCGCTTCATAAGGCAACGCCAGTTGCGCGTTCCAGCCAGGACCTTGCCAGAGCGGCACGACGACTTTGAAGAAGTGTTCCTGAAGGCGGGTGAGGCTGGAGGTCAACTCAGACCTCGAGGCAGAACTGGAAGCATGGGGCATCGGCTGGCGTCACGGCAGTGTCGAGATGCGCCACATGTTAGCAGGAGGCGCTCGGGATTTTGCGCTCAGGCCGCTACAGGAGCGAATTTATTCGCGAACAACGCCATGAAAACTCAGGTCTTGGTCAGATCTCGGTACAACTCCGGCCGCCGATCCGTGAAATAGGTAGTGATCGCCCGCGAGCCTTCCATCAATGGCCTGTCCAGCTCTACAACCATCAGCGTCTCATTTTGCGCCGCCAAGGCCGGGCGGCTGCCATCCGGTGCGCAAAGGCTGCTTTGCCCGCAGTAATGAATATCGCCCTCGCTGCCACAGTAATTGGCATACACCACATAACATTGGTTCTCGAACGCTCGTGCGCGCACGGTAATGTCACAGACGAAATCGTAAGGAACCATGTTCGCCGTGGGCACCACAATCAGTTCGGCACCGGCCAGTGCCAGACGCCGGGTGTTTTCGGGGAATTCCACGTCGTAGCAGATCAGCAGCCCCAGACGCCAGCCATCGAGCTCTACCACCGGGAAGTCATCACTGCCCGCCGTAAACATCGACTTGTCCAGCTCGCCGTACAGATGGGTCTTGCGGTAGTTGGTCAGGCTTTGTCCGTGGCTGTCGATCAGTTGCGCCGCATTGTAAATGCGCCCGTCACTGTCCAGTTCGGGATAGCCATATACAATCGCGATGCCGTGCTCTTGAGCAATAGCCGCAACCCGAGAGGCTGCACGGCCATTGACCGGCTGTGCCAGCTTGCGAGCGGCTTCTGCGCCGATGTTGTAGCCGGTCAGGAACATCTCCGGACAGACCAGCAGGTCGGCTTTTTGCTCTGCCGCGGCCTTGGCCTGCTGCTCCAGTCGCAGCAGGTTGGCACCGATATCCAGTGGCAGAGGAGGGCATTGATACTGCGCGATGCGCATGGCTGTTTTCCTTCTGAATCAGTCGGCAAGCGCGATGGGGCCGATCTCGTGGAACACATCGCCGGGGCCTGGGTTTTGCGGGAGCGTCTTGCCGCCAAAGTGAGTCATGATGCCCCATACGGCATTCAATGACGTCTGCACCGCGCCCTCGACCCATGCCGGTGTCCAGGAGATATCGTCGCCGGCCAGAAACATGCCGCGATGTTCGGCGGGCATGTCCTGTTGCATGAAGTGCGAGTACATCCGCTGGTTATAGCGGTAATGACCCGGTAGCGCACCTTTGAAAGCACCGAGGAAATGCGGGTCGGCTTCCCATGAAATGGTGATCGGGTCACCGATGATGCGCGCTGCGATATCCACTTTCGGATAGATCTTCTTCAGGGCATCCAGAGCCAGTTTTACGCGCTTGTCGATAGGCTGCGGCAGCATCTTCAGGGCATCGCTCATCCACGAGTAGGACAGGCAGATCACGCCCGGCTTGTCGTCGCCGTTATCGAACAGATAGGTGCCTCGGGTCAGCCTGTCGGTGAGGGTCATACTCATGAGGTCGCGACCGGTTTGCGGGTCTTTGTCTTTCCAGAACGGGCGATCCACCATGACGAAGGTTTTCGAGGATTGCATGTAGCGGGTGCGATCCAGAGCCATCCACATCTTTTGTGAGAACAGCGACTCTTCACACTCGATCTGTGTCGTCAGCAACCAGCTCTGGCATGTGGTCAGCACCGCCGAGTAGTGCCGCGTATCGCCCCAGTTGTCGGTGACGGCCAGGTTTCCGTCCTCGGTCCGCGCAATGCGTTTGACCCCGGTCCGCGGCGCGCCATGATGCAGCGACGACAGGCTGGTGCCTTGCGGCCAGTGGGCGCAACGATCCGGTACGTGACGCCAGATACCCAGCGGGACCTGCTCAACGCCACCGACAATCAGGTGTTGGTGATCGTCGCAGTTGGTCATCACCACGCGAAAGATTTCCAGCATCGAGTTGGGGAAATCCGAGTCCCAGCCGCCCGTGCCGAAACCGACCTGACCGAATACTTCGCGGTGATAGAACGACAGTTTGGCGAAGGCTTTGGAGGTGGCGACGAAATCGTAGAAGGTTCGGTCGTCCCAGAGCGGAACCAGCTTGTTCCACAGCTCCTTGAGGCGCGGTACGTCGCGGTCGCGGATGGCCTGCTGGATATCGGAGAACTGCGAGCCGCACTCCAGCGCATCTGCCCAGGCGTCGGCCACCTCCTGAAATATCGTAGGTAAATCCGACAGCTTTTGTGCGTAGTAGGTTGTGCCTTCCAGATCGATGACGGTGCTGCCGGAAGCTGCGGTCAGTGGGTTGGGAAAGGGTCTGGACTCAAGGCCCAGTTTGTCGACGTAGTGATAGAACGCGGTGGATGAGACGGGAAAGCGCATCCCGCCCAATTCCGCGATGATCCCTTCGGCACCCTCAAAAGCCTGGGAGCGCAAGCGACCGCCCATTTTCGAGGCTTCGTAAACGACGGGTTTGAGGCCCAGCTTCATCAGCTCATAGGCCGCCACAAGCCCCGCGATCCCGGCGCCAATGATCGCCACTTCCTTGCCATGGTTTTCTGCCGGAATGCTGCCCAGGCCTGCCGGATGCTCGATCCAGTCATCAAAGGCAAAAGGAAAGTCAGGGCCAAAAATGGTGATCGGCTTTTTGCCGTCTTGAGGATGACGATTGTTTTTCATGACAGACCTTGATTCGGCTACAGCGAAAACAACAGTCTAGATAAGCGTGAGTACGTTAATAAGACGCAAAGTGTCGTCGTTATGATGTGTTTTTATTCAATATGACGAATATGTAGGTCATTTTGTAGTGGTGGCTGACCCCGCGAGCGAGTCAGAAGGTCCGGCTCGCGGGTTGGGCTGCGTCAGGCTTCTATGGCAGGGAGTTGTTGCTCGATGACGCCAAGCCATCCCATACCGGGCCAGGTTTCAAAGCCGGGCGTCAGTGCATAGCCTTGAATGGCTTGAGCCTGCTGGGTGCTGTAACCGCTGTTCTGCCCGGCCTTGGTTTGTAACTGGACAGGCTCGCCGAGCAGGCTTTCTGCATCGGAGCTGGCGATTATCCGGTGGTTGGCGTCGACCATCATTACCCGGCTGCGCGCGCGTTCTTCGTCACTCAGTCGAACGCCATCAATGACCGATCGGGCCTGACTTTGCCAGTCGAAGAGAATACCGATGACACCGATCACTGGGCTTTGCGAACCAGCATTGCTGCGCACCGCTGCACTGAACGCGCATGTCTGCGAGTTGTTCAGTAAAGGTTCTACAGCCACTTGCCCTGCGTAGTACTGATCGCTTGAGGTGTGACGCAAGGCGTTCTTGAACCACGGCTCTTCGGCGACATTGGCTCCCATGACTTTTTCGTACGTGCCAGAGCGGCCAGAGGCAACCACTCGACCGTTTTTATCAGCCACCCATATGTCCAGATAGACGGTGTAACTGTCCAGAATGATTCCCAGGCGTTTGCTGGCATGCGCGCAGGTTTGCGGTGTCTGGGTGGTAAGCATATCGACCAGCGAGGCATCCGTTGCCCACCAGCGAACGTCACAGGTCCGTTCGTACAAGTTACGGTCGATGATTTCGATCATGTTCAGTGACAGGTCGGCCAGGCGCTGGCCGCGCATATCGAAACACATGCCTTGGCCCAGTTCGATCAATTGATTGACCGAGGCTTGCAAATCATGAGTCAGGGCTGCAGCGATCTTTGAAACACGCTCGGAGATGTTCTTGACCTCTTCGGCCACTACTGAAAAACCTTTGCCTGCGCTACCGGCATGGGCGGCTTCGATCAGTGCATTGATTGCCAGCAAGCGTGTCTGTCGGGTGATGACTTGAATATCACTGACGCCCCGATTGGCTAACGCTTCTACTTCTTTGGACAGGATGACAGTCCGCTCTGGCTCAATCATTTTCGTTCTACTTGAAAAAATGTGGAGTGGCGGCAGAGTTCTCGAACGTCGAGAAAGTAAAACGGAAAAAAGGGCTTTTTAGCCCTGAATTTATTGTCCCTGAATTTTTATGTGCTCATCGGAATGGATGGCGTCCCTGATTTTCGCAACTTAGCTGAAAAGTTCAGTGATGTCATCCTGCCTGCGTGTTGTTTTGATTATTATTTAACCATGTCGTAAATAGATAAATGCAGGTCGTTAGTGGATGCCTGAACTCAATAAAAACGGGTTTTTAAATTACGTGTAAGCGCAATTATTCCGCTCGCAAAAACATGATCAAACAGCGTGTCCGCGATCAATCTTGCTGCTGAGAATAATTGAGGTCGTGGTCTTTTCCACGCCATCGATGCTGCCGATCAGGTCCAGCAACTGGTCCAGTTGCTCCGGTGAGTCGGTGCGCAGCCAGGCGACGTAATCGAACTCGCCACTGACGGCGCATAACTGCTGAACCTGTGCCAGGGTACTGAGCCGGCGCAGCACCTCTTTGCCCGAACGTGGCTGGACGGTAATGCCGACATACGCCTGCAAGCCGCCATCCACGACACGCTGACTCAGGCGCACGCCATAACCTGTGATCACCTTGGTGCTTTCCAGGCGGGCAAGTCGTGAAGTGACGGTGGTACGGGCAATCCCCAGTTGCCGCGCCAGCATGGCCACGCTTTCCCGTGCATTGAGTTGCAGGGCCGCAATCAACTGGCGGTCGATATCGTCGAGGGCGAGAGGGCGGCTATCGGACAAAATGCTCTCCTTCAAAATTTCCAGCGCTTGGCGGTCTTGGACAGGCGCTCCTGCAGGCGATCCAGATTGTGCGCCAACTGTTGAGTCATCAAGTGGTAGCCGGTCAGTTCGGCAGGTATTGCCGATTCGGTGGCCGCCGTTTCGGATTGCCGTGCCAGACGCTCGGTAGCACCGGTTTGCAGGGCTCGAGCCATGCCGATCAGTTGCCTGCGAATCTGGCGGTAGTCGGCGTCCATGGACGTTTTCAACGCAGCACCTGCGGCTTGGTCGAGATTGGCAGGACGAATGTTGGAAAGGATCTCCAGCGTGCTCAGGCACATCCGGAAATGACCCTGTATGGCATCCAGTTCGACCATGGAAATCTTCACTTCCTTGGACACCGATGGCAGCAGTGAGCGCAGTTGCAGCATCGTGGCGTTGAGCCTTGCAGTCAGTTTCAAGTGCTCGTCGGCGCTGATCGGCTCGCCTTGATGGATGCGCCCGTAAACCTTCGCGCAATCGCGCAGGCCGCTGGCCAGGTTGTACCGCCAGGAAAAGACCGCATACAGCGGCAAGGCAAAGGAGAAGGCCAGCGCCAGTGCGATACCGATCATGATATCCAGCGTCCGCCACAGACCATCACTGATCGGGTTGACCCCGTGGCCCGCCACGATAAACAGGGTAATCGCCGACAGCAGCGCGGTATAACCGCCCTTGCCGATCGCGTGATAAGCGAAGAAACCGCACATCACGGACATCATGACGTAGGTCAGCAACGGAATTTCCAGATACCCCTGCTGCACCACCACAAACAGCCCAAGGCCCGCGCCAATCAGCGTCCCGTATGCGCGCTCGACGGACTTCTTGCCGATGTTGCCATGGTGCTGCAAACCGCCGATCACGATCAGCATCGTTACCGACGCCCATTCACCATGGGGCATGTTCAAGCCGGAAGTCAGCAGGATCGATACCAGCAGCCCGACCACGATACGTGCGGCATGAATCAGCCGCGCATGCCGATAGCGGCGATATGGGTCAAGCACAGGACGCAGAACAGGGCGAAGCCAGGAAGGGATAAAAACAGAGCGCGAATTCGTCATGCGTTAAATGGCCGCGAGGGTGGGGAAGGTGTCCATGCTTTGATGATGGCGATGTCCAGTAAGCCACAAGTGGAGGGGGAATTGTTTATTGCTTTCCTCCTTTGAGTCATTGTCATTGGCGCTACAGACTCACGCGAAAAACGAATGCCAGCCCCGCTTGATGCACTGACACGCTGCTGCGGTTGGCCCTGCTGGTCAGGCAGGCACGCCTGCAAGAGGACATCCGCCAGGTCGACATCGCCGACCTTCTCGGCGCCATGAGTCACAAGCATGTGCGTCTGGCCCAGAGCAAGCCGGAGAATTTCTGATGCGGCATGTGTATATCTACATGGAATGCCCGGTACGCGGTAAGACGTTTACGCCGGGCAAGCTGGCTGTCGAGAAGGGGGGAAGTGGTGGTCTGGATTTCAGCAAGGGCAGTCCTTACAGGCTGAGATACCTACGAAAACATGGGTGATTCAAGTAATATTGCGCAAAATTTATTCACCAGGGCCTACGAGCCTTGAGCCCGGCATTCACAGTTTTCAACTGAAAATACTGAATACCGTACAGATTCGATCCAGGGGATTTTTATGTGCGCTCAACGTCACGATGTCACCGATACACCATTGGTGACAGTG
The DNA here is from genome assembly GCF_057809175.1 of Pseudomonas sp. FG43. Lineage (NCBI taxonomy): Bacteria > Pseudomonadati > Pseudomonadota > Gammaproteobacteria > Pseudomonadales > Pseudomonadaceae > Pseudomonas > Pseudomonas sp. FG43. Next base: position 35,068 of record NZ_JBMDJL010000024.1, read on the forward strand.
ATCATCGCTTCCTACAATCACGCACGTTACATCGAAGACAGTATCAATAGTGTCATCAATCAAACCTACCCGAATATCGAGCTTCTGGTCGTCGACGATGGCTCTAAAGACGAAAGCCCGGAAGTCCTGAAGCGGCTCCAGGAGGCGCATGGCTTTGATCTGCGCTTTCAGGCCAACCAGGGCCTGGCCCGCACCCTCAATGAAGCGATCGAGCGTGCGCGAGGCGAGTTGATCGTTCCCTTTGGCTCCGATGACATCATGTTTCCCCACCGTATCGCCACGCAAGTGGAGTACATGAAAGACAAGCCTGAAGTGGGAATCTGCGCGGCCAACATAGAAACGATCGACCAGAATGGCCAGGTGATGGGTGAGCGTGAGCAGCGCAACAGAAACCTTCCATTCCGCCGTCTGGATTTCGACGATCTATTTCTCAATCGCAAGCCAGGGCCTGCGTCTGCCACATTGATGTTTAGACGAGAAGCTCTGGATAAGGTCGGCGGCTTTAACGCCAATATTCGGCTTGAGGATATCTATATCGAGCTGGCAATTGCTCGCGCCGGTTACTTCATCGACATTCTCGGTGAAGTGCTGGCGCAATACCGTGACCACCCTAGCAACACCTTCAAGAACGGTCGGTTCATGGTGGATAACGTGCTCAAAACGTACGAGGTGTTTCGTGATCATCCTCAGTACGAGAAGGTGTGCATGAACTTCCGCAACTCCATGGTGCTCAAGTACGCCAACCGCGACAAGGCGTTGACTCGGGAAATCCTGGCAGATATCCCGGTCAGGTTCTGGAACAGGAAAACCCTGCGCGGCATGTGGCGGCTGGTTATTTCTTGATCGTTTGGCTGCGCGTCCGGTAAATCAATGACTGGGCGTAGACCAGGGCCAGGGGCATCCAGATCAGGAACCAGTGTTCCTTGGGACGTGACATGAAGGCATTGCCTTCAGTCAGCCCTGAAGCAAAGCCGAACACAAGCCAGGTCGCCGCGATGGTGACGGCTGGATACTGGCGGTGTGTCCAGCAGAAATGGATCGCCAGGCCATACATCGTCATCCACAGTACCAGCCCTATGATGCCGCCCGAATAGAGCACGCCGAGCTCTATATTGTGTGGATCGGCAAGATTGAAGGGCAGGCCTGGAATCACTACTGTCATCGTTGTGCCGAAACCATAGCCCAGCCACGGGTGTTCGCTGATCTGGCGCAGTGATTCCATCCATATCGCGGGCCGGTAGGACAAACCGCGCTGCGTGATTGCGTCGGGATGAATCAGCAGAACAGCAATCAGGGCAATAACGGCTATCCCGATGGCAAACAAGCTGCGTCGCCGGTCACCAACGAGTAACAGCCACCCCAGGGCGGCCGCCAACCCAATCAATGGCGTCCGTGACCCGGTTGCCATGATTGCTGCTCCCAGAAATGCCAGACAGATAATCGGCACCGGGTTCCATGCCTTGCGTGCCTGGAACCATGAGGCTAGCCAGAACGCAGCGAATGCGCCCAAGACATGAGAGGTAAGCAACGGATTTTCGAGCACGCCGTAACCATTCAGGCGGCTTTCACCGGCAGGTATATCGAAAAGTACGAAATAGGCCAGTGACAGGCAAGCCACCACTGCGGCAATGATGGCTGACAGGCGTGTGGACTGCTCCAGCCGTGCGGGGTAATTCAAGGCAATGATGCCTGTAGAAAACAACAACAACGCGATGTAGAGAGGGCGTTTGAGCAGGCCTGGCAGATCATCCTCCGTCACGGCCCAGGCAATGCTGATCAGGATGTATGCACTGAAGACACCGAATGCAATGAATAATGGATTGCAGGTCAGGGGCTTCAGCAAACGAGGCCGCATGACCAATACGAGAAAGGTAGGGAAGGCCAGAAATATATAAAAAAGCTTGTGGTAGAGCGCTCTATCCCAGATCCAGAATATCCCTGTCAGGGTAACGAGCCAGCCTAGCGGTAACAGGTACTTGTTGATCAGATTACCCAAGCGTTGATTTTTGCTCTCTGCTGATACATCAGCTGACATTTTTCGTGCCCATCTAAATAAACCCTGTAATTGTACGGGATGCGCCTGTGATTTATCAGAGGCATCTTGCGGGCTGTTTTTGTTTGGTATTCCTGAAAACGGAGGGCCGTAGTCTTGCTTCAAAAAAATCAGGCATCTACCCGATGTGTCCGGCCAATCTCGGTATGAGCCCCTCAGCGGCATATTCCCCGCTTCGAGCGCTACCGTCTGTATAGCAGCAATTCCTGTACGAGCCAGCCATCCTCAACGTGACCGGCGCCGGTAGCTTACACGTCAGTGGGAAAAAAGGGCGTGTAGCTTTTATTCGGGAGCGTTGCAAAACTCATCATCAGCACGGAAAACCCACCATTCAGGGCGGCTGCTTCCATGAGGTGATTCGAGCGTCTGCGGGAGCTGGAGGTTCCCGGAGGGCTCGGTGAAATCCTCTTACGGTGATTGTGCTGGCGCTGACGTGAGCCTCTCTTGTTTTGATTTCTCCCAAAAGTCAGGCATACGTTACATTCAAGGTCACTTGTCACGTAAACCGAGCATGGATTACGCCTGAACGGCTTGAGGTAGTCGATTTGAACTCTTTGGCAAAGTGTGGTGGACACTTTGTGGACTCAGCCAGCATCGAGCAAGGCGAATCAGCCTGAAATTCCCGGGATTTAAAACGACAAAAGCCGCGCAATGCGCGGCTTTTGAAAAATGGTGGGCCCACACGGACTCGAACCGTGGACCAAAGGATTATGAGTCCTCTGCTCTAACCAACTGAGCTATGGGCCCTCAGTAGGCCGCGGATTATAACGGCGGTTTCGCGGCTGTGCTATCCGAAAAATCCGAAAGATTCATAAGAAGAAATCTGGAGCAGAATTCCTCGGGAGGTAAGGGGAGGCTGACGATGTAGCCCTGAATCTGTTCGCAGCCGTGTTCGGTGAGGAATTTCTGTTGTTCGGGGTTCTCGACGCCCTCGGCGATGATGGTCAGTTGCATGCTGCGGCCCAGGGCGATGATGGCGCGAACGATGGCTGCGTCGTGGGTGTCTTCGGGGAGGCCGCGGACGAAGGACTGATCGATTTTCAGGATGTCCAGTGGCAGTCGTTTGAGATAACTCAAGGACGAGTAGCCGGTGCCGAAGTCGTCTATGGCCAGTTGAACGCCAAGCTTTTTCAGTTTGTGCAGCACCGAGAGGGCTTCTTCTGTCTGGCTCATGATGAAGTTTTCAGTGATTTCCAGTTGCAGGCAGCCGGGCTCCAGGTCGTTGTCCAGAAGCAGTTGCTCGATGCGTTTGAGCAGGTTGGGCTGGCGCAGTTGAGCGCCGGCCAGGTTTACCGAGAGTGGTCCGAAGGGTTCGTAGGTCTTGCGCCATTTGCGCATCTGGATGCAGGCGTGTTCCAGGACCCAGTCGCCTATCTGGAGGATCATGCCGTTTTCTTCCGCCAGCGGGATGAAGTGTTCAGGCGGCACTTCACCGAAGGTCGGGTGACTCCAGCGAATCAGGGCTTCGGCACCCACCAGTTTGTTGGTCAGCAGGCTGGTTTTTGGCTGATAGGACAGGCTCAGTTCGTTGCGTTCGATGGCTCTGCGCAGTTCCTGTTCCAGGGCGATCCGTTCGCTGGCCTGAGAGGTCAGGTCGCGGGTGTAGCTTTCGATCCGGTTGCGCCCCTTGGCCTTGGAGCGGTACATCGCTGCATCAGCGTTCTTGACCAGTGTGGCGACGTCGGTGCCATCAGTCGGGAAGAGGCTGCTGCCGATGCTCGCACTCATGAAAAACTCATGTTCGCCTGCCTGGAACGGTGCGGTAAAGCAGGCCAGGAGCTTGTTGCCGATGGTTTGTGCATCGCCGGGTTGCAGCAGGCCGGGTAGCAGGACGATGAATTCATCGCCGCCGAGGCGTGCCACGGTGTCTATGTCGCGCAGCGTCTCCTTGAGGCGCTGTGCGATGCCTTTGAGAAGCAGGTCGCCCACGGGATGCCCGAGGCTGTCGTTGATGTGCTTGAAGCGATCCAGATCGAGAAACAGCACGGCGCCAAGGCTGCCCGACTCTTCGCTGTGTAGCAGGGCGGATTGCAGGCGGCTTTCAAACAGGGTGCGGTTGGGCAGGCCGGTCAATGGATCGTGATGGGCCTGATAGTCCAGACGGGCCTGGGCGTGTTTGAGGCTGGAGATGTCGGCAAACACGGCGACGAAGTGGGTGATGAACCGATCCTTGTTGCGCACGGCACTGATCGTCAGCCAACTGGGGTAAAGCTCGCCATTCTTGCGACGGTTGCAGATTTCGCCTTGCCAGTGCCCTTCGGCGCCCAGTTGGTGCCACATGGAGGCGTAGAAAGCGCTGTCATGCTGCCCGGAGGCGAGCAGGCGTGGTGTCTGGCCCAAGGCTTCCTGTTCGCCGTATCCTGTTATTTCGCTGAATGCACGGTTGACGGCGTTGATGCGCTGGCGGGTATCGGTGATCAGCACGCCTTCGGCGGTGCTCTCGAAGACGGTCGCGGCCAGGTGTAGTTTTTCCTGCATCTGTTGGCGCTCGGTAATATCACGGGCCAGGGTCATGATGCATTCTTCCCCGGCGATGAGCAGCGGATGCGAGGACATTTCGCAAAGCCGGACCTGGCCATCCAGGCGACGGATCTGGCCACGGAAATCCCGTACGACGCCATGCTGCTGTAGCTGCTTGACCAATTGCTGGCGCTCGCTCGGATCGACCCAGATCTGTAGATCAAGGCCTGAGCGTTCCAGGCACTGGTCTTCGCTGTAGCCGGTCAAGCGGCAGAAGCCCTCATTGACTTCCATCAGCATGCCGTCGCTGGTCCGGGCGATAACCAGGCCGTCTGGCGATGAGTGGAAGGCTTTGGCGAATTTCTCTTCGGACAGTTGCAGTTGCTGCTGGGCCTGCTTGAGAGGCGTGATATCGCTCACGGTGAGCAAGACGGCTGGTGTAGCGCTCATCTCGAAAGGGTCGGCTGACATCAGGCAGGAAAATGTACGGCCATCCTTGCGGCGCAGGGGCATTTCCAGATTGCGGATACGGCCTTGTTGCAGGCGCTCCAGCAGGCCCGGCCCAACGCCGGGAATGGCCCACAGGTTGATTTGTGTGGCGGTTTTGCCGATGGTTTCTTCGCTGGTCATGCCGGTCTGGGCCACGAAGGCTTTGTTGACCTCAAGAATGATGCCGTCGCAAAGGCGGGCGATGATCAGAATGTCCGGGCATTGGGCAAAGACCGAGGAGAACTTTCCTTCTGACAGGCGCAGGGCTTCTTCGGTTTGTTTGCTGGCGCTGATGTCGATCATCAGGCCGCGGATGATGGGTTCTGGGCCGCGCTTGATCAGGCTGACGATGTCGCGGATCCAGAGTATCCGGCCTTCGGCGTTACGGACTCTGTAGTCGAGGCTGTGATCGTTGCCGCTCAGTGCCTGTTGCTTGCAGAAGGTCTCGGCTGCGTCGATGTCTTCCGGATGCACAATGCTGCGCCAGAAGCCGGGTTGCAGCCATTTTGCCAGCGGGTAGCCCAACAGGCTTTCGGCCTGCGGCGAGACATAGTTGTAGGTCATTTTTTCCGGGTTGGCTTCCCAGGCAACCGCTGAGAGGCTTTCAACCAGCCCGCGATAATGGTATTCGCTGCCTCTGAGTTTCTGTTCCAGTTCGACTCCGCGAGAAATCTCCAGGTTGAGTTTCCGGTTATTGCGGATAACGACTGCCAGAACCGCCGAAAGAAGTAATAGGCCCGGAAGGCCATAAAGCAGAAAGTTTTCCCAATGCACCGGCTCGCTGCTTTCCCATCTATCGATGTCGGGCTGTTGCAGGCTCGTCAGCGTGCTGTCCGAGGCGAGCAGCAAGGCTTTTGAGTCTTGCTGGGCGAGCCAGAGTCTTGGGCTTTCTGTGTCTTGAAACGGGTATTCATGAGTGCCGTTACGAAGTTCTTCGCTGGCGGTCAGAGCGTCTTGTCTAGTGTCCGGCAAGCCCGGAGTGTTGGCATGTGCTATGGAGCCGATCAGACAAAAGAGTGTGATGGCCGACAGTCGTAACATGGCAGCCTCATAGCGGCGGATAGTAATGAGACGAGTGTAGACGGCGTTGGGAAAGGGGTGAAAAAACTACTAATCGGAAAGTGTTATTCCAGAAAAGCAAAACCCCCGGCGGGCCGGGGGTTTTTGACTTGCTTGTGCTATTACTCGTCAAGGAACGAGCGCAGGTGCTCGCTTCTTGTCGGGTGACGCAGCTTGCGCAGTGCCTTGGCTTCGATCTGACGAATCCGCTCGCGGGTTACGTCAAACTGCTTACCAACCTCTTCCAGCGTGTGGTCGGTATTCATGTCGATGCCGAAACGCATGCGCAGAACCTTGGCTTCACGAGCGGTCAGGCCCGACAGCACTTCGCGTGTCGCTTCTTTCAAGCTTTCTACCGTGGCGACATCGATTGGCGACTGCATGGTCGAGTCTTCGATGAAGTCACCCAGATGCGAATCTTCGTCGTCGCCGATCGGGGTTTCCATGGAGATCGGCTCTTTGGCGATCTTCAGTACCTTGCGGATCTTGTCCTCAGGCATTTCCATGCGTTCGCCCAGCTCTTCCGGAGTCGGTTCGCGACCCATTTCCTGCAGCATCTGGCGGGAAATACGGTTGAGCTTGTTGATCGTCTCGATCATGTGTACCGGAATGCGGATGGTGCGTGCCTGGTCGGCAATCGAGCGAGTGATCGCCTGACGGATCCACCAGGTTGCATAGGTCGAGAACTTGTAGCCGCGACGGTATTCAAACTTGTCCACCGCTTTCATCAGGCCGATGTTGCCTTCCTGGATCAGATCGAGGAATTGCAGGCCGCGGTTGGTGTACTTCTTGGCGATGGAGATCACCAGACGCAAGTTCGCTTCGACCATCTCTTTCTTCGCGCGGCGGGCCTTGGCCTCACCGATCGACATGCGACGGTTGATGTCCTTGATCTCGGCAATCTTCAGGCCGGTTTCTTCTTCGAGCGCGGTCAGCTTCTGCTGGCAGCGCTGGATGTCCGGCTGCAGACGAGCAATGGCTTCGGCATATTTGCTTTTGCCTTTGGCCAGTGCGTCGGTCCAGCTTTCGTCAACTTCGTTGCCTGGGAACTGGCGAAGGAAGTCTGCACGTGGCATGCGGGCATCACGAACACACAGTTGCATGATCGCGCGCTCTTGGGCGCGGAGGCGATCAAGGGCGCTGCGAACGCGCTCTACCAGGCCTTCAAACTGTTTTGGAACCAGTTTGATCGGCATGAACAGTTCGGCCAGGGCAACCAGCTCGGCGATGGCATTCTTGTCTTCACGACCGAATTTCTTCAACGCCTTGCGGGTGATTTCCATCTGCTCGGAAACGGCACCGAAGCGCTGTTGAGCCACGACGGGGTCTGGACCGCTTTCGGCTTCTTCTTCGTCGTCCGAAGATTCGCCCGATTCTTCTTCGTCATCGTCGCTGTCGTCAGCCTTGGCTGCTTTCGCGTCGAGTGGCGGAGGTACTTCGGCAGGCGGCGCAATGCCGTCGTCCGGGTCGATATAACCGCTCAGAACATCAGACAGGCGGCCGCCTTCGCTCGTGACACGTTCGTATTCGGAGAGAATATGGTCAACCGTGCCAGGGAAGTGCGCGATTGCGCTCATCACTTCACGGATGCCTTCTTCAATACGCTTGGCGATTTCGATCTCGCCTTCACGGGTCAGAAGTTCAACGGTACCCATTTCGCGCATGTACATACGCACGGGATCGGTAGTACGACCGATGTCGGTTTCAACCGCTGCCAATGCTGCGGCCGCTTCTTCTGCGGCTGCTTCATCGGTATCGGCATCGGCCAGCATCAAGGCGTCTGCGTCCGGAGCACTCTCGTGTACCGGGATCCCCATGTCGTTGATCATGCGGATGATGTCTTCCACCTGCTCAGGATCTGAAATATCCTCAGGCAAATGGTCGTTGACCTCTGCGTAAGTCAGATACTTCTGCTCACGACCCAGGGTGATCAACTCTTTGATACGAGATTGCTGTTGCGCTTTTCCGGACATAACACCCTATCCACTGAAGGTCTTGGCGGGCAAAAAACAAGCCGAGGATTATACCCGAGCTATGACCTCACGCGCCAGTTGAGGTCGGGTTTTGTGCAGAAACATTGCGACTAAGCAGCTGGAGCAGTAGAGTTTTCTCTTCTGCCGTCAGGCCGACTTGGCGATCCTTGATGATCAATTGATCAATGTTCCGCTCACGTTGGTTTGCCGATAGCCTAGTTATAGTGTCGAAAAACTGTTGTTCAAGGTTGTCGGCCTCGATCAACCATTCCTTTTCTGCCAGTGCGCGCAGCAATCGGCCTTGTTCCGTGCCGTGCCAACGCGCTATCAATTGTAACGACCGAAGATTCGGATTCTTTTGTCGGGCCTCGATCAGGGCGACCAGTAGCTGTGCCTGTGCGTGGTCTTCTGCGGCGAAGTGGCTCGCATTTTCGACCTTTTCGGCCAGTTCCGGGTGGTGCAGCAGGGTTCTCAGTGCTGCCTGCAACGGCGGTTCGACTGCCGTTGGTACGCGCGGGGCGCGAGGCTCGAACTCCTGACGCTTGCCTTTTTTGTCCCAGGGCTTCTTGTCCCATTTTTTCTGATTCTGACCGCCGGTTTTCTTGGGCGTCCATTGCGGCTGCTCTTCGTAGCCGCCGTGCTGCTGGTAATCCGCGAAATCCGGCATTGCGTCGTAATCGACGTACGGATCGTAGCTGGGAGGCACATCTGCGGGCGCACTTTGTACCAACTGACTGACGGCTTCGTTATTGAGGCCGGTGATTTCGCTCAGGCGCTGGCGCATGAGCGTGCGCAGATTCGCGCCGGGAACCTTGTCGATCAGCGGTGCCGCAAGGGTGGCCATGTGGGCTTTGCCTTCGAGCGAGCGCGGGTCGGATTCCTTGGTCAGTTGCTCGAAGAAGTAGTCGGCCAGCGGTTGAGCATGCTGATTGATGCGCGCCTTGAAGGCGTCAGTACCTTCGGAGCGCACCAGGGTGTCCGGGTCTTCGCCTTCGGGCAGAAACAGGAAGCGTGCGCGCCGTCCGTCCTGAAGGCTCGACAGGGTGGCCTCCAGTGCGCGCCATGCGGCATTTCGGCCGGCCTGGTCGCCGTCAAAACAGAACAGCACGTTGGGCACGACCCTGAACAGTCGCTTCAGGTGCTCTTCGCTGGTCGCGGTGCCCAGGGTGGCGACGGCATTGCGCAGGCCTTGCTGGGCCAGGGCAATGACATCCATGTAGCCTTCGACAACGATGATTTCGTCGAGATTGCGGTTGTACTTGCGCGCTTCGAACAGGCCGTACAGTTCCTGTCCCTTGTGAAACACCGGGGTTTCAGGGGAGTTCAGGTATTTGGGCTTGTCGTCGCCCAGTACCCGGCCACCAAAGGCGATGACGCGGCCTCGTGAGTCGCGGATCGGGAACATGACCCGGTCACGAAAGCGGTCGTAGCGTTTGCCGGTTTCCGCGTTCTCGATCAGCAGGCCGGCATCGATCATGACCTTTTGCTGAAGTGTGTCGCTGCTCAGGTGCTTGTAGAGATTGTCCCAGCCCGGCGGGGCGAACCCCATGCCGAAGTCTCGTGCGATCTCGCCCGACAGGCCGCGGCCCTTGAGGTAGTCCACGGCGGCCTTGCGCATCGGGTGGCTTTTCAGGGCCTGGCGATAAAACTCGGCGGCGGCTGTCAGCAGCGGATACAGCGGAGAGTCGGTCGGCTGGCGTGGCTTCTGGCCTTTGACGCTCTGCTCGCGCGGCACTTCCATGCCTGCCGCTTTGGCTAGTTCCTCGACAGCCTGGGGAAAGTCCAGGTTGTCGTGGTCCATGATGAAGCCCAGTGCGTTGCCGCCGGCACCGCAACCGAAGCAGTAATAGAACTGTTTGTCAGGGCTGACACTGAAAGAGGGGGTTTTCTCTTTGTGGAACGGGCAGCAGGCGCTGAAGTTTTTCCCGGTTTTCTTCAATTGCACGCGCGAGCTGACAACATCGACGATGTCGGTGCGGTTCAGAAGGTCGTCAATGAAGCTTTGGGGGATTAGCCCTGCCATGGCGTTCTCGTCATCAGGCTTGTTACGAAAGTATCGTGGCGAATCTGTAAGCGTGCGCCAACCTGTCGGCCGCCTTTGTCAGCAATGGTAGCGACATACGGATGGGTATCGGCATCCGATAATCGGGCCTGCAGCTTTGAAAGGAAATAAGTGCGCAGCGATTTCATGTGAATTCGACTTCAGCCTGTAGCTTTGGTGTTCACTGAGTGATCGCAAGAGACGCTGCCTTGGCTGAGCTTCTTGCGAAGTCATCAAGGCATGCTCGTCATGCTCATTGATCAAGCCTGCCCGAAGGGCAGATCAATCAATGTTGCCTGAAGCAGGCTGGACGTGCTTTGACGGATTTGTCTGGGTCGCATGTGCGGCTTCGACGGCCTCTGTCAATGAAGCGTGAGGCTAGTGCTCCAACTGCCGACAGCCCGGCGTTGATGGCCGGGCAAGGCAGAAGCTTGCGACGTACGGCTGTAAATTAATACAGACGAACGGCGCGGCGCTGTTCGCGCTGGACTTTCTTGGCGTGACGCTTGACAGCAGCAGCTGCCTTACGCTTACGCTCGGAAGTCGGCTTCTCGTAAAATTCGCGGCTACGAACTTCAGCCAGAACACCGGCTTTTTCGCAGGAGCGCTTGAAACGACGCAGAGCTACGTCGAAGGGTTCGTTCTCTTTAACTTTGACGGCTGGCATCCAGAGCTACCTTCATTCATTACCGGGGTCAACGCCTCGTGCAAACACTGCACAAAAGTACGTCGGTTTTTAAGGGTTGCGGATGTTAACCCCTCATTGAGAGGAATGCAAAGCCTCTGATCGAAAACCGCTGGTCGGAGCCTTGAGCGACGACTATCATGCGCGCCTTCAAATCTGCCCCCTACAAGGCGCAAACCCATGTTAGTACTGGGATTAGAAACTTCTTGTGATGAAACCGGCGTCGCACTTTACGACAGCGAGCGCGGTTTACTGGCTGACGCATTGTTCAGTCAGATCGACCTGCATCGCGCCTATGGTGGCGTGGTGCCGGAGCTGGCGTCACGCGATCATGTAAAGCGCATGTTGCCGCTGATTCGCCAGACTCTGGCCGAAGCGGACTGTGTCGCGACCGATATCGATGCCATTGCCTACACGGCCGGGCCGGGTCTGGTCGGTGCCTTGCTGGTGGGCGCTTCCTGTGCCCAGGCTCTGGCATTTGCCTGGGATATTCCGGCTCTTGGCGTCCATCACATGGAAGGCCATCTGCTGGCTCCGATGCTTGAAGAGCAACCCCCACAGTTTCCGTTCGTCGCCTTGCTGGTGTCCGGTGGGCATACGCAACTGGTTAGGGTCGACGGCATTGGTCGTTACGAGCTGCTGGGCGAAACCCTGGATGACGCTGCAGGCGAAGCTTTCGACAAGACGGCCAAGATGATGGGCCTGCAATATCCCGGTGGTCCTGAAATCTCGCGGCTGGCGACTCGCGGTGTCGCGGGGCGCTTTGTATTCCCGCGCCCGATGACCGACCGCCCGGGCCTGGTATTCAGCTTCAGCGGCCTGAAAACCTCTGCGCTCAATACCTGGCAGCAGTGCCAGAGCGCTGGAGACGACAGCGAGCAAACCCGTTGCGACATCTCTCTGGCCTTCCAGCAGGCGGTAGTGGAGACTTTGACCATCAAGTGCAAGCGTGCGCTCAAGCAGACCGGCCTCAAGAGCCTGGTCATCGCGGGTGGCGTCAGTGCCAACAAGGCGTTGCGACTGTCGCTTGAGAGCATGCTGAGTGATCTGCGCGGTAATGTTTACTACGCTCGTCCCGAGTTCTGCACCGATAATGGTGCGATGATCGCGTTCGCGGGCTGTCAGCGTCTGCTGGCAGGTCAGAAGGAAGACTTGAGCATCACCGTGCAGGCGCGTTGGCCGATGGAGCAGTTGCCGGGTATCTGATTGTTTTTCAGCGGTGTGGCGTGAAGTTGAGCTGTTTTCATGCCGCGCCTCAGAAATGCCGTTCGCGCCCGGCGAGCAGGTCGCGTAGATTGCCTCGGTGACGCCAGACGATCAGCAAGGTCAGGACACTCATGGGCAACAGTGCCCGGGGTTCCTGCCAGGCCAGCAGTGGCAGGGTCAATGGTGTGGCGATCAACGCAGCAAGCGAGCTGGTACGTGTCAGGTAGAACGTCAGCAGCCAGGTCGTAATGGCCAGGGCGGCGGCAGGAGGGTAGAGCCCCAGCAGCATTCCGGCTGCGGTTGCAACGCCTTTGCCGCCCTTGAAACGGAAGTACAACGGGAACAAATGGCCCAATACGGCGCAAACGCCGATCCAGGCTTGTTCTCCGGGGCCAAGGCCGCCAAGGCTGGCGAGGAGTACCGGTATCAGACCTTTGCAGAGGTCACCGATCAAGGTCAGGACGGCCAGCTTTTTGCCGGCCAGACGCAGCATGTTGGTTGCGCCTGCATTGCCTGAGCCGCTGGCGCGCGGGTCCGGGCTGCCATTGAGGCGGCTGAGCAGGATGGCGAAGGACAGTGAGCCGAGCAGGTAGGCGAAAATAGCCAGTAACCAAAACATGCTAACCATTCCGGGCGAGGATGCCCTGATTCTAACGGCGCATCGCGCCCTTGTCGTGCAGTGGAGAGTAGTGCTTGGACAGAGTTTTCATCGACGGTCTTGAGGTCGATACGGTGATCGGCGCTTATGACTGGGAGCGTGGCATTCGCCAGTGCTTGCGGCTGGACCTGAGTTTTGCCTGGGATAACCGGCCTGCCGCCGCGGGTGACGACCTGAGCAAGGCGCTGGACTATGCGAGTGTTTCAACCCGTATTCAGGCCTTTGCCGAGCAGGCGCAGTTCCAGTTGGTGGAGACTTTTGCCGAGCGTCTGGCCGAAGTGTTGATGAGCGAGTTTCATATTCCCTGGCTGCGTCTGAGGCTGACCAAGCCGGGCGCTGTCGCTGCTGCTGCGGGTGTGGGCGTGGAGATTGAGCGCGGATGTCCCTGACTCGGGTTTTTCTGGGGCTCGGCAGTAATATCGAGCGCGAAAGGCACCTGCATGCCGGGCTGGATGCACTGGATTCATTCCTGAGCGAGCTGACCTGCTCGCCGGTATTCGAGAGCCAGCCGGTGGGGATCAAGAGCGGTCCGTTCTTCAATCTGGTGGTTTCGGCGCTGACTGATCTGCCATTGCTGGAGCTGGACCGCCGTTTGAAGATGATCGAAGCCGATAACGGCCGTTACGCGCCTGATCGCAAGGGTCTGCCGCTGGATATCGACGTGCTCCTGTATGGCGAGCAGGTCGGTAATTTCGACGGATTGATCCTGCCGCGTGCAGAAATTCTCAAGAATGCCTTTGTGCTGTGGCCCTTGTCGCTGATCGCGGCGGATCGCCTGCATCCAGGTGTTGGCGTGCCTTTCGGCACGCTCTGGGCTGATGCGCAGATCGATCAACAGCTCTGGCCTGTAGCGTTCGAGTGGCGCGGCAAGCAATTAACGCCGGATGCCGTGTAGGCGCGAATTCATTCGCGAAGCGCAGCGCACTCAGCCTTGTACACCTTGAGCGCATCCAGCCGTTCGCTTTTCAGCGCATTTCCCAAATCCTGCCCTTTCAAGCCCTTTTCAACCAGGGGCTGGACCGCAACGGTCCGGGCTGCATGGGCCGCGCCGCGCAGATAGTCAGCCTGTGGATAACTGCGCTCCTCGAAACCGTCGCGCCCACGGGCGTCCATCTCGCAGGCGGCGATGAACTCTTCGAATCGCTGCGGGCGGCGATAGACGTCGAAGCTTTGCAGCAGCTCCAGCAACGTCGAAGGCTTGAGTTCCAGCGCACGATGTCCATGGGTGTGATATTGGCCTGTCAGCAGCGCCAGTTCCTGACATTCCTTCGGTACCCGGAAGCGCTCGTTGACGGCTTTTATCAGGCGCAGGCCCGTATGCTCGTGTGCGATGTGCCGTGGCCATTCGGATTCGGGCGTCAGTCCTTTGCCCAGGTCATGCAGCAGGCAGGCCCAGCGCACGCTCAGCGGATGTTTATGGATGGCGGATTGCTCTAGTACGCTGAGTACATGCTTGCCCGTGTCGATTTCCGGGTGATGGGCGGCAGGCTGCGGCACGCCGAACAATGCCTCGACTTCAGGAAGCAACTCCTTGAGGGCGTCGCAATCATGTAGCACCTGAATGAAAACCTGAGGCTGATCTTCCATCAGTGCCCTGGAGATCTCCTTCCAGCTGCGCTCGGGTGTCAGGGCCTTGAGTTCGCCGGATTCGCTGAGCTGACGCATCAGTTCCAGCGTCTCTGGCGCGATGCTGAAGCCCAGTGAGGCATAACGTGCGGCAAAGCGGGCTACCCGCAATACCCTGAGGGGATCTTCGGCGAAAGCAGGGGAAACATGACGCAATACCCGTGCTTCAAGATCGCGCTGACCACCATAGGGGTCGGTCAGATTACCGTCCTTGTCTTCGGCAATGGCGTTGATGGTCAGGTCGCGGCGGATCAGGTCTTGTTCAAGGGTAACTTCGGGGCTGGCATGAAAGACAAAGCCGCCGTAGCCGACGCCGCTTTTGCGCTCGGTACGGGCCAGAGCGTATTCCTCACCCGTGAGCGGGTGAAGAAAGACCGGAAAGTCAGTGCCAACCGGGCGATAGCCTTTGATCAGCATTTCTTCGGCGCTGGCGCCTACGACTACCCAGTCACTGTCGGTAACGGGTTGACCCAGAAGGCGGTCGCGTACAGCGCCACCCACTTTATAAATCTGCATAAAAAACCTCCGTAAGCGCGACAGGATAAACCTGAGTCGCCCTCGCGGAGGTTAAAACTTAAAAACATTCTTCCTGGCTCTGCTCCTCAGAGGTGAACAACTGCCAGGTCGAGCCTCGGATAGTCGCCCTCGGCATGTTCGCCGCGTGGCGGGACATGGTGAGTTTTCATCACCTGATCGCCTTGCAGGGTTTCCAGGTGGATATCGAAGCCCCACAGACGGTGCAGGTGTTTGAGCACTTCGTCCGTGGAGTCGCCCAGTGGTTTGCGGTTGTGTTGTTGATGGCGCAGTGTCAGCGAACGGTCGCCACGGCGGTCGATGCTGTAGATCTGCACGTTGGGTTCGCGATTGCCCAGGTTGTATTGGGCTGCCAGGGTTTCCCGAATGGTCCGATAGCCGGCTTCATCGTGAATCGCGGGCACCAGCAGGTCATCTTTCTGATCGTCATCCATGATGCTGAACAGTTTGAGGTCACGAATGACCTTGGGTGACAGGTACTGGAGAATGAAGCTCTCGTCCTTGAAGCTGGACATGGCGAACTTGATTGCCGTCAGCCAGTCTGTGCCTGCAATCTCCGGGAACCAGTGGCGATCCTCATCGGTCGGGTGTTCGCACATGCGCCGAATGTCCTGATACATGGCAAAGCCCAGGGTGTACGGGTTGATGCCGCTGTAATAGGGGCTGTCGAAGCCAGGCTGGTAGACCACGCTGGTGTGCGACTGCAGGAACTCCAGCATGAAACCGTCGGTGACCAGGCCTTCGTCGTACAGATCGTTCATCAGCGTGTAGTGCCAGAACGTCGCCCAGCCTTCGTTCATCACCTGGGTCTGGCGCTGCGGATAGAAGTACTGGGCAATCTTGCGCACGATGCGCACCACTTCGCGCTGCCATGGCTCCAGCAGCGGTGCATGTTTTTCGATGAAGTACAGGATGTTTTCCTGGGGTTCGGCAGGGAAGCGGGCATTGTCTTCCTTGTTGCCCTTGTCGGCGCTTTTCGGAATGGTGCGCCACAGGTCGTTGATCTGCCGTTGCAGGTGTTCTTCACGATCCTTTTGTCGGCGTCGTTCTTCCTCTGCTGAAATCGGATAGGGCCGCTTGTAGCGGTCAACACCATAGTTCATCAGGGCATGGCAGGAGTCGAGCAGGTCCTCCACTGCATCGATGCCATGGCGCTCTTCGCATTGCATGATGTACTGCTTGGCGAAGACCAGATAATCGATGATCGAACTGGCATCGGTCCAGGTCCGGAACAGGTAATTGCCCTTGAAGAAGCTGTTATGCCCGTAGCAGGCGTGGGCGACGACCAGAGCCTGCATGCAGATGGTGTTTTCTTCCATCAGATAGGCAATGCACGGATCCGAGTTGATCACGATCTCGTAGGCCAGCCCCATCTGCCCGCGAGTGTAGGATTTCTCGGTACTCAGGAAGTGTTTGCCGTATGACCAGTGATGATAGCCCAGCGGCATGCCCACCGAGGCATAGGCATCCATCATCTGCTCGGCCGTGATGACCTCGATCTGGTTCGGATAGGTATCCAGAGCGTAGCGATCAGCGATACGGCTGATTTCGCGGTCGTAGGCCTGGATCAGTTCAAATGTCCACTCGGACCCTGTGGAGAGGGGTTGGCGCTTCTGCTCTCTAGCGGTCATGTCACTAACCTGCGCTGGAAGAGTTCACGGAATACCGGATAGATATCACCGGCAGAGACCAGCTGCTGCTGGGCAAACGTATCGGCAAACTCTTCACCGATGCGTTCGTATTCAAACCATAAGGCCTGATGCTCGCGTGGGGTGATCTCCACGTAGGTGTAGTACTGCACGAAAGGCATGATCTGCTTGGTCAGGATTTCGCGGCAGATCGGTGAGTCATCGTTCCAGTTATCGCCATCGGAAGCCTGGGCTGCATAGATGTTCCATTCGTTGCTCGGGTAGCGTTCGGCCATGATTTCCTGCATCAGCTTCAGAGCGCTGGAAACGATGGTGCCGCCGGTTTCCCGTGAATAGAAGAACTCTTCTTCGTCAACTTCGCGGGCGCTGGTGTGGTGGCGGATGAACACGACTTCGATCTTGTCGTAGTTACGCTTGAGAAACAGGTACAGCAGGATGAAAAAGCGCTTGGCGACATCCTTGGTCGCCTGGGTCATGGAGCCAGAGACGTCCATCAGGCAGAACATCACCGCTTTCGAGCTTGGGTTGGGTTGCTTGACCAGCAGGTTGTACTTGAGGTCGAAGGTGTCCAGGTAGGGCACGCGACGAATCCGCGCTTTCAAACGGTCTATTTCTACTTCCAGTTCCTGGATGTCGCCGAAGTTGTCTGGTTCTTCGCGCTTGAGACGCTCCAGCTCGTTCACCGTTTCCTTGAGCTTGGCGCGGCTGCTGCCGGACAGCGCGATGCGGCGTGCATGGGCCGAGCGCAGGGT
This sequence comes from Pseudomonas sp. FG43, assembly GCF_057809175.1. Taxonomy (NCBI): domain Bacteria; kingdom Pseudomonadati; phylum Pseudomonadota; class Gammaproteobacteria; order Pseudomonadales; family Pseudomonadaceae; genus Pseudomonas; species Pseudomonas sp. FG43. The sequence goes on from NZ_JBMDJL010000024.1 coordinate 52,253, forward strand.
ACGAATGATATTGATGCGCGAGGGGTTGCCCTCGTTACTGATCCCGGCGCGTACAGTCTTGAACGTGTCGGTGCCGGTCAGGTTTCGCTTGACCAGGTTGGGCAGCTCGAGGTCCTCGAACATGAATTCGAGAAACTCTTCCTGGGTGATCTGGAAGACGAACTCGTCCATGCCTTCGCCGGAGTTGCTTGCCTTGCCAGGCCCCTTGCCACCGCCACCACCTTGCGGGCGGGCGATATGCTCGCCGCTGGAGAATTCCTTGTTGCCGGGATGGACAACCGTCTGTTTGCCACCGCGACCATGATGAAGCACCGGCTCGTCGATATCGCGACCGGGAATGCTTATTTGCTCGCCATGCTCCATATCGGTAATGGAGCGACGACTGACCGCTTCTTCCACTGCTTTTTTGATGTGGTCACGATAACGCCGCAGAAACCGCTGGCGATTTACCGTGCTCTTGTTCTTGCCATTGAGGCGTCGGTCGATCACATAGCTCATAGGCCCTCCGGGCAGCCGCAAGTAGAAAGCAGCTTCAAGCTACAAGCTGGTTGCGGTCGTATCTGTGAACCCGACCGTCCCAGCTTGTTGCCTGAGGCTTGTAGCTTACCGCTGCATCACTGTGACTTGCGCACGCGCAGATACCACTCGGAGAGTAGACGCACCTGTTTGTCGGTATAGCCCCGCTCGACCATTCGGGTGACGAAGTCGTTGTGTTTTTGTTGATCCTCTTTGCTGGCCTTGGCGTTGAAACTGATGACTGGCAGCAGGTCCTCGGTGTTGGAGAACATTTTCTTCTCGATCACCACACGCAGTTTTTCGTAACTGAGCCAGGTTGGATTCTTGCCGTTGTTGTTGGCGCGGGCACGCAGCACGAAGTTGACGATCTCGTTGCGGAAATCTTTCGGGTTGCTGATGCCGGCAGGTTTTTCGATCTTTTCCAGCTCTTCGTTCAGGGCGACACGGTTGAGAATTTCACCGGTTTCCGGATCACGATATTCCTGGTCCTGAATCCAGAAGTCTGCATACAGCACGTAGCGGTCGAAGATGTTCTGACCGTATTCGCTGTAGGACTCAAGGTACGCGGTCTGGATTTCCTTGCCGATGAACTCGATGTAGCGCGGTGCCAGATACTCCTTGATGAAACGCAGATAGCGCTCACGGGTTTCAGCCGGGAATTGCTCCTGTTCGATCTGCTGCTCCAGCACGTACAACAGGTGTACCGGGTTGGCGGCGATTTCGTGTGGATCGAAGTTGAAGACCTTGGACAGGATCTTGAATGCGAAGCGGGTTGAAAGGCCGTTCATGCCTTCGTCGACGCCCGCACTGTCGCGGTACTCCTGGATCGACTTGGCCTTGGGGTCTGTATCTTTGAGATTCTCGCCGTCATACACACGCATCTTGGAGTAGATGTTGGAGTTTTCCGGCTCTTTGAGGCGCGACAGAGTCGTGAACTGCGCCAGCATTTTCAGTGTGTCGGGCGCGCAATGCGCCTTGGCCAGCGAGCTGTTGAACAGCAGCTTGTCGTAGATCTTGATCTCGTCGCTGACACGCAGGCAGTACGGCACTTTCACGATGTAGATACGGTCGATGAAGGCTTCGTTGTTCTTGTTGTTACGGAAGCTGTGCCATTCCGATTCGTTGGAGTGAGCCAGCAGGATGCCCGTAAACGGAATCGCCCCCAGGCCTTCGGTACTGTTGTAGTTGCCTTCCTGAGTCGCAGTCAGCAACGGGTGCAGGACCTTGATAGGTGCCTTGAACATCTCGACGAATTCCATCAGGCCCTGGTTGGCCCGGCACAGAGCGCCTGAATAGCTGTAGGCGTCTGCGTCGTTTTGCGGGAATTCCTCAAGCTTGCGGATATCGACCTTACCCACCAGAGCGGAAATGTCCTGGTTGTTCTCGTCACCCGGCTCGGTTTTCGCCACGCCGATCTGGTTGAGAACCGATGGATAAAGTTTCACCACCTTGAACTGGCTGATGTCGCCCCCGAACTCAGCCAGACGTTTGGTCGCCCATGGCGACATGATGGTGTTGAGGTAGCGCCGAGGGATGCCGAAGTCCTCTTCGAGAATGGCACCGTCTTCGGTTGCATTGAACAACCCCAGTGGCGACTCGAAGACCGGCGAACCCTTGATTGCGTAGAAGGGGACTTTTTCGATCAGTTGTTTGAGCTTTTCAGCCAGAGACGACTTGCCGCCACCCACCGGACCCAGCAGATAGAGGATTTGTTTCTTTTCCTCAAGGCCTTGGGCTGCGTGGCGGAAATACGACACGATCTGGTCGATGCATTCTTCCATTCCATGGAAGTCCGCAAAGGCCGGATAACGCCGGATCACCTTGTTGGAAAAGATCCGCGACAACCGTGAGTTGGTGGAGGTATCCACCAGTTCGGGCTCGCCAATGGCCAGCAGAAGACGTTCTGCGGCAGAGGCGTAGGCGCTGCGATCCTGTTTGCAGAGCTCCAGATACTCCTGTAACGAGAGCTCTTCCTGACGTGTGGTTTCAAAGCGTTGTTGGAAGTGGCTAAAAATACTCATGACGTCACCTCGCTCGATACGTTGAGCCGGCGGCGGATCGTCAGTCGATGCTGGCAGCAGCTGAGTATCCAGATGCCGTTTACCCCCCAGAACACCATAAAAGTAACTACCGATGACCCACGCGCCGGTGTACCGGCTCTCCCCTGATTACGGATGGCCTGAGGCTAAGGATAGTTCGGATTCAGAAAGATAAAGAAGGGATGAACAAGAAGTCGGGCTGACCGTTCGTCAGTTTGGGCGCGAACCCGCGCAGGACGCGGGATCAGCCGGATAAAAATATTTTTTCAGAGTCGTGCTGGCCGTTTATACATATCTGCACCAGCATCCGTTCTGTCGTTAACCTTGCGCTGTTTCGCCCGGGAACGTGGTGCGCCACAACTCGAAACCACCGTCCAGGCTGTACACGTCGGAGAAGCCCTGGCCTACGAGATAGGCTGCAGCACTCTGGCTGGAGTTTCCGTGGTAACAGACCACCACCAGCGGCTTGTCCAGATCGGCCTTGGCGATGAAGTCAGCGATCGAGTGATTGTCCAGATGCTGCGAATCGGGAATGTGGTTGCTGGCGAAAGCCTGAGGGTCGCGAACGTCCACCAGTACGGCGCCCTGTTCGCGCAGGGCGTGGGCCTGTTCAGGGGGAATGCGTTTGAATTCGGTCATGATTGGGCTCCTGAGCTGATCTTTTAACGCCGGGCCTCGCTGGCCTCTGGCTGGGAAATGAGGGATGTTGCCGGGCGTGGGGCGGCATTGCCGACAGCATCGCAATCGCAGCGATGACGTTCAAGGGTGTCGACGTTCATAAGGGTCATGGCGCCGCCCCACACGCACCCGCTGTCCAGCGCATAAATGCCGGGCTCGTCGCACTTGCCTTCAAGGGCTGCCCAGTGGCCGAAGATGATCTTCAGGTCCCGGGTCTTGCGATTCTCGTGCTGGAACCATGGTTTGTAGCCTGGCAGGGCGGTCTCGATGCCTTCCTTGCTCTTGAGGTCGAGCTTGCCTTCGCGGGTACAGAAGCGCATGCGGGTGAAATAGTTGGTGATGACGCGCAGCCTTGTCACGCCTTGCAGGTCATTGTCCCACTTGACGGGTTCATTGCCGTACATGCCATCCAGAAAGGGCTCGTACAGATTGTCGTCCTGTAAGGCCTGTTCGACTTCGCTGGCGCACTTGAGGGCTTTTTTCAGCGACCACTGCGGGGCTATGCCTGCGTGGGCCATGGCGATATTGCGCTGGGCGTCGTAGTGCATCAGTTTTTGCCGACGCACCCAATCCAGTAGTTCATTGCTGTCCGGCGCTTCAAGAATCTCGCGCAGGGTGTCGGATTTCTTGAGGCGTTCTATCTTGCGTGAGGCGGCCAGCAGGTGCAGGTCATGATTGCCCAGTACACAGACGATGGACTCGCGGATGCTGTAGAGAAAACGCAGCGTTTCCAGCGATTGCGGGCCACGGTTGACCAGGTCGCCCACTAGCCATAGCTGATCCCTGGCCGGATCGAACCGGACATCGTCGAGCAGGCATTTCAACGGTTCAAGGCAACCTTGCAGGTCGCCAACGGCATATACCGCCATCAGTGAAGGGCACCTGGTACGGCAAGGCGGAAGGGCGCAATCACTGCATCGAAGCGTTTGCCGTCTTCGGCGAGCATCTGATACGAGCCTTGCATGTTGCCGACTTTCGTCGTCATCACTGTGCCGCTGCTGTAAGTGTGGCTCTGGCCAGCCTGGATCAATGGCTGTTGGCCTACGACGCCTTCACCACGCACTTCTTCGACATGGCCGTCACCGTCAGTGATGACCCAGTGCCGTGAAAGCAGCCTGGCAGGCAGTTCGCCGTTATTGTGGACGGTGATGGTGTAAGCGAAGGCGAAGCGATTCTGCTCGGGTTGCGATTGTTCTGCGAGGAAGCGCGTGACGACGCTGACGTCGACCTGATAACGGGAATCGGGCATGCGGTAGACCTTGAAAGCTATAGCAGCGGAAAAAACTGGAGCATTCGATAGATAGGTCAGTCTAGGACAAGTAAACGGAAAATGACTAACGGCACATAGCCATTTACTTGCCCCTTCAGATTATTCCACCCCTGCCTTTTCACTGAGTTTGTCCGCCAGACGGACAAATGCAGCAAGATCCAGTTGCTCGGGACGCAGGCTGCCATCGACACCGGCAGCCGCAATGTCATCTGCGCTCAGCAGTAGTTTGAGTGTGTTGCGCAGGGTCTTGCGGCGCTGGTTGAAGGCTTCGCGCACAAGGCGCTCCAGCAGGCGGTGATCCTTGGCCGGGTGTGGCAGTGTTTCATGGGGCACAAGGCGGACAATGGCAGAGTCCACTTTCGGTGGCGGGTTGAATGCTCCCGGCCCGACGTTGAACAGGTGTTCCACACGGCAGTGGTACTGAACCATGATCGACAGGCGGCCCCAGTCTCCGCCGCCCGGTCCGGCGGCGAGCCGCTCGACCACTTCCTTTTGCAGCATGAAGTGCATGTCGCGAATCAGGCCGGCGTTTTGCAGCAGATGAAAAATCAGCGGCGTGGAAATGTTGTAGGGCAGGTTGCCCACGACACGCAGGCTGTTGGGCGCAGCGCCCAGGCTGTTGAAGTCGAACTTCAGGGCATCGCCTTGATGCAGGTTGAAGTTCGGCTTGCCTGCGAACTGGCTGTTGAGGATCGGGATCAGGTCCTTGTCCAGTTCAACCACATCGAGGTGCGCGCCGCTGTTGAGCAGCCCTTCTGTCAGGGCACCCTGGCCCGGGCCGATTTCCAGCAGGCGGTCTTCAGGCTTGGCCCGGATGGCGCGCAGGATCTTGTCGATAACGCCCGCGTCATGCAGGAAGTTCTGCCCGAAGCGCTTGCGCGCCCGGTGTTGGTATTGCTCGGTCATGAATGAGTCTCGGCCATCTGGTAGGCGGTTTGCAGGGCTACTTTCAGGCTGCCGGTGTCGATGTTTCCGCTGCCAGCCAGATCCAGCGCAGTGCCATGATCGACGGAAGTGCGGATGATCGGCAGGCCGAGCGTGATATTGACTGCCGCGCCGAAACCTTTGTATTTCAGCACGGGCAGGCCCTGGTCGTGATACATCGCCAGCACTGCATCGCAGTGCTCCAGATATTTGGGGGTAAACAGAGTGTCGGCAGGCAGCGGGCCTCGCAAGTCGATGCCTTCGCTGCGCAGACGCTCCAGGGTTGGTTCGATGATGTCTATTTCTTCGCGGCCCAGATGACCGCTTTCGCCGGCATGCGGATTGAGGCCGCAGACCAGAATGCGTGGCCGGGCTATGCCGAACTTGTTGACCAGATCGGCATGCAGGATGCGTGTGACGCGCTCCAGGCGTTCCGGTGTAATGGCATCGGCAATGTCGCGCAGCGGAAGATGGGTGGTGACCAGCGCCACGCGCAGATCGCCCGTAGCCAGCATCATCACGACTTGCTCGGTGTTAGTCAGTTCTGCAAGAAATTCCGTATGGCCGGAGAAGGCGATGCCGCCCTCGTTGATCACGCCCTTGTGGACAGGAGCGGTAATCATCCCGGCGAACAGCCCGTCGACACAGCCTTGAGCGGCGCGAGTCAGGGTCTGCAGTACGAAAGTGGCATTGGCCTTGTCCAGCGCGCCAGTAACCACCTTGGCCTGCAAGGGCGTATCCCAGACATACAGGCTGCCGGCAGGCGCCGGTGCGTCCGGAAAGGCGTCAGGGGTGACGGCAAGCAGATTGACAGCCACGCCCAACTGCGTGGCCCGCTCCAGGAGCAGGTCACGGTTGGTAATTGCTATCAGGGGGTATGGCTGAGGCTGCGTGGCGAGCAGCAGGCACAGGTCAGGACCAATGCCGGCCGGCTCGCCGGGTGTCAGTGCGAAACGCTTTGGCTTCACTGTGCAGCCTGGGCTGCGCCAGGGAGTTTGATTTCAACGTAGGCTTCGTCACGGATCTGACGCAGCCAGGTTTGCAGCTCTTCGTCGTATTTGCGGTTACGCAGTACGCCCAGGGCTTGCTGGTCACGGGCCTGGCTGGTGGCGTCGGTGGCGCGGCGGCCAAGAACTTCCAGAATGTGCCAGCCGTAAGCTGTCTTGAAGGGTTTGGACAGCACGCCTTGTGGTGTGTCGTTCATCGCTGCGCGGAACTCTGGAACCAGAGAGTTCGGATCCACCCAGTTCAGGTCGCCACCATTGAGCGCCGAACCCGGGTCTTCCGAGAAGCTCTTCGCCAGTTCGCCGAAGTTCTCGCCAGACTCGATGCGATCATAAAGCTTGGTAGCCAGACGGCGTGTCTCTTCTTCGCTGCGGATTTCGCTTGGCTTGATGAGGATGTGACGCACATGCACTTCGTCGCGTATCTGGGTCTGGCCTTCGCCGCCGCGTTTTTCCAGCAGCTTGAGGATGATGAAACCGCCCGGTGTACGTGCCGGTGGAGTCACCTCGCCTGGACGCATCGAACTGAGCATGTCACCGAAAGGTGGTGGGAGTTGAGCTGCCTTGCGCCAGCCCATGTCGCCGCCTTCCAGTGCGCTTTCGCTTGCCGATCGTGCAACGGCCAGTTGAGCGAAGTCGGCACCTTTCTGCAATTGACCGTAGATGTCCTGAGCCTGACGGGCCGCCGCCTGAATCGCATCGGACGAAGCGCTGTCTGGTGTCGCGATCAGGATGTTGGCCAGATGGAACTCTTCGGACAACTGAGCCTTGCCCAGATCCGAGGCCAGGAAGTTCTTCACTTCCTGTTCGGACACCTGGATACGCTCGGCCACACGACGCTGGCGCACGCGGCTGATGATCATCTCGCGACGAACCTGCTCGCGGGCATCGTTGTAGGACAGGCCGTCATGAGCCAGGGCTGCACGGAATTGCTCAACGCTCATGTTGTTACGCTGGGCAATGGTGTCGATAGCCTGGTTCAGCTCTTCATCGGTGATGCGAATGCCGGAGCGCTCGCCAATCTGCAGTTGAAGGTTTTCCAGGATCAGGCGATCGAGTACCTGCGGCTGAAGCGCTTCGGCCGGTGGTGTGCCGGCCCCGCGCTTGGCAATGGTCTGCTGGACTTCGCGAACACGCTGGTCCATCTGGCTTTTCATGATCACGTCGTTATCGACGATGGCCACTACGCTGTCCAGAGGTTGGACCGCTGCATGAACAGCGCCGCTCAGGAGTAACGCGCCCAGCATCAGCGGGCGCAAACAATCAGAAAGCTTGGTCTTCACGTTCACGATAACCTTGAATGCCTTTGTCCAGGAAGGTCTCTACTTTGGCGCCGGTAACGCCACCAAGTCCCTTCAGCACAATTTGTAGGAATATGCCGCGGTCGCCTTTTTCGTTCTGAGGGGCTTCCTGGCTGTATTCGTCGTAGTCGACCCAGTAACGGTTGATCAGACGCAGTTTCCAGCAGCAGTTGTCGTACTCGAAACCACCAAAGGCTTCAAGGGTACGGTCGCGGTTGTAGTCATACTGCCAGCGGCTGATCAGGCTCCATTGCGGCACGATTGGCCAGATGACCGAGAAATCGTGTTGCTGGATCTTGTAGTAGTCCTTCACGTAGCCCGGCTGGCCAGGCGTACCATAGTTGCCACCGCCCACTGTCCAGCGGCCAGTGTTCTCGTCGTAGCGGACCTGGTCGTTGCGATAGCGGTAGCCGGCGTTGATGATCTTGCCCGGGTTATCTTCAGGCTGGTAATGCAGCATCGTGCTGCCCGAACGGGTGCTGCGGCTGTCCGGATCCCAGTTGAAGTCGGAGTTGATACGGAAATCGCGGTTGAAGCGATATTCGTGCTCCAGTGCATAAGGCGAAACATTGGCCTTGGCATCGTCGCGGTCGGCGAAGGTGATGCCCGGCAGTTGAACCTTGCGATCACTGAAGTACACCGCCTGACCAATGCTGAAGCGCTGACGTTCAAAGCCGTTTTCTTCGATCCAGCGGTTGGTGACACCGAAGGAAAGCTTGTTCTCGTCACCGATACGGTCGTAACCGGTAAAGCGGTTGTCGCGGAACAGGGACGAGTAGTTGAACGTGCTTTCACTCGTGTCGAAAACCGGAATGTCTTCCTGATCTCTCTCGGGTGAATAGAGATAGAACATGCGCGGTTCAAGAGTCTGGCGATAATCCTTGCCGAACCACTGGGTATTGCGGTCGAAGTACAGGCCGCTGTCCACGCTCACGATTGGCACGCTGCGGGTCTGCTTGCTTTCGAAGTCAGGCACGGCGGCTCTGCCGCGGCTGTCCAGATCCAGGTCGTACTGGGTGTAGACATACTTCAGCTTGGGCGTCAGGAAACCATAGGTCCAGTTCATCGGCAGGCTGACCGACGGAGCCAGGTTCAGACGATCACCGTTGGCGCGTGCAAGGCCGCCTACGTTGGTGTCCAGACGGGCTTCCGGGTTGCCATCCCTGTCGAAGTAGGTGCCGGTTTGCAGGTCACGCTCGAAACGCACGGCTTCGGTTTCATAATCGAAACGAAGGCCCGCCGGCCTGAAGGGCAGTGTGCCGTTGAGGGTCAGCTGTGGCAGACGGTCGTATGGCGTGATGTTGGCGATCGATGCCATCTTGTAGGCATGGACGTTGAACATTGCCCTGTAGCTGTCACCGCGATAGGTCAGGGACCCTTGCTGGTTGAGGAACTCAGGTGTGTTCACGCCGATCTGATCGGTTTCCAGATCCTGGAAGTAGTACGGGTCGCTGATGTCGGTGTAGTCGACCTTGGTCATCCAGCGGGAGTCCAGGCCACCCACGTGCTGCCAGTTCATCATCCAGCGGGTTTTTTCGTACTCGGACTGCAGCCTGCGCTCGTCATTCTCGTCATTGAGGTAAGCGCCGCCGAACTGGCCTTCGCTGCTCTTGGTGAGGTAACGGAATTCGCCTTCCATCAACAGGCCGCGGTCGGCCATGTAGCGTGGATACAACGTGGCGTCGTAGTTGGGCGCCAGGTTGAAGTAGTAAGGCGTGACCAGCGTGAAGCCGTTGTCGCCACCTGCAGCAATGGTCGGTGGCAGGAAGCCTGACTGGCGACGATCGTCGATCGGGAAGTAGATATACGGCGTGTAGAGTACCGGTATGTCCTTGACCCGCAGCGTAACGTTGGTCGCGGTGCCGAAACCGGTAGCCGGGTTCAGCGTGATGTTGTTGCCCTTGAGCGTCCAGGCATTGCTGCCGGGTTCGCATGAGGTGTATGTACCATCCTTGAGGCGGATGATCGCGTTCTCTGCACGTTTTGCGTAACGGGCGTTACCGCGGATGTTCGACTTGTGCAGGACATACTCGGCGTTGTCGACCTGGGCTTCGCCGGTGTCGAGTTGCAGCTCTGCCCTGTCGCCAACGATCAAGGCGCCGTTGTCGCGCAAACGGACATCACCGTTGAGTTCGCCACGGTTCTCGGCCTGATACAGGGCCGCTTCCTGAGCCTGGACCTGCATGCTGCCCTGACGCAATACGACATCGCCTGCCAGGGTCGCGATCTGCTCTTCCTGCTGGTAACGCGAGACCTTGGCTCCGATGAATGTCGGGGCGTCGCTCTTGGGCGTCTTGTCATCCATGCCCGGACGGATCGGCTCTACATAGGCACCGGAGCAATAAGGACCGGTTTCGGCCAGTTGCGCAGGCGTGAGCTTTTCACGGGGAACCCAGTCAAGGTGGCTGTAGTCAGCACTACGCGATGCCAGGCCTTTGCCTTTGGCTTCGGTGACCAGCAGCGCTGTATTGGCAGGTTTGCCAGCCGTGGTGCCTTGCGAAATCACTGTGCCGTTGGAACTGACCTCGGTCGCGTTATGCACGGGACGTGGAGGCAGCTCTACAGCAGCTGTATTTGATTTCGGCGCACAGTTCCAGGCACCCGAAGCAGAGACTGAGCAGTCATACTGTTCCGCGGCAACCACGAACTGAGTGGCCAGAGGTTGCATCGCCAGCAGACTGCCGGTTACGAGCAACGGAAATTTTTTACGAAACGCGGGGGATTTCAATGCCATCTTATTAGTCCGGGCTTCCTGCGCGCCATCTGCCCGCGGGGGGGCCGCACGCCTCTCGATGGGCTGAAAAAGATCCCGGATAATAAAGCATGACCCGCTTGACGGCTAGCGCCGTCGGAGACCCTTGTAATGTCAGACCAAGATATACGCCTTCAATCCCTGAAAGTTTGGCTCGATGAGCAGTTGCCAGCGCTCTTTGCCAGGCAACAATGGGGCGCCGTACCCCCGGCCACGTTGACTGCGGCCAGTAGCGACGCAAGTTTCCGTCGCTATTTCCGCTGGGAAGGCGGCGATAAAACTTTTATTGTCATGGATGCGCCTCCACCGCAGGAAAACTGCAAACCCTTCGTGGATATTGCTCATTTATTGGCCAGATCCGGCATTAATGTTCCGAAAATTTATGCCGAAGACCTGACGCAGGGCTTTTTGCTGCTCAATGATCTGGGGCGTCAGACCTATCTGGACGTGATCGATGCGGACAACGCCGATGCGTTGTTTGGCGATGCCATCGAAGCGTTGCTGGCCTATCAGCAACTGCCGATGGATGCGCCATTGCCCAGCTATGACGTAGCCTTGCTGCGCCGTGAGCTGGAGCTTTTTCCAGAGTGGTATGTGAAGCGGCATCTGGGTATCGAAATGGACCCGGCGCAACAGACCAAGTGGCAACATGTCAGCGACCTGTTGATCGAAAGTGCTCTGGCACAGCCCAAAGTGCTGGTTCATCGCGACTATATGCCGCGCAACCTGATGATCAGTGAACCGAATCCGGGCGTGCTGGATTTCCAGGATGCGGTATACGGGCCGGTTACTTATGACATCACCTGCCTGTTCAAGGATGCTTTCCTGAGCTGGCCTCAGGAGCGTGTGAACGGCTGGTTGCAGACCTACTGGGACAAGGCGCGTGCGGTGGGCATTCCGGTTCATGAGGATTTCGCCAGTTTTTCGCGAGCCAGTGATCTGATGGGCGTGCAGCGGCATTTGAAGGTCATCGGGATTTTTGCCCGTATCTGCCATCGTGATGGCAAGCCGCGCTATCTGGGTGATGTTCCGCGCTTCTTCTCCTATATAGAGGCCGTTGTGTCGCGACGCCCGGAACTGGCGGAGCTGGGACAATTGCTGAACAGTTTGCAGCACCGCGTCGATGCGTCGGCGTGACGTGTGATTTTTAAAAGGGATCGATTGTGTTGAAGAGGATTGAATGAAAGCGATGATTCTCGCCGCCGGCAAAGGCGAGCGGATGCGCCCCTTGACCCTGCACACACCAAAGCCTTTGGTGCGTGCCGGTGGTGTTCCCCTGATCGAATACCATCTCAAGGCATTGCATCAGGCCGGGTTTCACGATCTGGTCATCAATCACGCCTGGTTGGGACAACAGATCGAAGACTATCTTGAGGATGGTCAACGTTGGGGGCTGAATATCCGTTACTCCCCGGAAGGCGAACCACTGGAAACAGGTGGCGGCATTCTCCGGGCTTTGCCACTGCTGGGCGATGAGCCTTTTGTGGTGGTAAACGGCGATATCTGGACCGACTACAACTTTGCCGAACTGCGCAGGCCCATAGCCGGGCTTGCCCATCTGGTGATGATCGATAATCCCGCGCACCACCCGACTGGCGACTTTTCCCTGATCGACGGCCAGTTGCAGGATGGCGTTCCAGATGCGCAGCGCCTGACCTACAGCGGCATTGCCATCTTGCATCCACGCTTGTTTGCAGGCTGCGAAGCCGGTGCGTTCGCACTGGCTCCGTTGCTGCGTCAGGCGATGGCGCAAGGGCAAGTGACGGGCGAGCATTTTCGCGGCACCTGGATCGACGTCGGCACTCATGAGCGTCTTGGCGAAGTCGAGCGATTACTGTCGGGGACCCGCTAGATGCTGTGGCCAGGCACACTGTTCGGCGCCGGTGCTGGATATGCCATTGCCGATATTCCAGGGGCGCTGCTGGGTTCTTTGTTGGGGCAGGCTCTTGATCGCCGCCTGCAACTGCACACCTGGGCTCATGTGCGTGAGCGTCTGGGCGGGCGCTCTGCCGTGCGCGACGAGGATCTGCTGTTCGTGCTGCTGGGGCGTCTGGCCAAGAGCGGTGGTCGGGTCGTTGCCAGCCATATTCATCAGGCGCAGGCGGAAATGCGCCGCTTGAATATGGATGAGGCGGCACAGCGTCTTGCGATTGCGGCTTTCAATCGTGGCAAGGACGGCGCTGACGGGCTGCGCAGTTATCTGCGTCGTCTGCGCAGCCAGCCGGGCATGGCTGAGGGCTTGCTGCGAGCTTGTTGGCGTATGGCCTGGGCTGACGGAAAGGTCACTCGCATCGAGCGTGAACTGATCGGCGCGTGGGGGATGTGGCTGGGCTGGTCGGAGCTGAAAATCGAGGCGCTGGCTGCCGAGCATGATCCGATGAAAAGACGGCCCGTCAGCAGCACGGATGAATACAGCGGAGCGTTGTCACTCCTGGGCGTGGAGGCCGATACGGATCCTGCGAGCATCAAGCGCGCCTATCGTCGTCTGCTCAGTCGTCACCACCCCGACAAGATTGCCGGGGGCGGTGCCAGTGCATTGCAAGTGCGTGTTGCCACTGAAAAGACCAGCGAACTGCATAGCGCTTACAGAGTGATCAAGGCGCGTCGCGGGTTTCGTTGATTGCGTTTGTTCGCGAATGAATCCGCTCCTGCGTGATCGACGCAGGAGCGGATTCATTCGCGAAAAGGACTGTCATTCCGCCTCTACCCAACCCCGAATACGGCGAAATATCTGCTCCTGTTCGGCGTCTTCATTACCCACAATGTTGATCAGCGCAACCTGGGTAAAGCCTGCACCCTTGGCGCGCTTGCTGACTTGCAAGCGAGCACTGGCTGCCTGGGGTGCCTGATTCTTGTAGATGAAGTCCGCTGTTTTCATTTTCAGTGTCGGTACCAGATCCAGCAGCAAAGGCTTGGTATTGACCGGCTCGCGGGCGGCAACCATCGCGAACTTCTGGACCAGCGGAGATTGCCGCTCACTCAGAAAGCGCGCAGCCCAATAGGCACCACTGCTGTGGCCGATCAGTACGATGCTGCGCGCCTTGTTCTGCTGTGCGAAGCTGATTGCGCTTTCGATGCGGGCAAAGATGTGCTCGGCTTCGGCCTTGGCGCGCTCCTCGGCAGCGGCAGCTCTGGCGACCTCGTCACCAGCCTGCGCCTGAGTGTCGGCTGCTTTTGCCGCGTCATCCTTCGGCGCATCCTTGGGTTTTTCCTCGGCGGCAGGTGCGTCCGGCTCGCGAGGCATCAGGGCTTCGTCCTGTACATCCGGCAGGGTGATACTCAGCGTGGCCCAGCCGGTATCGGGGAACTTGCGACGTAGCGGGCCGACCACATCCGGCCAGTCGGCCGATTCGCCAGCACCCGGCAGGAAAATGATCGCGCCTTTCGGGTCGGCGCTGTTTGCGGGCTTCCAGAGGGCCAGGAAGCTTTCGTCACCCGCCTGCAATTGCTGCAGATCCTGCGGTGGCAACTGACGCTCAAGGGCAATGGCGTCTTCCTGCGCACGGGTCAGCAGTGGCGCACGCTCCACGGGAGCATCGGCGGACGCTGCATCCTTGGCGGGTGCAGGATCGGCAGCCACCACTGGCAGCGCGCAAGGTACTATCAGCGACAGGAGCAACGCAGGAAGCGTTGCACGAAAGGTATGGGACATCGAATATTCCAGGCCAGAAACTATCCCGGCAGCCTAATGCGTTGATCGGTATTTGTCAGGTCCCGGGGGCGATCCATGGTCGCCAAACGAAAACAGACGAGAACGACACGTTGATGATTGGTCTTCTGCGCACCGGTTTTATCGGCTGCCTGGCTTTGCTCTTGATGCTTCAGGTGGCGAATGCACAGGCTGATGAGTCGCAACCTTCTGTGCAGGTGCCGCTGAGCCAGGAGCTGCGTACCTGGCTGGACCAGCATGGCCCGCTGCGGGTCGGTCTGGTGATGCACGCTCCCTATGCCCAGTTCGATCAGCGTTTACAGCAATTGTCCGGTGCCAACGTCGACTTGATGAATGCACTGGCGGCGGCCTTGCGGGTCGAGTTGCTCTGGCGCAATTTTCCCGATCAGGCGGCCCTGGAAAAGGCGGTGGCTGCGGGGCAGGTAGATCTGGCACCAGGCCTGATGCAAACCCCGGCCGGGCTGCGAACATGGCAGTTTTCCGATCCTTATCTGCGAGTTTCGCAATTGGTGATCGGAGAGCGTGATGGCAGCTCGGTGGTGGATCTGGAAAAAGTCGATGAGCGTTCGCGGGTGGCCGTGCGCATGCCGAGTTCGACGGCAGATTATCTGCGCAGCAATTACCCTCACCTGAACCTGCAAGGTGTGCCACTTGAACGCCAGGCCCTGCAATTGTTGTTGAGTCAGCAGGCGCGCTATGCCGTGGTGGATGAAGCGCAACTCAGCCGTCTGTTCCGGGAGCCTGAGTTTGCCGGGCTGGCCGTGGTGGGCGATATCGGTTTGCCGCAATTGCTGCGCGTGGCGACACGCCGGGATGCTCCGCAACTGGCCACTATCGTCAGCGAGGCCTTGCATGTGATTCCGGCGAAAGAACTGGACCAGTTGCACTCGCGCTGGATGCCACTCAAGTCTTCGCGTTTCAGTGAGTCCCCCGGCCTGTGGCAGAACCTCTGCCTGCTGCTGTTGGTGATGTTGCTGGCCTGTTTTGCGATTGTGGTCTGGCAGCGCCGTCAGCAGCAGGCCCTGGAGCAAGAGCTGGTCGACGCACGCGAAGACATTGCCCGGCGTGTGGAAGGCGAGGAGGCGCTACGTCTGGCGCAGTTCTCCATCGATCAGAGCACGGTCGGCATTCTCTGGGTCAACTGGGACAGCCGGGTGCGTTATGCCAACCATGCGGCCGAGACCATGCTCGGGTATGCGCGCGGCGGTGTGGTGGATCGGCCGCTGATCGATTTCGAGCCCGGTCTGCATATGGATCGCTGGCTGAACCTGTGGAAGAACGCCCGCTCTAGCGAAGACAGCCCGCAAGTGTTCGAGACCAATTGCATCCGCGCCGATGGCAGCGTGCTGCCCACTGATGTGTCTTTGAGTTTTCTGCGCTTTCGCGAGGCGGAGTATCTGGTGGTGTTCCTCAGTGACGTCAGCGAACGGCGTCGCGCCCATGACCAGTTACGCGAGCTGTCGGCGCATCTGGAGAGTGTGCGCGAAGAGGAAAAAGCCCGTATCGCTCGTGAGGTCCATGACGAACTGGGCCAGATGCTGACAGTGCTGAAGCTGGAAACCTCCATGTGTGAACTGGCTTATGCCGACCTCGATCCCGGGTTGAGTGAGCGCCTGAACAGCATGAAGCGTCTGATCGCTCAACTCTTCCAGTTGGTACGCGACGTTGCCACAGCGTTGCGTCCGCCGATTCTCGATGCGGGCATCGCCTCGGCCATCGAGTGGCAGGCCCGGCGCTTCGAGGCCCGCACGCAGATTCCGTGTCTGGTTCAGGTGCCGGACAACCTGCCGCCACTCAGCGACGCCAGGGCCACTGGCATGTTTCGTATCCTTCAGGAAGCGCTGACCAACGTTATCCGCCACGCCCGGGCGGATACGGTAGAAGTCAGCCTGACGCTGGACGACGGTGTGATGTGCATGACCATCGCCGACGACGGTCAGGGCTTTGTGATGCAGTCTGGCCGGCCTGTCTCCTTCGGTCTGGTGGGAATGCGCGAGCGTGTCCTGATGCTGGGTGGCAGATTGGAACTGGACAGCGAGGTCGGTGAGGGCACAACCTTGCGCGCATATATCCCGTTGGACCCCATTGGGCAGGAGCGAGAAAAGTGATTCGTGTACTGGTAGCTGAAGACCACACCATTGTGCGTGAGGGCATCAAGCAGCTTATCGGCCTGGCGAAGGATCTGCTTGTGGTGGGCGAGGCCAGTAATGGCGAGCAGTTGCTTGAAACCCTGCGGCATGTGCCCTGCGAAGTGGTGCTGCTGGATATCTCCATGCCGGGCGTCAACGGCCTGGAGGCGATTCCCCGGATTCGGGCGTTGAATAATCCGCCGGTGATTCTGGTGTTGTCGATGCATGACGAAGCGCAGATGGCTGCCCGTGCATTGAAAGTCGGCGCGGCAGGATATGCGACCAAGGACAGCGATCCGGCCCTGTTGCTGACAGCCATTCGTCGGGTGGCGGCCGGAGGGCGTTATATCGACCCGGATCTGGCGGACCGCATGGTATTCGAGGTCGGTCTGACCGACAGTCGCCCGTTGCACTCGTTACTGTCGGAGCGCGAGTTTTCGGTGTTCGAGCGTCTGGCTCAGGGCGCCAACGTCAATGACATCGCTCAGCAACTGGCCCTGAGCAGCAAGACCATCAGCACCCACAAGGCGCGCCTGATGCAGAAGATGAACCTGCATTCGCTGGCGGACCTGGTGAAATATGCTATGGAGCACAAGCTGCTCTGATCCTGAAAACGACACCGTAGGAGCGAATTCATTCGCGAAAAACTATGTGCCTGTGGTGTCAGGTAGGGCGCTTTCCCGAATGAATTCGGTCCTACGGGGTTTTCTGCGTACAAAAGTGCTTGATTGCCACTTATCCAATCCCGCCATCCGTGTAGGGCAATCCCTACACCGGGGCTTCCAGCCTGCTTAGGCAAATCTCTCCTGGCCCCCGATTTGCGCGGTATGTGCGCTGTTCTAGTCTTGATCCCACGCAGACAAAACAAAGGTGTGGGTAATGAGCGACGTCGATTCAAGCGCTGGGGCAAATGATGTTCTGGTCAGCTTTCGTGGTGTGCAGAAGAGCTACGACGGCGAAGCACTGATCGTCAAAGACCTTAACCTGGACATTCGCAAAGGCGAATTCCTCACCTTGCTCGGGCCGTCGGGTTCCGGCAAGACCACCAGTCTGATGATGCTGGCCGGTTTCGAGACGCCGACCTCGGGTGAAATCCTGCTGGGCGGCCGGGCCATCAACAACGTGCCGCCGCACAAGCGCGACATCGGCATGGTGTTCCAGAACTACGCTCTGTTCCCGCACATGACCGTCGCCGAGAACCTGGCGTTCCCGCTGTCGGTGCGTGGCATGAGCAAGACCGATATCGGCGAGAAGGTCAAACGCGCACTGGGCATGGTCCAGCTTGACGCTTTTGCGCATCGCTATCCGGCGCAATTGTCCGGTGGTCAGCAGCAGCGCGTGGCCCTGGCCCGCGCACTGGTTTTCGAGCCACAACTGGTGCTGATGGACGAGCCGCTCGGCGCGCTCGACAAGCAACTGCGCGAACACATGCAGATGGAGATCAAGCATCTTCACCAGCGTCTGGGTGTGACAGTGGTCTACGTGACCCACGACCAGGGCGAAGCGCTGACCATGTCCGACCGTGTTGCGGTGTTCCATCAGGGCGAAATCCAGCAGATCGCTCCACCGCGCACCCTTTACGAAGAACCCAAAAACACCTTCGTCGCCAACTTCATTGGCGAGAACAACCGTCTCAACGGGCGCTTGGTCAGCCAGAACGGCGACCGCTGCGTCGTCGAGCTGGGGCGTGGTGAAAAAGTTGAGGCATTGGCGATCAATGTCGGCCAGGCCGGTGATCCGGTCACCCTGTCGATCCGCCCTGAACGTATCAGCCTCAATGGCCGTAGCGAAAGTTGTGTAAACCGTTTCTCGGGCCGTGTTGCCGAGTTCATTTATCTGGGCGACCACGTTCGAGTGCGTCTGGAAGTGGCAGGCAAGACCGACTTTTTCGTCAAGCAGCCTATCGCCGAGCTGGATGCGGCTTTGAGCGTTGGCGACGTCGTGCCCCTTGGATGGCAAGTCGAGCACGCTCGCGCGCTCGATCCCTTGCAGCAAGTGCATTGATCTATCGATAAAAGCAACAACAGAGGCGAACGATCGCCCATCCCAATCGCTTACCAACACTGCTCGTGGAGAAAAGAATAAATGCTGAAATCATTGAAGTTCACCGCTATCACGTTGGGCATGATGTGCGCGGCGCAAGCCATGGCCGCTGATCTGACCGTTATCTCCTTCGGCGGCGCCAACAAGGCGGCCCAGGAAAAGGCTTTCTATGCCCCTTGGGAGAAAGCGGGTAATGGCAAGATCATCGCTGGCGAGTACAACGGTGAAATGGCCAAGATCAAGACCATGGTCGACACCAAGAGCGTTTCCTGGGATCTGGTAGAAGTTGAATCGCCCGAGCTATCCCGCGGTTGCGACGAAGACATGTTCGAAGAGCTGGACCCTGCGTTGTTCGGCAAGGCCGAAAACTTCGTACCGGGCGCGCTGACCACCTGCGGTGCAGGCTTCTTCGTATGGTCCACCGTGTTGGCTTACAACGCCGACAAGGTCAGCACTGCTCCGACCAGTTGGGTCGACTTCTGGGACACCAAGAAATTCCCGGGCAAGCGCGGCCTGCGCAAAGGCGCCAAGTACACCCTGGAATTCGCTCTGATGGCTGATGGCGTTGCGCCGAAGGACGTCTACAAGGTACTGGCCAGCAAGGACGGTCAGGACCGCGCCTTCAAGAAGCTCGATGAGCTCAAGCCAAACATTCAATGGTGGGAAGCAGGCGCTCAGCCTCCTCAGTACCTTGCCTCCGGCGACGTAGTCATGAGTTCGGCCTACAACGGTCGTATCGCTGCGGTGCAGAAGGAAAGCAACCTGAAAGTGGTCTGGACCGGCGGCGTTTATGACTTCGACGCATGGGCCATTCCAAAGGGCTCGAAAAACGTTGAAGCGGCGAAGAAGTTCATCGCTTACATCCTGAGCCCGGAGCAGCAGAAGACCTATTCGCAGAACATTGCCTACGGCCCGGCCAACACCCAGGCGGTTGCTTTGCTGGACAAGGAAACCCTGCAGAACATGCCGACCACTCCTGAAAACATCAAGGATCAGGTGCAGATGGACGTGACGTTCTGGACTGACAACGGCGAGTCGCTGGAACAGCGCTTCACCGCTTGGGCAGCCAAGTAATCGCGTCAACCTGAGTTAGATCCAGGAGCGTTTCCGGTTCAGGAAACGCTCCCCTCGTTCAAAGATTTCGGAGTTCGCTATGGCCACCGCCGTGCCCCTGACTGAAGGCGCCAGTCCCAACTTGAAGCAACGCCTGGCTCGTGCCGAGCGGGTCAACCGCTGGAAAGCCCAGGCGCTGATTGCTCCGTTGGTCATCTTTCTGCTGCTGGTCTTTCTGGTGCCCATTGCTGCGTTGCTTTACAAGAGCGTCAGCAACCCGGAAGTCGTTGCCGCACTGCCGAGCACCGTGATTGAAGTCGAGAAGTGGGACGGTAAAGGGCTTCCGCCCGAGTCGACCTACATGGCATTGAGCCTGGATCTGGCTGAAACCCGCAAGAATTCGACCCTGGGCGAGTTGTCCAAGCGCCTGAACATGGAACTGGCCGGTTATCGCAGCCTGCTGAGCAAGACCGCTCGCGCGCTGCCCTTCAAGACCGAGCCTGCCTCTTATAAAGATGCACTGGAAGCGCTGGACGAACGTTGGGGCGACCCTGCCTATTGGCAGGCCATTCGTCGCAACACCAGCAGCCTTACCCCCTATTACCTGCTGGCCGCTGTCGACCACCGCATCGACGATGTCGGTGAAGTGGCCGCTGCAACTCCGGACCAGGCCATTTACCTGGATATCTTCACCCGCACATTCTGGATGGGCCTGGTAATCACCACCATCTGTCTGGTGCTGGCGTATCCACTTGCCTATCTGTTGGCCAGCCTGCCTGCACGGCAGAGCAACCTCTTGATGATTCTGGTCCTGCTACCGTTCTGGACCTCGATTCTGGTCCGGGTAGCAGCCTGGATCGTGTTGCTGCAATCGAGTGGTCTGATCAATGGTGCGCTGATCGCCATGGGCATCATCGACAAGCCGATCGAACTGGTTTTCAACCGGGTCGGCGTCTACATCTCGATGGTGCATATCATGCTGCCGTTCATGATCCTGCCGATCTACAGCGTGATGAAAAACATCTCGCCAACTTACATGCGTGCTGCCATTTCCCTGGGCTGCCATCCGTTCACCAGCTTCTGGCGCGTGTACTTCCCGCAGACCTATGCCGGGATCGGGGCTGGCTGCCTGTTGGTCTTCATCCTGTCGATCGGCTACTACATCACCCCGGCATTGCTGGGTAGCCCGAACGACCAGATGGTCAGCTATTTCGTGGCCTTCTACACCAACACCAGCATCAACTGGGGCATGGCGACGGCACTGGGCGGCCTGCTGCTGTTGGCAACCGTCGTGCTGTATCTGATCTATAGCTGGCTGGTCGGCGCGAGCCGCCTGCGTTTGAGCTGAGGGGAATCATCATGCTGAATTCGTATTCGTCGCCCATCGAGCGCATCTGGTATTACGCACTGCGCATCATCTGCGCACTGGTGCTGCTGTTTCTGGTGTTGCCGGTGCTGGTCATCGTCCCGTTGTCGTTCAACTCGGGCAGTTTTCTGGTTTACCCGCTGCAAGGCTTTTCATTGCAGTGGTATCAGGACTTCTTCGGTTCCGCCGAGTGGATGCGCTCGCTGAAGAACAGCATGATCGTCGCGCCGGCCTCCACGCTGCTGGCGATGATCTTCGGGACATTGGCCGCCATCGGTCTGACCCGTGGTGATTTCCCCGGCAAGCCGCTGGTCATGGCGCTGGTGATCTCGCCGATGGTGGTGCCGATGGTGATCGTGGGCGTTGCCAGCTACCTGTTCTTCGCGCCGCTGGGGCTGGGCAACAGCTACACCTCGCTGATTCTGGTGCATGCGGTGCTGGGCGTACCGTTCGTGATCATCACCGTGTCGGCCACCTTGCAGGGCTTCAACTACAACCTGGTGCGCGCTGCTGCCAACTTGGGCGCTTCGCCACTGACGGCGTTTCGTCGAGTGACCCTGCCGCTGATCGCTCCGGGCGTGATTTCCGGTGCGCTGTTCGCCTTCGCGACCTCCTTCGACGAAGTCGTGGTCACCCTGTTCCTCGCCGGTCCAGAACAAGCGACCCTGCCACGCCAGATGTTCAGCGGCATCCGCGAAAACCTCAGCCCGACCATCGCCGCCGCCGCGACCTTGCTGATCGCTTTCTCGGTGGTGTTGTTGCTGGTGCTGGAGTGGCTGCGCGGACGCAGCGAGAAGCTGAGGACGACAGGGGAGTAGGTGGGCGCGGCAAGCTACAAGCTTTAAGCTTCAAGTCAAAAGCTTGTAGCTTGTAGCTTGTAGCTTGTAGCTTGTAGCTTGATCTTGCGGCTTACAGCTTGAAGCTTGTCGCTTTCTCCTTGCTGCTTCTGCGCTTACAATGCGCGCCACCGTGATTCAGCTCAAACAGGTGCGCCATGCAGCCCTTCGTTATTGCCCCATCGATCCTTTCCGCTGACTTCGCCCGTCTGGGCGAGGAAGTCGACAATGTACTTGCCGCTGGCGCGGACTTCGTCCACTTCGATGTCATGGACAATCACTATGTCCCGAACCTGACCATCGGTCCGATGGTGTGCAGCGCGTTGCGCAAGTATGGCGTCACTGCACCCATCGACGTGCATCTGATGGTCAGCCCGGTGGATCGCATCATCGGCGATTTCATCGAAGCGGGTGCCACGTACATCACCTTTCACCCTGAAGCGACCCAGCATATCGATCGCTCGCTGCAACTGATCCGCGAGGGCGGCTGCAAGGCTGGTCTGGTGTTCAACCCGGCGACGCCTCTGAACCTGCTGGAATATGTCATGGACAAGGTCGACATGATCCTGCTCATGAGCGTCAACCCGGGCTTCGGCGGTCAGAAGTTCATTCCCGGTACGCTGAACAAGCTGCGCGAAGCGCGTGCCTTGATCGATGCGTCGGGACGTGACATCCGTCTGGAAATCGACGGTGGCGTCAACGTCGGAAACATCCGTGAAATCGCTGCTGCGGGCGCCGATACTTTTGTCGCCGGCTCGGCTATCTTCAATGCCCCCGACTACAAAGAAGTGATCGAGAAAATGCGCAACGAACTGGCGTCAGCCCGCGCATGAGCGGCTTCGAGCAGTTGTTTGCGGGCAAGTTGCCCAGGCTGATCATGTTCGATCTGGACGGGACCCTTGTGGATTCAGGGCCTGATCTGGCCGTGGCCGTTGACAAGATGCTGCTCGAACTCGGTCGCCCTCCGGCCGGTCTTGAGTCGGTTCGGCAATGGATTGGCAACGGCGCGCCGGTACTGGTGCGTCGGGCGCTGGCCAATGACATTGATCACAGCGCTGTCGATGACGCCCTGGCCGAGCAGGCGCTGGAAATCTTCATGCAGGCTTATGCCGAAAAACACGAATTCACCGTGGTCTACCCCGGCGTTCGTGAAACCCTGAAGTGGTTGCAGAAGATGGGGGTCGAGATGGCCCTCATCACCAACAAGCCGGAGCGCTTCGTCGCTCCGTTGCTGGATGAAATGAAGCTGGGGCGTTTCTTTCGCTGGATCATCGGCGGCGACACCATGCCGCAGAAAAAACCGGACCCGGCAGCCCTGTTCTTTGTCATGAAAATGACCGGTATTCCTGCCTCCCAGTCACTGTTCGTCGGCGACTCTCGCTCCGATGTGCTGGCGGCGAAGGCGGCTGGCGTGGCCTGTGTCGGGCTGACCTATGGCTACAACCATGGCCGGCCCATCGCTGAAGAATCCCCGTCGCTGGTGATCGATGATCTGCGCAAGCTGATTCCCGGTTGCCTGGATCAAGACGCTGAGATACTGTTGCCCGACATTCAACGTCCCTCCCTTAGAGATTCCATCGTGGTGGTCACTCGCAAACTCTGGATGAAAGTCATCAAGGCCCTGGCCCGTTGGCGTTGGCGCGCCTGATTTGATTCCGGCCGCTTGTGCGGCATGTTTGCCTACCTGACCGTTTTACCCTCAAACCACGAGGCTGTTCATGAACCGTGAAGAATTCCTGCGTTTGGCTGCTGCTGGCTATAACCGCATTCCGCTTGCCCACGAAACCCTGGCCGACTTCGATACACCGCTGTCGATCTACCTGAAACTTGCCGATCAGCCGAACTCCTACCTGCTGGAGTCGGTACAGGGCGGTGAGAAGTGGGGCCGTTACTCGATCATCGGCTTGCCTTGCAGCACCGTGATGCGTGTTCATGGTCACCATGTCAGCGTGACCCACGAGGGTGTAGAGGTCGAAAGCCACGACGTCGAAGACCCGCTGGCCTTCGTCGAAGAGTTCAAGGCACGCTACAACGTTCCGACCATTGCCGGCCTGCCGCGTTTCAACGGTGGTCTGGTGGGCTATTTTGGCTACGACTGTGTGCGCTATGTCGAAAAGCGTCTGGCCAACTGCCCGAATCCGGACCCTCTGGGTGTGCCGGATATCCTGCTGATGGTTTCCGATGCTGTCGTTGTTTTCGATAACCTGGCTGGCAAGATGCACGCCATCGTACTGGTCGATCCGGCCCTGCAGGACGCTTATGAAAGCGGCCGTGCGCGCCTCGATGAGCTGATGGAAAAACTGCGTCAGCCGATCACGCCGCGTCGTGGTCTGGCGCTGGACAGGCCGCCAGCCGCCGAGCCGGTGTTCCGTTCCAGCTTCACCCAGAACGATTACGAAAAGGCGGTCGACACCATTAAGCAATACATCCTGGCCGGGGATGTGATGCAGGTCGTACCGTCGCAACGCATGTCCATCGACTTCAAGGCTGCGCCTATCGATCTGTATCGGGCGCTGCGCTGCTTCAACCCTACGCCTTACATGTACTTCTTCAACTTCGGCGACTTCCATGTGGTCGGCAGCTCGCCGGAAGTACTGGTGCGGGTCGAGGACAATCTGGTCACTGTTCGCCCGATTGCCGGTACACGCCCGCGTGGCGCCACCGAAGAGGCCGACCGCGCGCTGGAAGAAGACCTGCTGTCCGACGACAAGGAAATCGCCGAGCACCTGATGCTCATCGATCTGGGACGTAACGACACGGGGCGCGTCTCGGAAATCGGTTCGGTCAAGCTGACCGAGAAGATGGTCATCGAGCGTTATTCCAACGTGATGCACATCGTTTCCAACGTCACTGGCCAGTTGAAAAGCGGGCTGACGGCCATGGACGCGCTGCGTGCCATCCTGCCTGCGGGCACCCTGTCCGGCGCGCCGAAAATCCGTGCCATGGAAATCATCGACGAGCTGGAGCCCGTCAAGCGCGGTGTCTACGGCGGGGCAGTGGGGTACATGGCCTGGAACGGCAACATGGACACCGCGATTGCCATTCGTACTGCCGTCATCAAGGATGGCGAACTGCATGTGCAGGCGGGCGGCGGTATCGTTGCCGACTCGGTGCCGGCTCTTGAGTGGGAAGAAACCATCAACAAGCGCCGTGCGATGTTCCGGGCGGTGGCGTTGGCGGAGCAGACGAGCAGCGAGAAGGAATAAGCTTCAAGCTTCAAGTAGTGAGCTTCAAGTGAAACGCGGTGTCGGCTTTGGCCGACGCCGCGTTTTTGTTTGGGTCAGGCTGCCCGTGCTTCTTCCAGGGCTTCGGCGGACAGTTGCTGGTTGTGGCGGTTGGCGTAGTTCTCGGCCATGACCGAGCAGACGATCAACTGCATGGGGTGGTAGATCATGATCGGCAGCAGGATCAGACCCAGCCCCGGATTGGCGCCGAAGATCAGGGCTGCCATCGGCGCACCGGCGGCCAGGGATTTTTTGGTGGCGCAGAACACCGCCGCCACCCTGTCAGCATGATCGAACTTCAAGGCACGGGCGGTGCGGGTGGTCATGAACAGGATCACTGCCAGCAGGATGGCGGTGCCGATGAAGGCCGTCAGAATCACGCTGCTGCCCTGGGATTGCCACATGCCTGAAATCATCGAGTTGCAGAACGCGGCATAGACCAGCAACAGGATCACGATCTTGTCGATCAGGTTGGTGTACTTCTTGTGACGCGCAAAGAACTTGCCTGCCAGCGGGCGAATCAACTGGCCGAGAATCAGCGGCAACAGCAACATGCCGCACAGATCCAGCAGGGTCGAACCCAGGTCGATCCCGCCAGAACCGGTGCCCACCACCAGGCTGACCAGCCATGGCGTGATGAAAATCCCCAGCACGCTGGAAAGGCTTGCATTGAGAATCGCCGCCGGTACGTTGCCTTTTGCGCTGCCGGTCAGGGCCACCGAAGAGGAAATGGTGGACGGCAGGGCGCACAGGTAGAGGAAACCGAGCATCAGCAGTGCAGGAATGTAGGCGCTCAGCAGCTTGTTGCCGATCAGCCAGAGGACCGGGAACACCACAAAGGTGAATGCCTGAATCATTACGTGCAGGCGCCAGTTCTTCAGCCCCTTTTTGATCTGCTCGCTGGACAGATTGACGCCATGCAGGAAGAACACCACGAACACGCCGATATTGATGACGTACTCGGCATGCATGCTGCCGCCCGTGGCGCCGAAGTGTGGGAAGAAGTAGGCCAGAACCGTCGCCAGGACCATTCCGCAGAGGAACCAGTCGGTCACGACGCGCTTGAGGTGTTTGAGTGCTTGCATAGGAGGCTCGTGCATTCTTTGTAAAAGTGAATGTCCGCAGGCTACTCTGTTGCTTTTTAGCCGTCTTGCGACATAAGGCCATTAGATGCCGAGTAACGGACAAATCAGTGCTCATCCTCCTACTGGCGAGCGGCAGATACCTGTCTTGCAGGATTTGCCGCGCCCGCTTTATGCCCGTGCCGAAAGCTTGAGCGCCGGATCGTGGACGCCGCCCCATCGTCATGACTGGGTGCAGTTTTCCTACGCCATCAGCGGCGTATTGGGCGTGCATACCGCAGAAGGCAGCTTCTTCGCGCCCCCGCAGTGGGGCGTCTGGATACCCGCCGGGCTTGAGCATCAAGTGGTGACGTCCATGCGCGCCGAGATGCGCAGCCTGTATGTGCGAACCGAGGATTGCGGCTGGGCGCCGGAGCGTTGTCGGGTGCTGGAAGTCACGCCGCTGGCTCGCGAATTGATCAAGAGTTTCTGCCTGCTGCCCGTGGCCTATCCGCAAGGCGATAGCCATGAAGCACGTCTGGTGCAGGTATTGCTGGATCAGTTGGCCCGGTTGCCTGAGGTGGGTTTTTCCCTGCCGTTGCCTCGGCACCCTCGGTTACTGGGGCTATGCAATGAGCTGATCGAAAACCCCGCTCAACTGATTACGCTGCATGACTGGGCCGAACGGCTCGGTACTTCCGAGAAAACCCTGATGCGCCTGTTTCAGCGGGAAACCGGCCTGAGTTTTCGGGGCTGGCGCCAACGGGCGAGGCTGTTGTCATCGCTCAGCGCACTGGAGGAGGGCGACAGCGTGACCAACACTGCGCTGGCGTGCGGTTACGATTCGACTTCGGCCTTTATTGCGGCTTTCAAGGGGCTGTTCGGCTACACGCCTGGGGAACTGTTCAAATAGATTTCGGCACAAAAGAACGGCTGATTGATGCTTTTTCCTACAGCAAAAATTTTTGAATTCGTAATATCTTTCACGGCTCATGCGGCATGAAAGGTGCTTGAATCCGGGAGTTATAGCTGTTTTCCACGAAAACTATTCAATCCCGACTGCCATTACCCCTACTCGCTGGCGGAGGATTGCCGTATAACGGCAACAATCGCGTATCTGGCAACAAAGGACCCACAATAAAAGCTGATGAAAACTCCTAAACGCATTGAACCCCTGATCGAAGACGGTCTGGTCGACGAGGTGCTGCGCCCTCTCATGAGTGGGAAAGAGGCAGCTGTTTATGTGGTGCGCTGTGGCAAGGAGCTGCGGTGTGCCAAGGTTTACAAGGAGGCGAACAAACGCAGTTTCCGTCAGGCGGCCGAGTATCAGGAAGGCCGCAAGGTACGCAACAGCCGACAGGCCCGGGCCATGGCCAAGGGTTCCAAGTTCGGTCGCAAGGAAACCGAAGACGCATGGCAGAACGCCGAGGTTGCGGCCTTGTTCCGTCTGGCCAACGCCGGTGTCAGGGTCCCCAAGCCTTTTGATTTTCTGGAAGGCGTGCTGCTCATGGAGCTGGTTGCCGACGAGTACGGCGATGCGGCACCACGTTTGAACGATGTGGTGCTGGAGCCGGATCAGGCGCGTGAATACCACGCTTTCCTCATCGAGCAGATCGTGCTGATGCTGTGTGCCGGTCTGGTACACGGTGACCTGTCCGAGTTCAACGTACTGCTGGGGCCGAGCGGGCCTGTGATCATCGATTTGCCTCAGGCGGTGGATGCAGCAGGCAACAATCATGCATTCAGCATGCTGGAGCGGGATGTCGGCAACATGGCCTCCTACTTCGGGCGCTTCGCACCGGAACTCAAGGCAACC
Source organism: Pseudomonas sp. FG43 (assembly GCF_057809175.1). NCBI lineage: Bacteria > Pseudomonadati > Pseudomonadota > Gammaproteobacteria > Pseudomonadales > Pseudomonadaceae > Pseudomonas > Pseudomonas sp. FG43. Next base: position 79,935 of record NZ_JBMDJL010000024.1, read on the forward strand.
CGATACGCCAAGGAAATGTGGTCGTATTACGAAGCCGGTACGTTGTCGCCGTCCACGGTGCTGACAGGTCAGTTCGAGGATACGGAAGAGGCCGCTGACGTCAGAGGCGTGCTGCGCGAGATCGAAGCGGCGCGTCTGGATGAAGCACGTCGTCAGGCTGCCCGTGCCGCCGACGATGCGCCACCGGGCAAGCCCAACGAAGAACCGCCGCCGCCCTGGATGCAGTAGTTTGATTTCGCGAATGAATTCGCTCCTACGGCCGCCGTAGGAGCGAATTCATTCGCGAAGGGCCGTTCAGCTACAACAGCCGCCCGAAGCCAGGTCCTTGAGGATCGGGCAATCGGGTCGGTCGTCGCCGTGGCAATGTTCCACCAGCTCCTGCAGGGTATCGCGCAGGCTCGCCAGCTCTTCGATCTTCTGGTTCAGATCGGCGATATGTTTATGAGCCAGCGCCTTCACATCGGCACTGGCACGCTGACGATCCTGCCAGAGGGTCAGCAGCTTGCCGACCTCCTCCAGTGAAAAGCCCAGATCCCGTGAGCGCTTGATGAACGCCAGTGTGTGCAAGTCTTCGGAGCGGTACAGGCGGTAACCGCTGTCGCTGCGACTGGCAGCCTGCAGCAGCCCGATGGACTCGTAGTAGCGAATCATCTTTGCGCTCAAGCCGCTTTTGCTGGCCGCCTGACCAATGTTCATTGGGCCTCTCCCGGATCATTGGGCTTCCAGGTTTTCAACAGCAATGCGTTGCTCACCACACTGACGCTGGACAAGGCCATGGCGGCTCCGGCCAGCACCGGGTTGAGATAACCCAGGGCCGCCAACGGAATGCCGATCAGGTTATAGACAAAGGCCCAGAACAGGTTCTGGCGGATCTTGGCGTAGGTCTTGCGGCTGATCTCCAGCGCGGCAGGCACCATTCGCGGATCGCCGCGCATCAGGGTGATTCCGGCGGCGTGCATCGCCACATCGGTGCCGCCGCCCATGGCGATGCCGATATCGGCCGCAGCCAGTGCCGGAGCATCATTGATGCCGTCACCGACCATCGCCACGACATGATCCTTTTTCAGTAACTCCACGATCGAGGCTTTTTCGTCGGGCAGCACTTCGGCGTGTACATTTCTGATGCCTAGCGCTTCGGCGACTGCCTTGGCGCTGCCGGGATTGTCGCCGGTCAGCAAGTGGCAACTGATTCCCCGTGCGCTCAGTTGCTCCATGGCCTGTTCTGCGCCGGGCTTGAGGGTGTCACCAAAGGCGAACATGCCCAGCACGACCGGCTGAGGGCCTTGCTCGATCAGCCAGGACAGGGTTCTGCCTTCTGCCTCCCAGGTTTTGGCTGACTCGGCCAGTTCGCCCATCTGCAAATCGTTTTCTTCCAGCAGGCGCCTGTTGCCCAGCGCCAGTTGATGCCCTTCGACGTCACCGGCGATGCCGCGTCCGGTGAGTGCCTGGCTGTGCTCGGTGCTATCGAGTTTCAATTGCCACTCGCGACAGACTTCCAGCACCGCCTTGGCCAGCGGATGCTCGCTGCCGCGCTGCAAGGCTCCGGCCCGCTCCAGTAACTGCTCTTCGTTGCCCTTCACCGCAATCATGTTGGTGATACGGGGTGTGCCGCAGGTCAGTGTCCCGGTCTTGTCGAACACCACGGCGTCCACCTCATGGGCACGCTCCAGTGCTTCGGCGTCCTTGATCAAAATGCCGTAGCGCGCAGCAACGCCTGTCCCGGCCATGATTGCAGTCGGCGTCGCCAGGCCCAGAGCGCACGGGCAGGCAATCACCAGTACGGCGACCGCATTGATCAAGGCGACTTCCAGCGATGCCCCGCTCAGCATCCAGCCCGTCAAGGTGAAAAAGGCGATGACCAGCACGGTCGGGACGAAGACCTGGCTGACCTTGTCCACCAGCTTCTGTATCGGCGCCTTGCCCGCCTGAGCGTCCTCGACCAGCTTGATGATGCGCGCCAGTACCGTTTGAGTGCCCAGGGCCGTGATCTTGATCAGCAACCGGCCTTCGCCGTTGATGGCGCCGCCGGTGACACTGTCGCCGGGTTGTTTGGGGACTGGCAGGCTTTCGCCGCTGATCAGGGCTTCATCGGCATGGCTCCGGCCTTCCATGACCTGGCCGTCCACCGGAAAGCGCTCACCGGGTTTGATCAGCACCAGATCATCGAGGCGCAAGGCACTGATCGCGACATCGTGTTCCTGGCCATCGATCACTTGCAGAGCGCGCTCCGGGCGCAGGGCTTCCAGGGCCCGGATAGCGCTGGCGGTCTGGCGCTTGGCGCGGCTTTCCAGGTATTTGCCCAGCAGCACGAGCGCAATGACCACTGCCGAAGCCTCGAAATAAAGATGCGGCATGTTGCCTGGCGTGGCAGTGATCCATTGGTAGAGGCTCAGGCCGTATCCGGCGCTGGTTCCGATGGCAACCAGCAGGTCCATGTTTCCGGCGCCTGCCCGCACGGCTTTCCATGCGGCGACGTAAAAGCGTGCGCCGAGTATGAATTGCACCGGCGTGGCCAGCGCGACTTGCACCCAGGCGGGTAACATCCAATGCACGCCCAGCGGGCTCAGCAACATGGGCAAGACCAGCGGCAAGGCGAGGATCAGGGCTGCTATCAAGGCCCAGCGTTCGTGGTTCAGGTGCCGGATTTTTCTTGCGGTATCGGCCTGTTCGCTCTGAAACAGGGTCGCGCCATAGCCTGCATGGCTGACGGCGGCGATCAAGGTCTGCGGGTCGGTTCCGTTCTGTGTCTGTACATGGGCGCGCTCACTGGCCAGGTTGACCGTGACGTTGGTGACCCCGGGCACTTTGGCCAGGGCACGCTCGACCCGACCTGCGCAGCTTGCGCAGGTCATGCCGGTGATCGGCAGGTCGAAGGTGGTGTGTTCGTGCATCTTTTCACTCCCTGAAGGCTTGATACCTGCAAGGGTCAACCTTGCCACATGGACAAGGTCAAGTGCGAATCAATAGTTCAAGTCAGCTTTCTTCAGGTACATGCCGTTCAGGTCGGTCGCGATGCGGTACTTGAGAATGTCCCCGGCGCGCAGTTTGATCTTGGTACTGCTTTGCGCTTCCATCCCCGATGCGCAACCGACCACTGTCCCTGGCAACCTGCGCAGGCGTACCGAGACGTCGCCCGGCGGCAGATTGAAAGACACCGAGTCTTCCTGAAACAGGCGTCCGGCCAGCTGGTCTTGAATGTAAATGCCGATTTCGCAGGAGGTCGCGACTTCCAGACGCTCTCGGGAAATGATCAGGATGCCGTAATCCTGAGCGGCCTGAACGCTTGGGGAAGTAGCCAAAAGACCGAGAATGCCGAAGAGGCTCAATACTGACCAGCGCATTGCTGATACTCCTGCTGTAGACGTCGATGACGAAGCTTGGCTCAGGGCTGCGACTAATACCAGCCCGGCAGGAAAAACAGAAACTTGACCTTGCCACGATGACAAGGTTGAAGATGCCCGGCATCCATCACTCAAGGAGCATCACCATGCAGTTATTCACAGTACAAGGCATGACTTGCGGGCATTGTGTCCGCGCGGTGACTCAGGTTATCAAGAACGATGATCCGACTGCCGAAGTGCAGATCGATCTGGCCAGCTCGCAAGTGCGTGTGCAGAGTTCCTTGACCACGGAGCGGGTTATCGAATTGATTGGCGAAGAGGGCTATCAGGCACAACTGGCTGGATAGGCTAAAGCCTGAAAAGCCTTGAATTAAATTTCTTTGTCCGGCGTTATCGGCAAGGCAAGCCGGTTAGACTAGCCAGCTGCCTTGCATACGTTTATGGACACCCGATGAATTATAAAACCATCCTCATTCTTGGTGCCCTGAGCGCCTTTGGCCCCTTGGCCATCGACTTCTATCTTCCCGGTTTCCCCGCCATGGCCGCGTATTTCGGGACCGATGAAAAACATGTGCAACTGACGCTGGCGGCCTATTTCCTGGGCTTGTCCATTGGGCAACTGGCCTATGGACCTGTGGCAGACCGCTTTGGTCGGCGTATCCCCTTGCTGGTTGGCGTGACCCTGTTCACCCTGGCTTCGCTGGCCTGTACCTTCGCGCCGAATCTGGAGTGGCTGATCGGTGCACGTTTCGTTCAGGCACTGGGCGGCTGTGCCGGGATGGTGCTGGCGCGGGCCATCGTCAGTGATAAATGCGATGCGGTGGAGTCGGCCAAGGTCTTTTCGCAACTGATGCTGGTCATGGGGCTTGCGCCTATCCTGGCGCCGATGCTCGGTGGTGTGTTGGTCAATGTCTCTGGCTGGCAATCGATCTTTGTCTGCCTGACGATTTTCAGTGCGCTGTGCCTGACGGCTGTCGCCATTGGCTTGCCGGAAAGCATGCCGGCTGGCGTTCCGCGTCAGCCGCTGCGCGGTGCGCTGAAGCAGTACGGCAATCTGCTCAAGGATCATGTCTTCATCGGCCATGCCTTGACCGGTGGCATTGTCATGGCCGGGATGTTCTCCTACATCGCAGGTTCGCCTTTTGTGTTCATCAAGTTGTATGGCGTCCCCGCCGAGCATTACGGCTGGCTGTTCGGCATGAATGCGGCGGCGTTCATTCTGGTGGCGCAGGTCAATGCACGTCTGTTGCGCAAGAGCAGCCCGGCTTCTCTGTTGCTGCGTACCATCTGGATCTATCTGGCTGCGGCCCTGACTCTGCTGGGCATTGCCAGCCTGCGTACCGAACAGCTCTGGCCGTTGCTGATTCCGCTGTTCATCTGTATTGCCAGCCTGGGCTGCATCATCCCCAACGCCTCGGCCTGCGCCATGAATGGCCAGTGGGCACGGGCCGGCAGTGCTTCGGCGTTGCTGGGCTGTTTGCAGTTCAGTGTCGCGGCGGGCGCGGCGAGTCTGGTGGGTGTGCTGCATGACGGCACGGCAACGCCGATGGCGGCCGTGATCAGCTTGTGCGGCGTGCTTGCAACGCTTGTCGCGCTGTATACCCGCCGCTTGCAGGCGCGCCGTGATGCATCCAGGCAGGAACCGATCAGTTAAGGCCTGAACAAAACTTGTTGGAGGCAGCTTGCTGGCGAAAAGGCCTGAAAACCGGCAGATATTTTGCGTCTGAAGTCGCCAGCAAGCTGCCTCCCACAAATGAACGGCATTACTCCTGCCTCTTGCTTATCAGAACCCCTCAAGCACGATCTTGCCCTTGGCCTTGCCGCTTTCCAGCAACTCATGGGCGCGGCGCAGGTTTTCGGCATTGATCGTGCCGAAGTGCTCCCCGAAGGTTGTTTTCAGGGTTCCGGCATCGATCAGTTCGGCGACGCGGTTGAGCAGGTTGTGCTGTTCGATCATGTCTGGCGTCTCGAACATCGAGCGGGTGTACATGAACTCCCAGTGCAGCGACAGGCTCTTGCGCTTGAGTTTGGAGACATCCAGCGCCTTGGGGTCATCGATCAGTGCCAGCTTGCCTTGAGGCTGGAGCGATTCCACCAGTTGGTCCAGATGCACATCGGTCTGGGTCAGGCTGGCGACGTGAGTGACCTGGTTCTGGCCGATGCGCTTGAGTTCGTCGCTGAGCGGCTTGCTGTGATCTATGACGTCATGAGCGCCCAGGTCGCGTACCCAGGCGTTCGTTTCCGGGCGCGAAGCGGTGCCGATGACTTTCAGTGAAGTCAGTTGGCGAGCCAGTTGAGTCAGGATAGAACCGACACCGCCCGCGGCTCCGACGATCAGCAGGCTCTGCTCTTTTTCAGCCTGACCCTCTGCAATCTGCAAGCGCTCGAACAACAGCTCCCAGGCGGTAATCGCCGTCAGTGGCAACGCCGCTGCGTGCGCAAAACTCAGCGTTTTCGGCATGTGCCCGACGATTCGCTCATCCACCACATGCAATTCACTGTTGGCACCCGGACGAGTCAGCGAGCCGGCGTAGAACACCTTGTCGCCCGGCTGGAACAGCGTCACCTCGCTGCCGACCGCTTTCACCACGCCTGCCACATCCCAACCCAGAACCTTGGCGGCTCCGGCTTCGGGCTGGACGTTTTGCCGGACCTTGGTATCCACGGGGTTTACGGAAATCGCTTTGACCTCTACCAGCAAATCACGGGCACCCGCGACCGGCTCTGGCAGTTCGATATCTTGTAGCGAATGGAGGTCGCTGATGGGCAGGGACTGGTAATAGGCAATGGCTTTCATGCTGGGCTCCGTAGTGTGGGAAAGTTGATGAACAGATGATTCGCCATTTCCATTAAAGATAAAACCCGCTAAAACGGCAGTCTCTTTCAATATTATTTTGATAATCCGAGGCTGACATGCTGCGTTTCGATGATTTGCAGTTGTTTGTGCGGGCGGCTGATCTGGGCAGCCTGTCTGCGGCAGCGCGGGGTATGGATATGTCGGCGGCGGTTGCCAGCGCAGCACTCAAGCGTATCGAGCAGCAGCTTGGCGTGCGTCTGCTGGCGCGCTCTACGCGCAGCTTGCGCCTGACGGCCGATGGTGAAGGTTTTCTGGAATACGCCCGTGCGGCCCTTGGCAGCCTGGAAGATGGTCGACGCTTGCTGGCCAGCAATCAGGAAAGCTGCAATGGCATCCTGCAACTCTCGGCTCCTTCGGATTTCGGGCGCAACGTGCTGCTGCCCTGGCTCGATGAGTTTCAGCAGCAACATCCGCAATTGTCCGTACGCCTGCTGGTGGGCGACCGTGTCGACGATCTGTTTCGTCAGCCTGTGGATGTTGCCTTGCGTTATGGCGAGCCAGGGGATTCAAGCCTGGTGGCTCGACCTGTGGCTCCCGACAATCGGCGAGTGCTGTGCGCGGCCCCTGATTATCTGGCCCGTCACGGGGAGCCGCAGCAGGTCGGGGAACTGGCGCAGCATAATTGCCTGCTGCTGATGCTTGGTGACCGGGTACACGATCACTGGACCTTTCACGACGGCAAGCGGGAGGTGAGCCTGACCGTGGGCGGTAATCGCTTCAGTCCTGATGGTGATGTGGTGCGCCGCTGGGCATTGGCAGGGGCAGGCATCGCGTACCGTTCATGGCTGGATATCGCCGCCGATGTTCATGCAGGGCGCTTGAAAGTCTTGATGCCGCATGTGCGCGGTGAGTCGGTACCGCTGAATCTTTTGTGTGCTCATCGAGTGCAATTGAACAAGTCCGTCAACCTCTTGCTTGAAATGCTTCGTACCCGATGCGCCCAGCAGTCAGCGCTCATAAGTCGTTAGTTGTTTGTATGACTAAAAGTTTTTGGGAAAAGGCTGACGGATACTTCGGAAAATATAAAAGGTAAATACAGTTTTCAATTTCAAAGTGCCAACATAAGGAAGAGGTTGCGCACGATGATGATCGAGGGCTTCTGGCTCGTCAGTCGCAGGCTTTGCCTGTCTTGCACTGTGGGGGTTGCAGGTCATGGAGTTGAAGGCTTCGAGTGGCGCTGCCGGTACGGAAATATTAGGGTTTCCATATTTAAGAAGGTCCTGCAAACTTTGGGTATTGCTTTGAAAGTATGTCGGGTCATGAGCCGGAGAAGGTAACTTTTACCTGCTCGGGTTATAGAGCGTAGAGTTTGTACTTTTCATTTCAGGTTGGGTCCACGTTCAACTTTACGGGAGCGGGATTGTTATCAATATGCCATCGCTATAGACGAATGTTTCAACAGGGAGTGAACACATGGAATATGCACCTTGCATCAGTCAGATTGCGACACTGCTGGCCGACCCCAAGCGTAGCGCAATGATTTGGGCATTGATGGATGGTACCGCTCGTCCTGCCAATGAGTTGGCATTACTGGCTGGGCTCTCGACGTCTTCTGCAGGTGCGCATTTGGCGCGATTGGCCAGTGGCGGGTTGTTGAAGCAGGAGGCGCGCGGGCGCACCCGGTTCTTCCGGTTGGCAGCGCCTGAAATCGGGGCTGCCGTGGAGGCGCTGGCCAATGCGTCGATGGTAAGTGCCGACCAGATCAGCCGCAATATGGCGCAACCCATGCCGCCTTTGCCCATACGTCGCGCACGCATCTGCTCCGATCACCTGGGGGGTGAAATGGCGGCCGAGCTTTACCAGCGCTTGCTGGGGGCGGGCTGGATAGAGCAGATGGAGCAGCGGGTCGAGGTTACCAGCAAGGGGATGGCCAAATTTGCCGAGCGAGGAATCTACGTTCCCGCGCTGGCGCAGCGACAGCGTGAGACTGTCTGTGTCTGCCCGGACTGGAGCGAGCGCAGCCCGCATCTGGGGGGCGCGCTGGGTGCAGGGCTTTTGCAGTTGTTCATTCAGATGGGATGGTTGCGCACAACCGAGGAGTCCAGCACCTTGCAGGTTTCGTCCAACGGGCAGCGTGAAATCGGCAAGATAGCCTCTGCGGCCTGACAGGTCGCAATCGCGGGCGGGCGGTTTCGCGCCAGCCCGCGATGCTGTGATTACGGCTTGACCAGACGTGCATCCAGACTGTTCTGCGCCAGGCGTCTTGCCTGGTCCTGGGTCATGCCCAGATGGGTATGCAGCGCCTGGAAGTTCTCGGTGACATAACCACCGAAGTAGGCCGGGTCATCCGAGTTCACGGTGACTTTCACGCCACGCTCCAGCATGTCGAGAATGTTGTGCTGCGACATGTGATCGAACACACACAGCTTGGTGTTGGACAAGGGGCAGACCGTCAGCGGGATCTGCTCGTCGATGATCCGTTGCATCAGACGTTCGTCTTCGATGGCGCGCACGCCATGATCGATTCGCTGGATCTTCAGCAGGTCCAGCGCTTCCCAGATGTACTCGGGCGGGCCTTCTTCTCCGGCATGGGCCACGGTCAGGAAGCCCTCGTTGCGGGCGCGGTCGAAAACGCGCTGGAACTTGCTGGGTGGGTGGCCCATTTCAGAGCTGTCGAGGCCGACGGCCACGAACGCATCACGAAACGGCAGTGCCTGATCGAGGGTTTTCTCGGCTTCTTCTTCGCTCAGATGGCGCAGGAAGCTCAGGATCAGGCCGCTGCTGACGCCCAGTTGCGACTGGCCGTCTTTCAAGGCGCCGGTGATACCTGCCAAAACCACTTCAAACGGGATGCCACGGTCGGTGTGGGTCTGCGGATCGAAGAACGGCTCGGTATGGATCACGTTCTGAGCCTTGCAGCGTTGCAGGTAGGCCCAGGTCAGGTCGTAGAAATCCTGTTCGGTGCGCAGCACGTCAGCGCCCTGATAGTAGAGGTCCAGAAACTCTTGCAGGTTGTTGAAGGCATAAGCCCCGCGCAAGGCTTCGACATCATTCCAGGGCAACGCGATTTTGTTGCGCTCGGCCAGGGCGAACAACAGCTCAGGCTCCAGAGAACCTTCCAGATGCAAGTGCAGTTCTGCCTTGGGCAGAGCGTTCAACCAGTCGTACATGTTCTTTTCTCATCAGGTGCAGATGGCGGGCATTCTACAGATGCAGCTCTTCTACAGGGTAAAACCTGACCATCAGTTCAGGTAATGGCCTCCTGCTCGCGTCGATAGGCATAGGTGTCGGCAAAGCGTGACAGCAGAAACTCCGAGCAGGTCGTTACAGGGTAGCGCGCCGGGCTGGTTTCGCTCTGGCAGCCGGGTAAACATTCGATACGAGTGTCCGGATGCGGTTCCGCAAAGAATGGCATGGAGTAGCGGTCGACACCCAGCGGGCTGATGACCCGGTGCGGCGTGGACACATAACGGTCGTTGCTCCAGCGCGCCATCATGTCGCCGATATTGACCACGAAAGTACCTTCAATCGGAGGAGCATCGATCCACTGGCCGCGCACGTCACGCACCTGCAACCCACCGGCAGCGTCCTGATACAGCAGGGTGATGCAGCCGTAATCGGTATGGGCACCGGCACCTTGCTGCTCGGTGGAAGTCGCCGTATGGCGTGGCGGGTAATGGATCATGCGAAAGACGCTGACCGGGTCCTTGAAGCGCTGATCGAAGAAATCACGCTCGATACCCAAGGCCAGGGTCATGGCGCGCAGCAGTGTCTGGGCCAGGGCCTGCATGTCCAGATAATGCTGTTCCATCAGGCTTTCCCAGCCCGGCATATCGGGGTGGCGATTGGGGCCGCGCAAGGGTTTGCCTGCCAGTACATCGGGATGCCGGGCATCCAGATGCAGACCCATGTCGAAGGTTTCCTTGAGGTCGCTGGGCAGGTTCGGGTCCAGTTGTTCGGTTGCAATCGCACCATAGCCGCGATGGTGTGAGCTTTGAGTGATATCGATAGTGAGCTTTTCAGCCATGGGACGGGCAAAGAATTGCTTCCCGGTGGTCAGCACCTGCTCGATGCGTTGAGCCGTGATCGGGTGGCCCTTGATGTAGAAAAAGCCCCACTCGCGGCAGGCTTGATCGATCTGGCTGGCAACCGCCTGCCAGGCCTGTTCGTCAGGTGTGTAGAGCGGGGCAATGTCGATGATGGGAAGCCGGTTCATGAACCATTCCTGAGTGTTCGTTGTGTTGCCTGGGCGCGCGAGCAAGCGGGCGTACTCCGGCCTGCTCGCGAGCAGATTACTTCGGCAGCTCTGCCGTAATCCCTTCAACGTAATAGTTCATCGAGGCCAGTTCGGCATTGGTTGCAACCTTGCCTTCCGGAATTTTCACCGCGCCGGTCTGGTCCTTGATCGGGCCTGTGAACGGATGGAATTCGCCGCTTTCGATGCTGGCGATGATCTTCTGCGCTTCGGCTTTCACGTCAGCCGGAACGATATCGCTGATCGGCAATTCAACCGTGCCTTCCTTCAGGCCGCCCCAGTAATCCTGAGGTTTCCAGGTGCCCGCGATCACGCCCTCGGTGGCCTGGATGTAATGCGGGCCCCAGTTGTTGACGATGGAAGTCAGAACCGCCTTCGGCCCGAAGTGCGCCATGTCCGAAGCATAGCCAACCGCGTAGACGCCACGACGCTCGGCGGTCTGGATCGGTGCCGGGCTGTCGGTGTGCTGGAACACCACGTCCACGCCCTGGTCGATCAAGGCGTTGGCGGCGTCCGCTTCCTTGCCCGGATCGAACCAGGAGTTGACCCAGACCACCTTGATTTCAGTACCGGGGTTGTACTTGTTCAGCGCCAGCTGGATGGCGTCGATATCGCGCAGTACCTCGGGGATCGGGAACGAGGCGACATAACCGATCTTCTTGGTCTTGGTCATCTTCGCGGCGAGGAAGCCGCCGACATAACGACCTTCATAGGTGCGGGCCAGATAAGTGCCCATGTTCTTGTCCTGCTTGTAGCCGGTGGCATGCTCGAACTTCACGTTCGGGAACTGCTTGGCGACCTTCAGCGTCGGGTTCATGTAGCCGAAAGAGGTGCTGAAAATCAGGTCGAAGCCACCTTTGGCCATATTGCGAATCACGCGCTCGGCGTCCGCACCTTCCGGCACGTTCTCGACGTAACTGCTGCTGACCTTGTCGCCCAGCGCCTCGACCATCGCCTTGCGGCCTTGCTCGTGTTGGTAAGTCCAGCCGTGGTCGCCGATGGGACCGATGTAGACGAAGCCGACTTTCAGAGGGTCGGCAGCCGAAGCGAGCAGACTGGAACCCAGGCCGACAACAGCGGCCATGGCGCACAGCAGTTTTTTCAGAGGACGACTTGGGTTGGTCAGGTGCATCGGGTCTAGCTCCTTGCGGTCTTGTTGGCGTGGCCGACTAAGCGGGGTATGCCAGCAATGCAAAAAACTGACCAGAAAGACAGCTTATGACAGGCTGCCGGTTCCAGGCCTCAAAGCCCGTCGCGGCATGCAGCCCGAAGGTGCAGAAGCGTTCGCGACGCTTCTAACTGGTGCAGCGTGTGCTGCGTTCGACAATGCACATCGGCGTACCGGCCACCGGCTCACGCATGATCAGCACCTGCACATCGAATACCCGGCCGACCAGCTCGGCATCCAGCACTTCATCGGGCGTTCCGCTGGCCACCAGACGCCCGGCCTGCATCACCGCCAGATGGTCGGCATAGCGACAGGCCTGATTGATGTCATGCAGCACGGTTATGACGGTCTTGCCCTCGGCGCTGAGCTGACGCATCAGGTCCAGCAGCTCGACCTGATGGCTGATGTCCAGATACGTGGTGGGCTCATCCAGCAGAACGATGGCGGCATCTTGCGCCAGCACCATCGCCAGCCATGCCCGTTGACGTTGCCCGCCGGACAGATCGGATAAAGGGCGTTCGGCCAGTGCTTCCAGCTCCATGCGTTGCAGGGCCTGATCGACACTGTTGCGGTCGGCACCACTCAAGCGTCCCCACAGGCTGTTATGGGGGCTGCGCCCGTAAGCCACGAGCTGCCGTACGCTGACACCTTCCGGGATCGGCAGCACCTGCGGCAGAAAGGCAATCTTGCGCGCCAGCTCTCGTGGCGAAAGTTGCGCGTAGGCCTGGCCGTCAAGGCTCAGCGTGCCCGATTGCGGGGTAAGAATCCTGGCGAACGCCTTGAGCAGGGTGGATTTGCCGCAGCCGTTGGGGCCGATCAATGCCGTGACCTTGCCCGGCGGCGGGCTGAACGACAGCGACTGCACGATACGGGTATCGCCGTAGCCGATGTCGAGTTGCTGTGCCTGGAGAATGCTCATGGAATCAACCTTTGAATCGTGCCAGCAGCCAGAGGAAATACGGGGCACCGATCACCGCCGTGAGGATACCGGCAGGAATCTCGCTGGGTGCGATCAGCGTGCGTCCCAGGGTGTCGGCCAGCACCAGCAACAGCGAGCCCAGCAGCATCGAGGCCGGTAACAGGTATTGATGATGGCCGCCCACCAGACGCCGGGCCATGTGCGGCGCGACCAGACCGACGAAACCCACCGGCCCGATGATCCCCACCCCCGCGCTGGTCAGCAGCACCGCGCCGCCCATCGCCAGCCAGCGGATGCGCTTCAAACCGGTCCCCAGACTCTGCGCGGCTTCGTCTCCCAAACCGATCAGGTTCAAAGGTTTGGCGAGCAACAGACACGCCGGGATCAGCACAAGAAACGGCAAGGCCAGCCAGACATGGTGCCAGTTGCGACTCCACAGACTGCCGGTCAGGGCCAGCAGAGCGGTGTTGATATCCAGCGGATTGGACAGGATCAGGAATTCGGTGATGCTCGATAACGTGACCGCAATCGCTACTCCCGACAGCGCGAAACGTACGCCGGAAAACTGCACGCCGGTGTTGTACAGCGCCAACAGCAACGCACCGGCCGCACCGCCGAGGCACGCCACCAAAGGCAGCCAGACCACCGGCAACTGCGGTAAGCCGATGATCGCGATGGTCAGTGCCAGCCCGGCACCCTGAGTGACGCCGAGGATTTCCGGCGAGGCCAGCGGGTTGCGGATCACGCCCTGCACGATGGCACCGGCCAGCCCGAAGGCGCTGCCGGTGAGAATTGCGATCAGGCCGCGTGGCAGGCGATGGTTCCAGACCTCGAAGTCCTTGCTGTCGTGGGCGATCAAGTGATCGAGCACTGCACCGGGCGTCAGCCAGACCGTGCCCGCACTCAGGCTGAGCAGCAGCGCCAGCAGTAACAGCACGAACAGAATCAGTAATCTCGAACGTGGCTGATTCATAGCGTGCGCCTTGCCAGAAACAGAAAGAACGGCGCGCCAATCAATGCAGTGACGACACCGGCAGGCGTCTCCACCGGAAAGGCCACGGCACGGCTGATCAGATCGGAAGCCAACACAATCGCGGCACCCAGGCCGGCGCTGACGGGGATCAACCAGCGGTAGTCGTTACCCAGCCATTGGCGTGCGATGTTCGGTGCAATCAGACCGACAAAGGCAATCGGCCCCACGGCACAGACACTGGCGCCGACCAGCAACAGACTGACAACGAACACCAGAAAACGCAGCGCGCCGATCCTTACGCCCAGCGAGCGTGCGGCATCTTCGCCCAGGTTGATCAGGTTCAGGCGTGGCGCGCAGGCAATCGCCAGCACCAAGCCAATCAAGGTGCAAGGCCAGAGCAGCTGCAATTGTTCGGCGCCCACATTGGCCAGCGAGCCGGCGAGCCAGTTAAGGACGCTTTGCGCCTGGGCTTCGACGAGAATCACAGTCAGCCGGGTCAAGGCCGCGCAGAGAGCCGCTACTGCGACACCGGCCAGTACCAGTCGTCCTTGAGCCGTGGCAGGCGACCATGCGCCGCCGAGACTGAAGACCGTGATCCACGCCAACGCGCCGCCAATGGCCGTCATCAACAAGGCACCGCCAGGGAATGGCGGCGCGACCAGGCCTGTGGAAAACAATGCCAGCCCCAAGGCTGCGCCAGCCGTTACACCAAACAGGGAGGGCGAAGCCAGGCGGTTGCGGGTGATGCCCTGCATCAAGGCTCCGGCGACCCCGAGACAGGCACCGACCAGTGCCGCACACGCCGCCCGTGGAACGCGCAGTTGCGCCACGATGTAAGCGATGTTGCCGCCTTCGCGTCCTAGGCTGAACAAACCGTTCCACGCATCGACCTGCCGGATGCTGAAGGGCGACAACGCGAACAGCGACACCCAGAACAGGCCCAGGCAGGTCACGGCAATCACTGCCGCCATCAGCCAGCGGCGCATTTATGGATTCAGTACGGCCTTGCCGCCCTTGAGAATGGCAAGAGCGTCATCGGCGATCTGCTCGGAGGCCATGATGCCGCGATTGCGCGCCCAGCTATCGCCATCGACTTCAGCGACCTGTTTGTTGCGTACGGCACCCAGCACCTGCCAAAGCGGTTGCTTGCTCCAGGTGTCGACAAGGCTGGGGCGACGGTAATGACCGACCAACAGCCAGCCAGGGTCCAGTGCCAGCAATTGCTCAAGGCTGACGAACTCGGTCGGGGCCGCGTTCTTGCGCACTTCAGGGACTTGCAAGCCGATGGCCTGCAACACGCTGCCTGCATAGGAGTGTGGTCCGTGGACCGAGAAGCTGTCCTCACGCGCAACCCCGAACAGCACCTTGGTATTGGCCGGAATCTGCGCTGCGACGTCTTTGAGGTGTTTCTGGTTTTCCGCGATCCGCGCCTGCATCTGTGGGCCTTTGCCCAGCGCGACGCCAATCAGCTCGGCGGATTTCAGGCTGCCCTGATAATCCTCGCCACGCGACGGCAGCATCAGCGTCGGCGCCAGGCTCGCCAGATCGTTGTAGAGCGCCTGATGGCGTCCCAGGTCAGCAATGATCAGGTCCGGCTTGAGGCGGGCAATCACTTCGATATTGGGTTGCGAGCGCAGGCCGACCGATTGCCATTCACCCACGGCTTTGCGCACCTTGGGCAACACGCGATTGGCATCGCCATCATCGGCCGCACCAACCGGCGTTACGCCCACCGAGGCCAGCCCGTCGAGAAAGGAAAACTCCAGCACTACCACCCGCTTTGGCGCATCCGGCAGATGGACTTTGTGTTGACCGTCATCGATATCGATGGGAGCAGCCTGAACGACACTGGCCGAGAGAGCCAGAAGGCTGCAAGCCAGCAGGTGAGAGAGGCGGGAAGTACGCATGGCAATACCTTTGTAGCGGAGACAGTCGTGTCAGAGCGGCACGAAGAAAACGGCGGGCACTATTTCATATCGAGACGGCAGGATCAAAAGTCATTTGCGCATGAGGCTGTTTCTCACCCATGGCTCTTTTTGAAACCTTTTGTCACAGACCGCACTCTCAACCACTTCATCAATGCTGATCCTCAAGGATGTCACGCGACAATGTGTCGCAAGGGCATGGACACGTAATGGGCTCCTTACTCAGGCAAGAAAAGTTTCTGTTGCTGGCGATCATCGCCACTTTTATCGCCTATCCCCTGGAGCATGTGCTGCTGGGCAATGGCCGGACGGTCGCGCTGATTGCCGGGCTGGCGCTGGTGGGCTTTATCGTCTGCGCTTCGCTGCGGGTTGCTCATCATGCCGAGCAGTTGGCGGAAAAGGTCGGCGACCCTTACGGCACCATGATCCTGACCCTGTCGGCAGTGCTGGTCGAAGTGGTGATCCTGGCAATCATGATGAGCAACGAGCCGTCTCCGACGCTGGTGCGCGACACGATCTATGCCGCCGTGATGCTGGATATCAACGGCATCCTCGGGCTGGCCGCCTTGATGGGCGGGCTCAAGCATGGCGAACAGGCCTACAACGATAATTCGGCGCGCACCTATAGCGTGATGATCCTGACGGCCATGGGCGTGTCGATGGTGGTGCCCGAGTTCATTCCCAAGGCGGACTGGAAGCTGTATTCGGCGTTTACCATTGGCGCGATGATTGTGCTGTACACCTTGTTCCTGCGCATGCAGGTCGGGCCGCACAGTTACTTTTTCAGCTACAGCTACCCCGAGAAAAACAGACGCAAGGATCAGCCTGAAGAACAGGGCGAGTCGATCAACCTGACACGCTCCATCGTGACACTGGTACTGGGCGTTGTGGTGATCGGCGCGTTGGCGGAAGTGATGTCCAAGACCATTGACCTTGGGCTGGAAGGCAGCGGTGCGCCGCCCGTGCTGACGGCGATTCTGGTTGCGGCGATTTCTGCTGCGCCGGAGATCCTGACCGCCTTGCGCGCCGCCCTGGCCAACCGCATGCAGTCGGTGGTCAACATTGCACTGGGCGCTTCGCTATCCACCGTGATCCTGACGGTGCCTGCGATGGAAGCGATGGCGCTTTACAGCGGTCAGCCGTTCCAGATGGCCATGACGCCCGTGCAGACCGTGATGGTCTTCATCACCTTGCTGGTCTGCGCCATCAACCTCAATGACGGAGAAACCAACGCTATCGAGGGCATGACGCATTTCGTGCTGTTCGCAACCTTCATCATGCTCTCTTGCCTGGGACTGTAGGACCGGATTCATCCGGGAAAAAGATATTCCAGACGATAGAAGTGCTGTGAATGTACAGGCCCTTTCCCGGATGAATCCGGTCCTACAGCTCGTGCAATAGCTGGTGCGCGGCCTGGCGGTGATCGGCGATCAGTTTCTTCAGGTCCAGCCCCTCGACCTGTCCATCTATCACTCGCCAGTTGCCTGCGATCATCACTCGATCAGCCCGGTCCGCTCCACATAACAGCAGCGCCGAAAGCGGGTCATGGCTGCCGGAGAAGCGTAGTTCATCGAGCTTGAACAAGGCCAGATCTGCCTGTTTGCCCATGGCCAGTTCGCCGATATCCGTACGTCCCAGCAGTTGCGCCGAGCCCTTGGTTGCCCAGCCCAGCACAAGTTCCGGGGTTATGGCCTGCGCGCCGTAGCGTAGGCGTTGCAGATAGAGCGCCTGCCGCGCTTCGAGGATCATGTTGGAGGCATCGTTGGAGGCCGAGCCGTCGACGCCAAGGCCCAATGGCGCACCGGCGGCGGTCAGGTCCAGTGTCGGGCAGATGCCCGAAGCCAGACGCATGTTTGAGCTGGGGCAATGACAGATCCCGGTGCCTGCTGCGCCAAGGCGCGCAATTTCATCAGGGTTGAAATGAATGCCATGCGCCAGCCAGGTGCGAGGACCGAGCCAGCCGACGCTGTCCAGATAATCCACCGTGCGCAGCCCGAAGCGTTGCAGGCAGAAGTCTTCTTCATCCAGGGTTTCGGCCAGGTGGGTATGCAGACGCACGTCGAGTTTTTCTGCCAGCGCTGCACTCTCGGCCATGATCTGCGGCGTCACCGAAAACGGCGAGCAGGGCGCCAGGGCAATCTGGATCTGCGCACCGTCGCCACGCTCGTGATAGGTCTCGATCAGGCGCTGACTGTCGGCCAGAATCACCTCGCCCTGTTGCACTGTCTGTTGCGGCGGCAACCCGCCATCGGCTTCGCCCAGGCTCATGGAACCTCGGGTCAGCATGGCACGCATGCCAAGTTCGCGAACGCTCTGCACCTGAATATCGATGGCCTGCTCCAACCCATCGGGAAACAGATAGTGATGATCCGCCGCAGTGGTGCAGCCCGACAGCAGCAACTCCACCAGCGCCACTTTACTGGCCAGTGCGAGCTTTTCCGGCGTCAGCCGCGCCCACACCGGGTAGAGCGTCTTGAGCCATGGGAACAAAGGCTGATTGACCACCGGTGCCCAGGCGCGGGTCAGGGTCTGATAGAAGTGATGATGCGTGTTGATCAGGCCCGGCAGCAGCACATGCTCGCGAGCATCGAACACTTGATCACAGGGTCGGGAAGGGTGTTGACCTACGGCCAGCACCTCAACGATCACACCTTCTTCGACCACCAGACCGCCACGGGCATCCAGGTCATTGGCAGTGAAGACGGCAAGGGGATTTTTCAACCAGATACGGATCGCAGGCATGGGCCGACTCCTCTGAAAGTGGGTTCAGGTTAGCCAGCTCAGTTTTGCCCTGTCTGCTGATCCAGGGTTGCCGGTGATTGTGAACAATGCACGGGCAAGACGAAGAAGTGTATTACTCGCTCAACTCACAATCAAACATCAACACCTGGCTTGTAATCAGGCTGCATCCAGACGCATGGAAACAACAAGCCCTGCATTTGCCGTCAGATCGACCAGGGCGTCAAGGCTGAACAGATCCACTCGCCCGGACTTCAAGTTGGAAAAACGTGGCTTGGTAATCCCCAGGCGAGCCGCTTTTTCGGTATCGGTGCCAGGCCATTTCTTGATGGATTCGTTCAGCTCGATCATGAGTGTCGAGCGTAACGTCAAGTGAGCTGCCTCTTGAGTGGTATTGGCAAGGGCATCCCAGACACTGGAAAAGATGTGTTCGTCGTTCATTGTTAACTTCTCATCAAATCACGCAGCCATTTACGATTGTGAGCCACCGACATTCATGAGTGGTCCTGCTCTGAAAGCCAGAGCAGAACCCGTTCATCCATCAGTGTGTTGCTTCACCAGACAATCGTCTCGCCCTTGTAGTTGATGAAGTGGTGCCCGCCCTTGCCGGCGTAGTCGTTGAGTTGCTTGACCAGGCCAGTGGTGCTGGTCAGGACGTCGATATCGGCACCTTCGCCGCCCATTTCGGTTTTCACCCAGCCCGGATGCAGGGAAAGGACGGTGGGACGATTTTCGCCCAGTTTGCTGACGAAGGAGTTGGTCATGGAATTGAGTGCGGCCTTGCTCGCCTTGTAGAGGGCGATTTCGTTTCCGTCCGGGCAGGCGACGCTGCCGAGCACCGAGCTCATGAAGGCCAGGACGCCGGTCTGCGGACGAATCTGGTCGACCAGACGTTCTGCCAGACGAATCGGTGCAACGGCGTTGGTCAGGAACAACTGGCCCAGTTCGGCGGCGGTGGATTGGGCTGCGCTTTGATGCTTGGGCCCGATCACGCCAGCATTGACGAACAGCACATCGAACACTTCGCCCTTGAGCTTCTGGACCAGCACTTCCAGCGACGCGACTTCATCGATATCCAGCGTTTCGATGCGTACCCCGGAAATGCCCTTGAGGCTATCGACCTTTTGCGGATCGCGAACGGTTGCAATCACATTCCAGCCTTGTTCGGTCAGACGCTGGACCAGCCCGAGTCCCAGGCCACGGGATGCGCCGATGATCAGAGCGGTTTTGGTAGCAGTCATGAAAAAACTCCTTGGCAGTTGAAAGAGAAAAACTTCAGGGGCTCAGCGGGCAACTCTGGTGCAGACGTGCTTGAAGTTCGCTACGCAAGTCACCCAGCTCCGCAATACGTGTGTCGATCAGCGTCAGCTTGTCCCGAAGCAGTTGGGCAATCGCGATATCCGGCGCGGGTGCCTTCCACAGTTCGGCCACGTTATTGCCTATTTCGTTCAGGCTGAAGCCCAGGCGCTGCGCAACCTTGATGAATTGCACCAGTTGCACCGTCTCCACTGGGTAATGACGATAGCCGTTGCCGGTGCGTTGGGCTGAAATCAGGCCGCGCTGCTCATAAAAGCGCAGCGTGTCGCGACTGACGGCGGTGGCTTGAGCCAGTTCACCAATGCGCATGCAATCCTGTCCTTAAGGGCTTGACCCTGGAGCGTACTCCACCCTTTAGCCTGTTGGTATCTCAATCAACAGGACCTGTTTTATGTGGCAAACCCGACAGTATCGCCAAGTGGTCCGTGCCAGCGCCTGGTACGACCTGATCGTCACCGCCGCTTTCGCTACGCCCTGGACGTTCATGGCGCTGCACGGAATGTTATCGACTTTGAGCCAACAGTGGGGGCTGCCGGGAGAATTACCAACGTTCGAGCCCATGCACATGCTGATGGCAAATTTGCTGGGCTCGATTGTCTGCGTGTGGGCGGTACTGCGCATCCGTGATCCACAGCAGGTATTCGGCCGCTATGACGCGGCGGGACGATTACTGTTTGCCGCCTGGCAGGGCTATGCGCTTATGCACGGCGCCAGCAGCTTGCTGATCGGGATTATGGTGATGGAGCTGGTTTGGGCTGTTGTGCAGTTATGGCCGGTGCGGAGTGATGGCGAGCAATCATCTTGACATCATTTTTTGCTGCCAGTAGAAAGTATGAAGATCCCTGGCCATGGAGAGGCCGATGTCGATACCTGTCCCCGAAACCCCGGCAAAGAAAATTTCTACCAAACCCAGACACGACTGGGTTGCACACGATGACTTCTACGACGGCGATTTCCTCCGTGGATGGCTATTCGCAGTCCATCGGGTGCATACAGCTGCTCTTGGTTATAGCCTTCTGCCCGAGACCAGATCAGGGATTAAGGGCTACAAGCGCCTGTTCAATGAAAAGAGTTTTTCCTTATCCAGCCGGTCACTCATTTTCAACACACCGCTCGCATCGAGTGATTGGGGCGCCGCTTTGAAAACAGAGTTGCGTGCCATTCAGATTTCTCGCGCTTCCAAGGGCAAGGAGGGTTACGCACAAGTGGCTTTGTATCGCCTCAATGACGCGAAAACAGGTCTGGCAAATGAGCGAATTCTGGAAACGACCCAAAGTGCTGTTATCGCATATTTGCGTCACGGCACAGAGTTTCCGCCATCTGAAAACGGTAATGAGCCAGCATGACGACTCATGTTTATCGCAAGATTACTGAGCCAGTCAGAACTGGACTGACCCATGCCCAAATCTGGGAAGCTGACGACAAAGGGCTGATTCAGTGCTGGGAAAACGGGCGTGAGCGTGCCAAAGAACTGGAGGAACTGGCAGCCCGATGTCTAGCAAACCAATTGCCAATCCTGGGGTGGAAAGGCGGTGTTTCGCACACCTTGAAAAAACGCGAAAAATTCGGGTCGCTGAAGTACTTGGCTCAATGGCAGGGGTTGAGAGGAGAAGACCTCGATATTGATCTCTCCAAGGAGTACAGGCTGACATGTTCGGCAACCGGCATGATTGTCACCTTTACTCCGGAACAGTCGAAGTACCTCAGTAAGACCACTGCAACAGTCAACGATGGAGAAATGGTCGATGGTCGACTTGCATCAGGAGTTTCAGAACAGTCGCTTTTTTAACGCAGCCCGGATGGATCAACGATCTGTAGATGCCTTGATCGGCATCAGCGCTGGTTTGTGTGCTGATGGCAAGATCAATCAGATGGAGGCGCTTTTTCTCAAGGAGTGGATTGAGGCCAATCTCGCTCACCTTGACGATCCAGTGGTTAACATTCTTTATCGTCGACTGGAAAACATGTTGAGCGATGGGATTCTTGATGAGGACGAGTCTCAGGAGCTCTTTAGTCTTCTTAAACAATTTGGTGGTGGTCAAAAGACCTCGTCGGTGAACTTTTCGACGCCGAGCACTTTGCCGCTCAACGATCCGCTTCCTGCTTTCAGCTGGGAAAATAACGTTTTCATGTTTACCGGCACGATGGCGTACGGTCCAAGGAAACACTGCGAGGCACTGGTCGTTGAGCGCGGTGGCCTGATTGGAGGCACTCTCAGCAAGAAGGTTAACTTTCTTGTCATTGGCAGCATTGGCAATGACCAATGGCTTCATAGTAGTTACGGGCTCAAGATCAAGAAAGCTGTAGAGCTTCGAGAGACAGGTGTACCTATTGCCATTGTCAGTGAAGAGCATTGGCAGCAGGCTTTGTTTGGATAGTCTGTCAGACGCCTTCGCGACTGAAGTCTCTCCTACCGGTTCGGCATTACGGCGTAAGCGAATCGGGCGGCGCTCCGCTCATTCGCGAAACGGGGGCACCCTCAATGCCCCGCCTGCCACGGCTGCCCCAATGAAACCGGCGCATACAGTTTGGTTCTCAGCGCATCACGCGACAGCAGCACCAACACGATGATGGTCGCCACATACGGCAACATCGCCAGCAGGTTGGAGGGGATCGCCAGGCCGATACCCTGTGCCACAAGATGCAGGATGCTGGCGAGGCCGAAGAGGTAGGCGCCCAGCAGCAGGCGCCAGACTCGCCAGCTGGCGAACACCACCAGTGCCAAGGCGATCCAGCCGCGCCCCGCGCTCATGTTTTCGGCCCACATCGGTGTGTAGGCCAGGGACAGATAAGCGCCTGCCAAGCCTGCCATTGCTCCTCCGAACAGCACCGCCAGGGTTCGTACCCGCAATACCGGCAACCCCATGGCGCTGGCGGCATCGGGGTTTTCGCCGACGGCCTGGATAATCAGGCCGATGCGGCTTTTGAGCAGTACCCAGGCCACCAACGCAAACAGCGCGAATGACAGGTACACCAGCAGGTCCTGTGCAAACAGCATGCGACCGATCAGCGGGATATCGCTGAGGAAGGGAATCGCCATCGGCTCGAAACCATGCAGGGGTTTGCCCACCCAGGCTGCGCCGACAAAGCTTGAAAGGCCCACGCCAAAAATGGTCAGCGCCAAGCCCGTGGCAACCTGATTGGCATTGAATAGCAGAGCCACAATGGCAAACAACGCCGACAGCAGCATGCCCGCCAGCATGGCCAGCAGCACACCCAGCCAAAGGTTGCCGGTGCTCAGGGCGATGATGAAACCAATCACTGCACCGAACAGCATCATGCCTTCCTGACCCAGGTTGATGACGCCGCTTTTTTCGCAGATCAGTTCACCCAGGGCCACCAGCAGCAGCGGTGTGCCGCAACGAATCATGGCGTAGAAAATATTGCTCAGTAGATCGATATCCATCACGCGGCTCCCGCGACAGGCGCCATCTGGCGTTTGGCCCAGCGCAGTTTCAGGCGCGGGCGATAAAGGATCAGCACATCGCAGGCCAGCAGGAAGAACAGCATCATCCCCTGGAACAGTTGCGTAATGGCCAGTGGCAGGTTGAGGGTCATTTGCGCTTGCTCGCCGCCCAGGTACAGCAGGGCGATCAGCAGGCTGGAAAACAGAATGCCGATGGGGTTCAGGCGTCCGAGAAAGGCCACCGTGATTGCGGCATAGCCATAACCGGGCGATACCTGCGGAACCAGTTGGCCGATGGGGCCGGTCACTTCACTGACGCCCGCCAGCCCAGCCAGTGCACCGCTGATCAAAAGGGCCAGCCAGACCAGACGCTTTTCACGAAAGCCCACGAACCCCGCCGCCCGCTTGTCCAGCCCCAGCACTTTTATCTGGAAGCCGACAAAGCTGCGTTGCAGCAACACCCAGACCGCCACCAGCGCCAGCAGGGCGAAATACACACCCGCGTGGGCGCGGCCATCTTCCGTCAAAAGCGGCAGGCGGCTGGCATCGCCGAAGGTGGCTGACTCCGGGAAGTTCATGCCCGCCGGGTCCTTTAGTGGCCCGTGGACAAAGAACAGCAGCAGGTTCAGGGCGATGTAGTTGAGCATGATGCTGGTGAGGATTTCATTGGCATTGAAATGAGTACGCAGCCAGGCCGTCACTCCAGCCCATGCCGCGCCAGCCAGAGTCCCGGCGATCAGAATCATCACCAGCGCCCAGCGACTTTCCATTTCGATCACGTTGACCGCCACTGCGCTGCCGACCAATGCGCCCAGCAGCAATTGGCCTTCTGCGCCGATGTTCCAGATTCGGGCCTGATAGGCGACCGCCAGCCCGAGTGCGCAGAGCAGGATTGGCAAGGTCTTGACCATCAATTCCGAGACGCCATACCAGTCGCTGACCGGTGCGATCAGCAGGGTATGCAGCGTCACCCACGGGTCGAGCTTCAGGCCGATGAACAGCAGCGAGCCGCAGACAAGTGTCAGGGCGGCCGCCAGCAAGGGCGAACACCACAGCATGGCGCGCGATTGTTGTCCGCGCGGTTCCAGGGAAAGCAGCATGTTTGGCTCCGTTAACCCAGCGCGACGGCTTGGGGGTGAGAATGATCGAACTGTCCCGCCATCCAGCCGCCGATCTGCACGGCGTTGGTCTGTTCGGTGGGGACCAGTTGCGAAAGCTTGCCGCTGCTAAGGGCCGCGAGTCGGTCGCTGATCTGGAACAGTTCGTCCAGGTCTTCTGAAATCACCAGAATCGCTGCGCCTGCATCACGCAAAGCAATCAGGGCGCGATGGATTGCAGCCGCTGCGCCGACATCGACGCCCCATGTCGGGTGAGCGGCCACCAACAGTTTCGGGTTTTGCAGAATCTCGCGGCCCAGAATGAATTTCTGCAGATTGCCGCCTGACAGGCTGCGTGCCGCGGCCTGGGAATCGGGTGTCTTGACCGCAAAGCGGCGAATGATTTCGTCGGCCAGCGCCCGCACCTTGCTGCGCTGGATCAGCCCGTTGCTGATCAGACCTTGTTGAAAGGCGGTCAGCAGGGCGTTGTCGGCCAGGCTCAGTTCGGGAACCGCGCCATGGCCCAGGCGTTCGGCGGGGACAAAAGCCAGGCCGCGTTTGCGGCGCGCGTCCGGGCGCAGGTTGCCGACATTGGTTTCTGCGAAGCGGATAGTCGCAGCCTGTGCGCTGGCCAGTGTCTGTTCACCACTGAGCAAGGCCAGCAGTTCGTCCTGTCCGTTGCCCGCGACGCCCGCAATTCCGACGATCTCGCCGCTGCGCACTTCAAGGTTCACATCCAGCAGCGAGCAGCCAAAGGGATCGGGGTTATGCCAGGACAGTTTTTCGACTTGGAGGAAAGGCGCTGCGCCACTGGCCTTCTCGTATTGAGCGGTCAGTCCTTCTGCATCGCCCACCATCAACCGCGCCAGTTCCAGATCGGTGCATTGCGCAGGAATGCAATGCCCGGAAACCTTGCCGCCACGCAGCACCGTCGCGCTGTGACACAAGGCTCGTACCTCACCCAGCTTGTGGCTGATGAACAGGATGCTGCAGCCTTCCCCGGCCAGGCGTCGCAAGGTGACGAAAAGCTCGTCGGCCTCCTGGGGGGTGAGCACCGAGGTGGGTTCGTCCAGAATCAGCAGGCGGATATCCTGCATCAGGCAGCGGATGATTTCGACTTTCTGGCGCTCACCAATCGACAGGCTGTGGACAAGTCGCTGTGGCTCCAGTGCCATGCCGTAGCGTTGCGATACCTCGCGAATGCGCGGCTCCAGTTGTTTGGGCGTACCTGCTGCGCTGCCCATGGCCAGTGCAATGTTCTGTGCGACGGTCAGTGTCTCGAACAGAGAGAAATGCTGAAACACCATGCCGATCCCCAACCCTCTGGCTTGCGCCGGGTTGCGCATGGTCAGCGCTTCGCCGTGCCAGGTGATCGAGCCCGAATCCGGCTGGGTAACGCCGTAGATGATTTTCATCAGCGTACTTTTGCCAGCACCGTTTTCACCCAGCAGGGCATGGATTTCGCCGGGCTGGATGCTCAGATCGATAGCGTCGTTGGCCAGACAGCCAGGGTATTGCTTGGTGATATGACGCAGTTGCAGGCGCGGGGGCAGCGCGTGGTTTGGCATGACAGGCTCGGATCATAGAGTGGGTCGCCGGGTGATAAGCAAAATCCTGGCCAGTGAGTCAGGTTTGTGGCGAATGTTGCCGGGTGGCCGCATGCAGGGCGCTACGAGGTTTATGAAGCCGGTGCCTCGACAGCTTTGGCACCAGTTCGGGGCGTCCCGCAGAGAGAAAGATTCAATATGGCACATCATGGCTGTGCAAAAAATGTACAGCGCGCGGCAAGGTCGATACCCCAAGCGATTGCGCGACCCTTGCACCTGTTATCCACAGGTTGTTCCACAGTAACTGTGCGCAAGCCGAAAACCCGGTAATAAAGGAATCTTCAGTAGCTTCCAATGGTGCTAAAGAGCGTTAAGACGCTGTTTTAGCATTGCTTTTATCCCGTTGGCGGGCTGTTGTGCAAAAAACGATCACTTGTCTGTGCCGTACGTCCGGTAAGGCTTGCAGCCTGATGTGCTCAGCTTATCCACAGCCGGATGCACAGTAGATGTGGGCAACTCATGCCTGAAATCGGGAAACCGCGAATTACTGATTCAAGGCTGGATGCAGGAGAATTCTGCCGCGGCTCAAATCCGCCAGTTGGCGTTGCAGTGTGGCGATATGTTCCGGACCGATGGCAATCGACATTTCCACGCCATTGGCGGTGAAGTTTTCGGCTTCCACCAGCCCGTTGAATTCGGCAAGTCGTACTTTGACCACTGCCAGCTCGCTGAAACTGCATTCAAGATTGAAGTGCTCGCGATTGATCAGCGGCACACGCTGCGCCTGTTGCAGGCATTTGTTGGCGCCTCCTCCATAAGCCCTTGCCAGCCCTCCGGTCCCCAACTGGATGCCGCCATACCAGCGAATCACCAGCACCACGACCTGATCGAACTCTTGGGCTTCGATGGCTGCCAGTATCGGTCTGCCAGCCGTACCTCCCGGCTCGCCGTCATCGCTGCTGCGATATTGGGCACCCAGTTTCCAGGCCCAGCAGTTATGAGTCGCATCCAGATCGCTGTGCTGTTCGATGAAGGCCTGGGCTTCGGCCGGGCTGGCAATAGGCGCCGCGAGGGTGATGAAACGGCTCTTGCGAATCTCTTCACGATATTCGCAAGGGCCGGGGAGGGTAAAAGGCATGGGGGCTTCCAGCAAACGACAAGGTCCGAATATTACAAGACCGGCGGCGTAAGCCCACATCCTTTGAGAATGATCTGGATCAGATTGGTGCTGGCATCGTCCATGTCCTGCTTTGTCAGCCGGTTGCGACCGGTTACCCGGCAGATCTGGGTGGCGAAGTCGGCGTAATGCTGAGTACTGCCCCACAGCAGAAAGATCAGGTTGACCGGGTCGATCGGGTCCATTTTACCGGCGTCGATCCAGGCCTGGAACACGGCGGCGCGGCCCTGAAACCAGGTGCGGTAATCCTGGCTGAAAAACTCGCCCATGCATTCTCCGCCACTGATGATCTCCATCGCGAAAATTCGCGAGGCCTGAGGGTTGCGGCGAGAGAACTCCATCTTGGCGCGAATGTAGCGGGCCAGCGCTTCGGCCGGATCGTCTTCGACAGTCAGATTGTTGAAGGTGCTGTCCCAGAGCTCGATGATATTGCTCAGCACGGCGACATACAGACCAAGCTTGTTGGTGAAGTAGTAATGCAGGTTGGCTTTCGGCAGCCCGGCCTTCAGCGCGATTGCATTCATGCTGGTGCCCTTGAAACCATGGCGGGCAAATTCATCTTCGGCGGCCTTGATGATGGTTTCTTCGTTTTTCTGGCGAATACGGCTTGCAGGCTTGGTGCCGTGAGTACTGTGCGCTGGGACTTCAAGGGTCATGTGCAGGTCCGGACAGGTCATAGGGTGCAACGGGTGAACAGATAACGCACCCGCGTGAATCCGACAAGCATTCATGTAGGAAAATTATTCTTGGTGGCCAAGGACTTTGGCTGGCTGCTCGTAGTTTTCCTTGAGAACGACAGATTTTTCTTCCGGGATCAGCAGGCACATGACGATGGCCGTAATGCCGCCGCTGGTGATTGCCGAGTCGAACAGGTTCTGGACCAGTTGTGGCATATGGTGCAGCAGCGCAGGTTGCGCGGCGATACCCAGGCCAACACCGAACGAGGTGGCAATGATCAGCATGCTGCGTCGGTCCAGCGGTGCCTGGGCAAGAATGCGCACACCTGCTGCCGCGACGCTGCCAAACATCACCAGTGTCGCGCCGCCCAGCACGGGTTTGGGAATCTGCTGCACGACGGCGCCAATCATGGGGAACAGGCCGAGCAGAAACAGCACAACTCCGATGTAGAGGCCGACATAACGGCTGGCGACCCCGGTCAACTGGATCACGCCATTGTTTTGGGCAAAGGTGGTGTTGGGGAACGCGCTGAAGGTGGCGGCAATCATGCAACTGACGCCATCGCCCAGCACGCCGCCTTTTAGCCGGGCCACATAGCTCGGGCCACTGATGGGTTGGCGTGCCAGCATGCAGTTGGCGGTCAGGTCGCCGACGGTTTCGATGCTGCTGATCAGGTAAATCAGTGCGACGGGCAGGAAAGCCGTCCAGTCGAAACTGAAGCCGAACTTGAACGGGACCGGCACGCTGATCAGTGGCAAATCATGAATGGGTTGCGGGACCAGTTTGCCGCTCATCCACGCCGCCACACTGCCGATGGCCAGGCCAATGATGATCGCGGACAGACGAATCCAGGGAGTGCTGGAGCGGTTGAGCACAATAATGATCGCGAGAACGAATACGCCCAGTGCGAGGTTGACGGGGGCTCCGAAGTCCGGCGCGTTGAAGCCGCCTCCCAGGTCGGTGACGCCGACCTTGATGAGGCTGATACCGATCAGCGTAATGACAATACCGGTAACCAGTGGCGTGATGATGCGTCGCAATTGGCCAATGAACCGGCTGAGGACGATCTGCACCAGTGCGCCGAAGAAGCAGACGCCGAAGATCATCGCCATGATGTCTTCCGGGCTGCCGCCGCGTTGCTTGACGATGAAGCCGGCGGACAGGACTGCGCCGAGAAAGGCGAAGCTGGTGCCTTGCAGGCAGATCATTCCTGCACCGATGCCGAACGGGCGACGGGCCTGGATGAAGGTTCCTGTGCCGGAAACCATCAGGGCCATGCTGATCAGGTACGGCAGGTAAGCGCTCAGTCCCAGTGCAGAGCCGATGATCAAGGGTGGAGTAATGATGCCGACGAAGCTGGCGAGGACATGTTGCAGTGCTGCCAGTATGGCCGTTAACGGTTTTGGCCGATCGTTGAGGCCATAGAGCAAGTCATTGTTGTCGCAAGTATCAGGCTGCATGTCGAGCGCTCGGAATGAGGTGTGGTCACGTCTTAGCCAGGCACGTTGCAAAAACCTGTCCAATTGCTCAGGTTATTTTCTGTTCTATCGATACATGTTCATTCGTTTCAGATAGATACGCTGTTTTTATATGTTCTGGCTGGCGCGGTATTCGGCCGTTTTTCGCCTTGGGTGCGTTATCGCGTAGCAGCCAGGCTCTCCAGAAAGCTTTCCAGCACCAAATGAGGGCGACGCCCCTTGCGAGTGACGGAGACCAGGCTCAGATCATAAAACCGTGAGCCCGGTTTCAAGGTTCGCAGCCTGCCTTGCTGGACCCAGACGTTGGCGTAGTGGTCCGGTAGATAGCCTATATAGCGGCCGGTCAAAATCAGAAAGGCCATGCCTTCGCGATCCGATGCGCTGGCGGTACACCTGAGCGCCTGATAATGGGCCTGAATATCGGTCGGCAAACGAAAGGTCGGGGCAATGGCCTCCTGGGCTGCCAGGCGCTCATCCTCAAGTTCAGCATCGTCGACATAGAACAGAGGGTGTCCGACTGCGCAATAAAGCAAGGACCGCTCGCTGTACAACGGCTGGTATTCAAGACCGGGCAGGGCGCTGGCCTGGGGCACGACGCCTACATGCAGCCGCCCGTCCAGCACTCCTTGTTCCACCTCGTTGGGGGCGATCATCCGGATATTGATGTGGACGTCCGGGCCGCGTTCTTTCAATTGCGCCAGGGCATGGGTGATGCGCATGTGGGGCAAGGTCACCAGATTGTCGGTCAGGCCGATGTTCAGCTCGCCACGCAGATGCTGGTGCAGGCCGTTGACTTCGGTCCTGAAACTCTCAAGCGCACTGAGCAATTGCAATGATGACTGATAGACCTCACGGCCTTCATCCGTCACGGAAAACCCGGCGCGTCCTCGCTGGCACAAGCGCAGGCCGAGGCGCTGCTCCAGATCGCTCATCTGCTGGCTGATGGCCGAACGGCCAATCCCGAGCACGCTTTCGGCTGCCGAAAAACCGCCTGCCTCGACTACGCTTTTGAATATGCGCAGCAGACGGATATCGAAATCACTGACTTGGGCCAATGGATCTGTGCGACGAATGCTCATCGTTTAGTAGTTACCTAACTAAAGATCTTAAAAGTTGGATTTTTCAGACTTTATCTCCGTGGCACTTTGGCTGCAATCACTCCTGCCCTACACCCTGCGAGGTCCATTCCAATGAATGCGCTCGAACTGTCCGATGTGCCTGTATCCAGCCAATTGAAGCTCGACGCTCACTGGATGCCATACACCGCCAACCGTAATTTCCAGCGCGACCCGCGGATGATCGTTGCTGCGCATGGCAGCTACCTGACCGACGACAAGGGCCGCAAGATCTATGACGGGCTTTCCGGGCTGTGGACCTGCGGTGCCGGGCATACCCGCAAGGAAATCCAGGAAGCCGTTGCGAAACAGATCGGGATTCTGGATTACTCGCCAGCGTTCCAGTTCGGTCATCCGCTGTCGTTCCAGCTTGCGGAAAAAATCACTGAGTTGACGCCGGGCAATCTCAATCACGTCTTCTATACCGACTCCGGTTCCGAGTGCGCCGATACCGCCGTGAAAATGGTGCGTGCTTACTGGCGTCTGAAAGGCCAGTCGACCAAGACCAAAATGATTGGTCGGGCTCGTGGCTATCATGGTGTGAATATCGGCGGCACCAGCCTGGGTGGCGTGAATGGTAACCGCAAGATGTTTGGTCAACTGATGGATGTCGACCATCTGCCGCACACATTGTTGCCCGGCAATGCTTTTTCCAAAGGGATGCCTGAGGCTGGCGGTATTGCACTGGCCGATGAAATGCTCAAGCTGATCGAGTTGCATGACGCCTCGAACATCGCCGCTGTCATCGTTGAACCGATGGCGGGCTCGGCTGGTGTAATCGTTCCGCCGCAGGGTTACCTCAAGCGCCTGCGCGAGATCTGCGACCAACACAATATCCTGCTGATCTTCGACGAAGTCATTACCGGTTTTGGTCGTACAGGCTCCATGTTTGGTGCCGACAGTTTCGGTGTCACGCCTGACCTGATGTGCATTGCCAAGCAGGTCACCAACGGTGCAATCCCCATGGGGGCCGTGGTTGCCAGTAGCGAGATCTATCAAACCTTCATGAGCCAGCCAACGCCGGAATATGCCGTCGAATTCCCGCATGGCTATACCTATTCCGCTCACCCGGTTGCCTGTGCGGCAGGTCTGGCGGCGCTGGAGTTGTTGCAGCGTGAGAATCTGGTCCAGCAGGTCGCTGAAATCTCTCCGCATTTTGAAAGCGTGCTGCATGGCCTCAAGGGCACAAAGAACGTTATCGACATCCGTAACTACGGGCTGGCGGGCGCCATTCAGATTGCGCCGCGTGATGGCGATGCCATCGTTCGCCCATTCGAGGCAGCGATGAAGTTGTGGCAGGCCGGTTTCTATGTGCGCTTTGGCGGCGACACCCTGCAGTTCGGCCCTACCTTCAACTGCAAGGCGCAAGAGCTGGATCGATTGTTCGATGCCGTAGGTGAGGCGCTCAACCTTATTGACTGATTAGCACCGGTATATAGACGCAAATTTTCTGGAGCCATTTTGCATGAGCAGTATCCAACACTTGATTCACGGTGAACTCACTTCCGATAACGGGCGTACTGCGGATGTATTCAATCCGTCGACAGGTCAGGCGATTCATGACGTCGCGCTGGCCAGTCGCGAAACCGTGCAACAAGCCATTGACTCGGCCAAGTCTGCCTTCCCGGCCTGGCGCAATACGCCGCCGGCCAAGCGTGCCCAGGTGATGTTTCGTTTCAAGCAACTGCTGGAGCAGAACGAAGCGCGTATCGCTCAGCTCATCAGCGAAGAGCATGGCAAGACTCTGGAAGATGCGGCGGGCGAACTGAAGCGCGGGATCGAAAACGTCGAGTACGCCTGTGCTGCGCCGGAAATCCTCAAGGGTGAGTACAGCCGTAATGTCGGGCCGAACATCGATGCCTGGTCGGACTTTCAGCCATTGGGCATTGTTGCGGGCATCACACCGTTCAACTTCCCGGCCATGGTGCCGTTGTGGATGTATCCATTGGCCATTGCTTGCGGCAATTGCTTCATTCTCAAGCCTTCGGAGCGTGATCCGAGTTCCACCTTGCTGATCGCGCAGTTGCTGCACGAGGCCGGGTTGCCCAAGGGCGTGTTGAATGTCGTGCATGGCGACAAGGTTGCCGTCGATGCACTGATCGAAGCACCAGAGATCAAGGCGCTGAGTTTTGTGGGGTCTACGCCTATTGCCGAGTACATCTATAAAGAAGGCGCTGCGCGAGGCAAGCGTGTTCAGGCGCTGGGTGGAGCAAAGAACCATGCGGTATTGATGCCTGATGCCGATCTCGATAACGCAGTCAGTGCCCTGATGGGTGCCGCTTATGGTTCGTGCGGCGAGCGTTGCATGGCGATTTCGGTTGCGGTCTGTGTCGGTGATCAGATTGCCGATGCGCTGGTGGCCAGGCTGGTTCCGCAGATCAAGAGCCTGAAAATCGGTGCAGGTACCAGTTGTGGTCTGGACATGGGGCCGCTGGTTACCGGGCAGCACCGCGAAAAGGTCAGTGGCTATATAGATGATGGCGTTCAGTCTGGAGCGACGCTGGTTGTCGATGGACGCGATATTCGTATTGAAGGCCATGAAGACGGCTTCTTCATGGGCGGCTGCCTGTTTGATCGGGTGACGCCGCAGATGCGCATCTATAAAGAAGAGATCTTCGGGCCGGTGCTGTGCATCGTGCGTGTCGCTAGCCTTGAGCAAGCGATGCAGTTGATCAATGAGCATGAGTACGGCAACGGCACCTGTATCTTCACTCGTGATGGTGAGGCGGCTCGTTTGTTCTGTGATGAAATCGAAGTCGGGATGGTCGGTGTTAACGTCCCGCTGCCCGTACCGGTTGCCTACCACAGCTTCGGCGGCTGGAAGCGTTCATTGTTTGGTGACCTGCATGCTTATGGCCCGGATGGTGTGCGTTTCTATACTCGCCGCAAGGCCATTACCCAGCGTTGGCCGCAGAGGGCCAGCCATGAAGCGTCGCAATTCGCTTTCCCGAGTCTGTAAGTAATGGATGCTGGGGGGAGGTCTTCATGAAGACCTCCCCCGGTGTTTATTGGGCTAGCAGATATTTATGACAGTATTTTGAAATTAACGGTTGACGGGCGATTTAATGTCTCTATAATTCGCCCCACTTCCGGCGCAGACGGAG